>CAJUPI010000035.1 GCA_910588125.1 uncultured Lachnospiraceae bacterium
AAAAATCAGAGATTTTAGGAATTCTTGATCCCGAAACCGGAAAAAGCGGCAGACCCTTTCCGGTCTCTTCCTGCTCCTTTTTCCCTGGCGCACCTTCTGAGAAAATTAACTAAATGACATTGACAAAACACTCAACAATACAGGGAGCTACCGCCACCCGCGGCCGCTCCCTGATTCTTTTTGGCTTATTGTTCTTCTGTAAGATTCACACCGGCAATCTTGATATTCACATCCAGCACCGTCAGCCCGGTCATATTCTCAATCGCCGACTTTACTTTCTCCTGCACCTTCTCGCAAACCTCCGGAATGTTGTAGCCGTATTTGATGTTCAAAGACAGATCCACGGATACATGTTCCTCGGTCACGTCCACCTTAACACCTTTAGACAGGTTCTTCATGCCCAGCTTACCAACCAGTTCATTGGTAATGTTACCTGCCATCGAATCCACGCCACTCACCTCAGTGGCGGCCAATCCAGCAATAATCGCCACTACCTCATCCGCTATCTGTACTTCCCCAATTGCATTTGTCTCATATACCTTATGAGTATTTCTCTCATCCTTATTTTCCACTATCGCGCTACCTCCTGACATTTTCTGGTTCCTGGCAGCCCCGTCGGAGCCGCCTCCTCAAAACGATACTTTTATTATATCAAATTCCGGCAGCTTTGCATAGGGAATCTTTGGGTTTTCTTTTATCATGATTGTCTCATTCCGCCAGATTCAGCAGGGTAATCACAATTCCATCCGCCGGAACTTCTGTTTTTCTTTTTACAATATCCTCGATTTGCGCCCGTTGCTGATCTGTGATCGCCGTGGCATTGATCACCACGTCCACCTTCCCGTCCGTCAGGCTAACCACCGGATCTGAGAAGCCCTTGGCCTGCAACAAAGTTTCAGCCGCATTTTCCTTCTCCGCCACTGCTGTCATCGCGATCATGTTCTGGATCGCCTCCTGTTTGGCAGCTTCCTGGATATTTGTGTTATTGATAATATTATTGAGCGTTTCTTTATTTTTCGCACGGATCTGTTCCCGGTTAAGCTGTACATTTGCTATGTAATCAGACACTGTCATCCCGCTGGTCAACACAGCCTCACCGGGATTTTCCATACCGGCATCCTCGCCCTCATCCCAGCTGTCAATCTCTGCATACTGCTGGCCAGCAGCGTAAGAACCATCATTTGTCTGCCCGTCCGCCGAAACCGGATATTCCTCATTTGCCAGAGATTCCGCCTCTTCAATCTCATCCGTATAACCGTATCCTGCTGCCTGGTTCTCCCGCAACAGATCCTCATCGGAGATCTCCATCAGCCCTGCTTCGTAGACCATATCATCGCTGCTGGCCTCCAGTTCCTTTTTCCCCGCATAGTTCAGATATCCCGCTGCCGCAATCATAATGGCCAGGGTTGTAATGATAATCTGATTTCTGCGGAACAGCTTTTTCATGTTGCCATCCTTCAGCTTCATTCCAAATTTTCGTTCTCTCATAATCTGACACTCCTTTACTCCACCCGCTTTAGTACTTTTATCTTATGAGCAGGCAAGCCAAATAATGCTTCCATTGCCGCAGAAATTTCCGACTGGACGGCAGGATTTCCTCCGCCTTCCGCACTGATGATGATTCCGGAAAGCTCCGGACGCAGTTCTTTGGCTATTACAGGAGCATTTTCACCGTTGCCGGAAGCCATCACCGTATTCTGTTCCTGTTCCAGATTCTCGATTCTGCGAGTTCCGCCACTGCTGTCTTGTTCTTCTGTCAGAGAACGCGAATTCTTGCCATCTACCTGTACCACCTTCTCACCGGAAGATTTTAATACAATCATCACATCCACCTTTCCCACTCCCTCTACATTTTTCAAGATCTCCCGTACCCGCTGCTCCAGCTCTGCTTCATAGCTGTCGCTGACCCGGGCCATAACCGCTATGGCATTCTCTGATATATCCGAATCAGAAGCCTGTGCATCCCCATTACCCCTTTCGTTTTCCTTTCCTCCTTCGGCTGCCCCGCTCCGCCCGTTTTTCTGGTATTCTTTGTCTAGGCTGCCACCGGTAAAAAAGCTTCCGCCGGACGGATCCGATTTTTCTTTCATCTCTTTCTTCGTCAACCGCTCTGCCGGAAATGCCAGAATGCATAAAATAACCCCGATTGTCAACAAAAACAGCCATTTGTCCTTACCCTTCCATTGTTTGAATTTCCACATAAGCCTCCTCCAGATCATAATAGGATGCAATTTTTCTGCGCAGCCTTCTGATGATGGAATACTCCGCCTCCTGCTTTTTTCGAAACTCCCTTTGTTCTCCACCTGCCGGCCCGTCCACTCTCCCTGCCTGAATTTTGACCGGTTCTATGCCTGCCACGTCTTCGGATCGGAGGATCTCCCCATTCTCTGTCTCTTCTTTCTCTGATATTTTTCTCTCTTCTGCCAGCGCCTTATCTCCCTCCTGCTCTTTCGCATCAATTACCACCCAAATCCTGACCACTTTGCCGAATTGTTCTGTTCCCTGCTTCCGCTCAATTTCCACCTGGCAGCGGGAAGCTGTGACTCCCAATTCCCCGGCCATCTGACGGATGTCATCTGCCACAGCCGCCTCATAATGGGATATCATCTGCTCCAGACGTTCCTGCTCAGCTCCCAAAAACTGCTCCTGCAAATCCTCCGCCTGATACTGAAGCACCAGATTTTCATAAAAATGAGCAATCCTTTCATCCAGTCCCAGATTTTTACCGAAAGGCTGAATCACTAACAGGATAGCTACCATACCAGCAAATAAACGGAAATATTTTTCATATTTCTTCCCCGGGATCAAATGCTCTATCACCGCCAGAAACAAAAAATATCCCGTAATATTTTTGACCCACTCGTACAATCGCTTTTCCTCCCGACTGTCTTTTAATCCTTACCGCCTTCCCCTTCTATATTCCCAGATAAGCCCCGTTAGTCCCCGCGCAAACCAATCCGATCGTAACAGAAAACAGCAAAAGTCCCGATGCCGCCAATCCCAGCAGCATCTTCTGTCCCTCTGCCACGCTTTCGATACATCCCACCAGCCGCCTATCTCCCACGGGCTGCAGGATACCTGCCGCTGCCCGGTACAAAAACAGCAAAAGCAACAGCTTAAGCAAAGGAGCAGCACTCAATATCATAAGTATCACTACCGCCGCCGCCCCCATTGTATTTTTCACCAACACTCCGCTCCCCAGGAGCATTTTGGTCACGGCTCCCACACCGTCTCCCACACCAGGAATTGCCTGCAAAAGCTTCTGAACCCCGGCAGCCTGTACCGAGTCCGCATAAGGCAATACAAAACCCTGGACCAGTTGAAAACCTGCCACCAGGCCAATCAGAGAGCGAGTGGCCCAGCGAATCCCGGATTGCAAAAACCGGGTCAGGCGGGACAGCATGTCCTCCTTCGCCATATTTCCGGCCATTACCAAAAGAACATATACCCGGATCGCCGGCAGTAGCAGGCGCAGATACAGCCATTGTACTGCTGCAATCAAAAAAAGGAAAAACTCCATCCAGGCAGCCGCCGAAAGGCTTCCTCCCGTCCAGGCAGCCGCTGAAAAATAACAGGGAAGCAACACTCTGAGGAATTCTATCTGCCGGCTCAATATATTCTGCGCAATCTCCATACTGTCTGAAAAAATAGTGATTAAAAGTGCAAGAGCCAGCAAATATGTCATGAAAAATGCCGTCTCTGATATTTGGCTTCCCGTAAAAATATACGAAAAATTAGCAAACACCGCCCCAACAAGTCCCACAGCCAGCAGCTCCCCCCACAGCTTCGTGCTATGGGAAAGTTCCTCGAAAAGGACGCTGTGCATACTAGTCAGGATTCCTTTTCCTGCCTTTCTCCCTTGTCCCTCCATTAATACTTTTACCAGTTCACTAAAGGAAAAAAGCTCCTCCTGCTCTCCGCCTTGTTGCTGCAAAAACCGATCCAGTTCACTCCAGTCCCCACCCGGTATTTCATAAAGCGGCAATCGTTCTGCGCCAAAAGACAGGGGGCAGAGCCACAACATCCCCAACAAAATCAGACCTGGCAGACATCTGATCTTCCATACTATCCCGGAGCCGCTCATACCAGCAACCTCTGCAGGGTTTCCAGCAAAGCAAGCACAATTGGCATGCTGACTGCCAGAATTGACAGCTTTCCAAAAATCTCGATCTGGTTTCCAATGGCGCTATAGCCGGCATCCCGGCAGATTCCTGAAGCAAATTCCGCAATATAAGTGATTCCGGTGATTTTTAACAACGTAGTCAGGTATACCCGGTTAATCCGGACCATCTCTTGAATCTGTCTCATAGCATCTAAAATATCTCCCAGCTTCCCCACACCATAAAAAAATATCAGGCATCCTCCGGCTGCTGCCACATATGTCGCATATTCCCCCTTAATTCCTTTCATCTGTACTGCCAGCATTACGGTTATCATTCCCGCAACACCAATTGTAATTACTGTCATAAGCTCTTCCCCTACAATGCAAACAGATTTTTAATGGTATCAAACAGTTCATAAATATAAGGTACCATCCAGAAAAGTACCAGAATCAAACCTGCCAGACTCGTCAAAAATGCCTGTTCCTCCCGTCCGCTGTGTTTTAGTACCTGACAAATCACCGAGACCAGGATTCCTACTGCTGCGATTCTGAAAATCAGATTGACTCCCATAGATTTTCCTCCTTTCCCTGTGCTCCCTCCCTGAACAACAATCTCTGTGCAAATCCGGATCGTGTCAGGACGAGGTACACCTGTCACAACAGCAGAATCGCCAAAAATATTCCCGCCATCACTCCCAGGCTGGTGTACAACCGGCATCGTTCCTGTCGATGGCTCCGCAATTCTTCAATCACCAGATCCAACTGCTCCAAATAGAGCAACAGATTTCGTTCCTGCATCTCACAATCCATAAACCCCAGATGCTCTCCCAGCCCAGCCAATGACTGCCTGTCCCCCTTTGTCAGTACCCCATCTACATTCAGCCTGTCTATCTCTTCCTTCCAAAGCTGGCAAAACGGCTCTCCCTGCTGATCCTCCATTCGCTTGGAAACTCGTACAAACAGCTCTGACAGCACTCCCTTTGTACGTCTTCCCACTGCTTCAAAAGCCTCCGGCAAAGGAGCATTGGCATAGGTAATCTGTCCCTTTAAAAGAAAGATCATTTGACGGAGCTGCTCCAGCAGCAAAAGACGGTTTCGATAATTCCCGGCCAGCCAGGATCCATAGCCGGAGGTTCCTGCCACCATCATCACTGCACCGGCCGTTTTCAGAAAAAAACTAACTGTCATAAGCATTCTCCCCGGCCGGGTACAGCCTCGTTCCCCGGGCATCATAGATCTGTCCTACACTGCCTGGTCTTTCATAGTTGTTTAACACCACGTATCGCTCAAACCAACGCTCCTGTATCAGCCGGCGCAAAACCGGTTTTTGACGGATGTCATCGATGGAATTCCCATGTACCGTAGCAATCAACTTGCAACCACAATTCATCACATATTCCATAGCCTCCAAATCTTCCCGGCTGCCGATCTCGTCCACAGCAATCACCTGTGGGGACATGGTTCGGATCAGCATCATCATCCCCAATGCCTTGGGACAACAATCCAGAATATCTGTGCGGATGCCCAATTCATTCTGCGGTACTCCCTGATAACAGGCCCCGATCTCGGAGCGCTCATCAACTACCCCTACTGTCATTCCAGCCGCCGGCCCTGTGCCATTCGATATTTGTCGGATCACATCTCGTAAAAGCGTAGTTTTCCCACAACGCGGAGGGGATACAATCAAAGTATGTAAAATTTTCTTTTTCTCATATAGATAAGGCAATACCAAATCTGCGCAGCCGCGAATCTGATGAGACAGCCGGATATTAAGAAAGGAAATAAATTTCATGCTTCGGATTCCTTTTTCATCTGTCACGGTCTTTCCTGCAACACCAATCCGATGGCCTCCCTGAATCGTGATAAATCCCTGCTTCAATTCTTCTTCAAAAGCATACAAAGAATAATCACTCATATATTCCAGAGTTTCCTTCAAGTCCTTCCTGCTTATCTGGCAGGCTTCGTTAGAATTTTTGCTCAATTTTCCTTCAGGAGTAATATAAAATTCACGATTATTATGAATGATAAGAAGCGGCGCATGCACCCGCATACGAATTTCCTGTACTTCCTGGAAATCTACCGGTAGCTGCCTGAGAATATTTCTGATATCTTTAGAAAAAATGCGGATTAACTCGTCCCTTTTGTCGATAAGAATGCCCCTCCCTTCTTGATTGTCTCACAAACAAAGCTGCCGCGCCTTGCGTCATTTCTGCTTCTAATACAATATATGAAGAGAGAGGCAAAATATGTACGGCGATTCCGCCGCTAGCCTGATTCATCCTGTTATTTTGATATGCTTAAAAATCAATCCTCATCCTCTACCCGGGAAGAAGATCCTCCAGATGTGATGGACTCATCGATCATGGCCCCGGAATTATCAAAACGGTAGAGTATACCATCAATATAGTACTCTCCTGTCACCATAGCACCAGAAGGTACACCTGCCAGATCGCAATAATAGCGCTTCTCATTCCAGTCAATCCAGCCTGTTCTCATATATCCCTGGCCATCCAGCATATAATATTTTCCGTCCGCCGGATCCTGGAACCAGTTGCCTGCCGGATAGGTGCCGTCAGACCAGCGATACCACCATCCCGTGTCATCCTGTATCCACTCGCCGGTCTTTGGCTGGGAATCTGCTGACTGGGATTGCTGCTGGCTGTCTGTTCCGGAAGTACTGCCGCCATCTCCCGCAACCGGCTTTTTACTGTTCTCCGCCAGCACCTTTTCATCACTGGTATTCTCTGCTGTCGGCTTTTTGCTGTTCTCAGCCATAACTTCACCATTCGTTCCCGACGCAGTTCCTCCATTCCCTTCCGGAGAAGCCTGCCCTCCTGCCGGCATTCCCGGCCCGTTTTTGCTGGTATCTTCCTGCTTCCCGCTCTTATTATATTCTGCACGGGCTTCCGTAATATAAAGGCCATCCGAATATTCTGACCAGGAGCTATTCGTATATTCACTGCTATTCTTCTTCGCCAGTGCACGCACCCGGAAGGTATATTCTCCCTCCTTGTCCATCTTGCGCTTAAAATTGTAGCTATTCTTGCTGGACTTAACTGTAACCTCCCCTACCTTGCTGCCATCCCGGTACAGATAAACCTCATATTGATTGGCATCCTCCACCGGCTCCCAGATTGCCTCCGTCAGCTTGCTTTCATTGTCATCCTCATCGTTCCAATAAACGTCTGATACTGTCTCCAGCCTCGTCTTCCCCCATGCGGTCATCAACGCCGCTACTGAAAAAATCACCGTTGCCAGGACAACAGCCAAACGCTTTCCGTTCTGCTGCAATTTCATCCTTACTCCTCCTGTTTCTTTAATAATCTGATACACTTCAGTATAAAACAGCCTCACAACAAATTCAACTGTTTCTTCCATTTCCTTTCTTATAATTTTATAAACTATCAGAGATTCTTACTTGTGATACGGTTCTCCTGCCATAATCCGAAATCCCCGGTATATCTGTTCCAACAATATCACCCGCATCAATTGATGCGGGAAGGTCATATAGGAAAAGCTCAGCTGCTCGTCTGCCCGCTTAAGAACGGCTTCGGACAGCCCCAGGGAGCCTCCAATGATAAACACCACATGGCTTTTTCCGCAAATCCCCAGTTGCTTTAACTTCTCTGCCAGCTCCTCCGAGCTGGCCATCTGGCCTTTAATCGCCAGGGCAATCACATAAGCCCCGTCTTTAATCTGTGCCAAAATGCGCTGGCCTTCTGATTCCTTGATCTGGCGCTCCTGGGCTTTGCTGGCTTTCTCTGGTGTTTTCTCATCCGCAACCTGCAAAATCTCCAGCTTACAGTATCGGCTTAATCGCTTTTCATACTCCAAAATTGCCTCCGCAAAAAATTTTTCCTTAATCTTTCCCACCACAACCAAGGTAATCCTCATTCCGTCAACCTCTGCTTCCGCCCCGATTTGACCCTTTTCACCACTTTTCCCTCCGGTTTCCAACGGATTCCATAGAGGATCTGCAAAAAGGCCCCCACTTCCTCCCAGGCTTCCCGGCTTTCCGGAATCAACCGCAGGGCCATCTGAAACACGTGGAACATACCGTCGTACACAGACACCCGCCGTTTGCTCTTAACCGCACGCAGCTTATCTGCCACCACCAGTGTGTCACTGAGCAACACTTCCTCACTTCCCACCTGCATCAGCACCGGCGGCATCCCCCAATATTCTCCAAACATAGGAGATAGATAAGGATTCTTTGGATCTGCCTCGCCAATATAAACACTGTTATGCAACAGATTATCTGTGGTGTTGCCAAACTGGGGATCCCGATGAAAATTTGTTTCATGGCTTTCTCCACTGCAGGTCAGATCCGTCCAGGGCGACATCAGCACCAGCCCTGCCGGCATTTTCAGATTGTGATCCCGCAGATACATAGCCAGTGCCAATGCCAGGCCGCCGCCGGCAGAATCCCCGGCTATCACAATCTTTTCCGGGGCATATTTTTTTTCCTCCAAAAGCCACTGATATGCTGCCAGAGCATCCATCAGCGCCGCCGGATACGGATACTCCGGCGCCACCCGGTAATCGATCGTCAGCACATCCCCGCCCATGCTCTGTTTGGAATAGCAAACTGCGAAATCCCGGTAAATATTTTTCATCGGACCGATATATCCGCCTCCATGAAGCTGCAACACCACCCGTCCTGTGTTTACCTGTAACGGACGCAGATATTCCATGGTAAAATTTTCCAGCTCGACTATCTCATAATCATAATCCGGCGGGCATATCCATGCCGGCTCCACCGGATTCTTCCGCAGTTCTCCCGTTTGTATCCGGCGCCCCATGGCTGAATCCATGGTGTTTTTTATCATATCCCGCACCAGCCTGCCCCGCAGGCTGACCTTATCCGCTCTCATAAAACCTCCTGCCAGATCGTTTCTCCTGACATGAATTCTCTTGTCATTATCCGTTCTCCTGCATCCTTGCCATCACACGTTCAGCCGCCGGTGCAGCTCTTCCTTCCAGTCTTTTTCACCTGCCAGATAGCCCTTAAGCCCTCTCGCCGCTTTCCCGCCGGTCTGTCCTACCTGCCTTACCATGCGGGATGCTTTCGCCTCACCGCCTTTTTGCAAGATCAAAACCTTGCGGATACGGGGATACATATCCCGCTTCCTGGCTGAAGACGGCTCGTTTCCTTCCAGCTGTACCCGGATTCCGTCCTCTTTCAGTTTATCAAAAAACCGTCTTGGCAGATGATTGTCGGAAAATACGGAAGTGAAAGTAATTACAGCTTCCTTCCCATACGAGCATACCGCACACTTTATCGGCTGCCTCCGGGATACCCCAATCATCAGATGAAAACGCTCAATCTCCTCTTCATATTCCGGCTCCATCTGGATCACTCCCACATTCGATAACGTCATGGTATATGCCCGATCCTTTAGCCGGAATACCAAATCCAGGGCAAGACGCTTTAACACCAGCGGAATCACCCGGATATACCATTTTTTCTCCCGGGATACATTATAGGAAATGCTTTCCTCCAACCGCCCCTTATCAATCTTTCGATCCATCTGACGCGATATTTTCCCCAAAAGCGTTTCAAAGCTTACATCCGGATTCCTAAACAGATAGCCTATCATCGTCACGGCAAAAAAATTCGCCATGGTCTCCGAATCAAAAAACGCCCGCAGATTGATCGGAAGATTCAAGACCACCGGTTCCTCCCAGGCTTCTCCGTCCAGATACTCCTGCCAGATCGACCAGATCAGGACAGTTGCCAAATACTTGGTAATACTGACTCCCAAATGATGGCACACCTTTTTCAGCTCTCTGGTATTTACATATCCGTGAAGCACCTGTCCGGTTCCCAACGGCAGATAATTTCCCTCCAGACGGTATGCCGGATGGGAACTGTAATGGCGCCGGGGCACTTCTTTGTAATGCTCCAGATAACTGTCCACTACCGAAATCTCCCGTTCCTTTGCCGACTTTTCATCCTCGTCTTTCCAGAAGCCATCCTCCCTGCCATGAATTCGCTGCAAATATCTCACGGTCAAATCCTTTAACATATTGACCGCCCCCAGGCCATCCGTCAGAGCATGAAACACCTCCAGATTGATTCTCCGCTCATAGTAAGAAACCCGGAACAAAAACTTTCGGTTTCCATGGGGGTCAATATAGCGGCAGGGATAGGTCGATTCCCGCTGCACCTGGGGAATGGATTTATTTTCTTCAAAATAATACCAAAAAAGCCCCTGCCGCAGCCTCACCCGGAAATTGCGAATATGTGGCAGGATATCTTCCAAAGCCTGCTGTAACACCTCTGGCTTTATCTGCTCTTTTAATGTCACCGAAATCCGAAACACCTGACTCATATTTTCATTGGCGATTACCGGAAATATATTTGCCGTATTATCCAGACGACGCCACCGTCCTTCCAGCTTCCTTTTTTTCATATCTGTTCCTTCTCCTGTTTTTTATCATAATCCGGACAGCCGTCTTCCCATTCAAGAATCATGTCATACCATATAGCCCCGCCGTGAACCGATTGGGAAACCCCCAGATTCCGATAACCGAACCTCTCATAATACCCGATCAGCCTGTCCTTGCAAGTCAAAATCAGTCCCTTTTTCCCTCTTTTCTTTGTCTCTGCAATCAGATGGTTCATCAGCCGTGCCGCCAGCCCGCGCCGCCGCAGCTCAGGTATCACATCCAACCCAAAGATGCTCTGGTATGCTCCCTCCGGATTGTGAAGCCCGGCATCCTCAAACATCTCATCACGGATCACCCGGGAATCGGTAACACAGCCATTGATAAACCCGACGATCCTTCCCATCCGTTCCGCGACAAAAAAACTCTCCGGGAATGCCTCGATCCGCTGGGCAAAAGAAGCCCGGGACGCGGCCTCTGCTTCTGGGAAACAGACTGCCTCCACCCGGGCCACGGCATCCAGATCCTCCGGCACTACCTGCCTGATAGTAATATCCATGCCATTCTCCTTTTATTCTTCCACTTAATGCTAAACACTATTAATCAGATCCGGAAATAATATCCCACGCCCCATTTCGTATGCACATACCGGGGATCGCTGGGGCTCGGCTCAATCTTCTCCCGCAATCTGCGGACATGGACATCTACGGTACGCACATCTCCGGACTCCGTCGCCTTATTGCCCCACACCAGCGACAGTAATGCCTCTCTGCTGTATACTTTATTGGGATTACATACAAAAAGCTCCAACAGATCAAACTCCTTCGCTGTCAGATTGATCTCCTTCTCGCCGATAAATACTCTTCTCCCTTCTCGATCCAGCTTCAAATCCCCCGCTGTAATCATCCGGTTTTCCTGACGGCCTCCTTTTCCGGTCTTTCTGGCGTTTCGCCGCATGATCGCCTTGATCCGCGCTTTTACCTCCAAAATATTAAAAGGCTTCGTGATATAATCGTCGGCTCCATATTCCAGCCCCAGAATCTTATCCATATCTCCGCCCTTTGCCGTCAGCATAATAATCGGCATCTCTGAAAACTCCCGGATCGCCTGACACACCTCAAAACCGTCAAATTTCGGAAGCATCACATCCAGCAGCACCACATCATATTCATTTTTCTTTGCCAGTTCAATCGCTTCTTCCCCGTCATAAGCACAATCCACTTCCATGTCATCCTGCTCCAGGCTGAAACGAATCCCTTTTACAATTAATTTTTCATCATCCACAACCAGAATTTTTGCCATCTTCTCCTTCTCCCCTGCTGTCAGACAGTGATGTCGTCTTTAATTTTTTCAAATGCCGCATTCTTGATTCCGGAAATCTCCATAATATCCTCAATGCGCTCAAATCCGCCCTGTTTTTGACGATAGCGCAGGATATCCTCCGCCTTTGCTTCTCCGATCCCGCGAAGCGTCATCAGCTCTTCCTTGGTAGCCGTATTGAGATTCACTTTTCCGAAAGAAGGACCAGCACTTTTCGCTGTCCCCAGCTGTTTTTCGGATACAGGCCACTCTGCCGGCGGCACTTGTTCCCGATCTGGCACCTCCAGCTTCATACCATCCCAAATCGGCTCAGCCAAATTAAGATAATCCTGAGCCGCCCGCTCTGTAAAACCGCCGGCCATCGCAACTGCTTCATAAACCCGCCGGCCTTGTTCCAGCTCATATACCCCCGGCTTCTCCACCTCTCCGCATACATGGACAAAACAAGAGGCTGCCGTATCTTTCATAAATACTGCGCCATCCCCGGCCTTATGAAGCTCTGCAGGCTCATGGGTATCCGGAGCCTTTCCCGCTTCCGGGGATCCCGCCTCGCTCTCTGCCTCATTTTCCTGCTCTTCCGTCTGTAGCCCGGGCAGCCATTCCCCCCGCCCTTTTCCCCCGCAGCTATAAAGGCATCCTGCCACCAGAATCAATATTGCCAGTGATAGCCATTTGCCATATGATAATCGTTTCATGTTCTTCTCTCCTGTTCTGAGAGAATCCCAAATTCAGCCTATCATTATTTTACCGAAAGACAGCAGCAAATACAAGCGCAATTTTCTTTTCCTGCCAATATTTTTCACTGAATAATGCGCTTCCTCCTCAGTGTCCAAAAACCTCCTCCGCGTAATTCACAGAAGCCATGGCATCCCGGCAATACTGGTCTGCGCCCATCGAGTCTGCATATTCCTTCGTTAATACAGCCCCTCCTACCATTATTTTTGTCCAGGACGCCTCTTTGCGGAGCAGACGGATGGTTTTTTCCATACTGGGAACCGTCGTTGTCATCAGTGCGCTTAAGCCCACCAGCTTCACCTTTCGCTCCACAGCAATCTCTGCGATTTTCTCCGGAGGCACATCCTTTCCCAGATCCAAAACCTCATAACCATAATTCTCCAGTAAAACCTTCACAATATTTTTTCCGATATCGTGAATATCTCCCTTAACCGTCGCCAAAACAATAGTCCCCTTCTTCTCCTGTTCGCTGCCAACTGCCTGCATGCTTTCCCGAAGAATCTCAAATGCCGCCTTTGCAGCCTCTGCACTCATCAACAGCTGCGGCAAAAAAATGATTCCTGCTTCAAACCCCTTCCCTACCCGATCCAGGGCCGGGATCATCTCGCAGTGGATCAGCTCCATAGCATCCCGGGTTTTCAAAAGCTCCTTCACCGCTCCTGCCGCCTGCTCCTTCAACCCCCGCTCAATACTCATCCCCAACTCGGATATCGCTTTTTCCGGTTCCTTTTGCTCCGGAGCAGAATCCATGGCAGGACTTTTAGCAACTGTTTTTCTTTTAGCATCCTCGCCGGCGTATATCCGGATATAATCCTGGCAGCGATCATCCAGTGCCATCAGCGCCCGGTAGCTGTGATATACCCGCATCATGGCATCCGAATTCGGATTGATGATCGCCGCATCCAGCCCGCTCTGCAATGCCATGGCAAAAAACGCCGCATTGACATTTTCCCGTACCGGCAGACCGAAAGAAATATTCGACACACCCAGGATCGTCTTACCCTGCCACTCCTCCTTTACCCGCCGCACGGTTTCCAGAGTGGTGATGGCTCCCCGGCTGTCTGAGCTGATCGTCATACATAATGCGTCAATCAGGATATCTTGTGCCCCGATGCCATAGCCTGCTGCCGTCCGGTATATTTTCTCTGCCACCTTCATCCGCCCTTCAGCAGACTCCGGAATTCCATCTTCATCCAGCACAAGAGCCACTACCACACCGCCATATTTTTTTACCAGCGGAAATACTCCGTGCATAGATTCTTCCTTACCGTTGACAGAGTTGATTAAAGGTTTTCCATTATACACCCGCAATGCCCGTTCCATGGCCGTCAAATCGGAAGTATCGATCTGCAATGGCAGCTCGATTATGCTTTGCAGCTCCTTCACAACCTCTTCCATCATGGCAGGTTCATCAATCTCCGGCAGCCCAACATTCACATCCAGCACATGCGCGCCATGCTCCTGCTGCGTCACTCCCTCCCGCAAGATGTATTCCAGGTTATGCTCCCGCAACGCCTGCTTAAACTTTATTTTGCCGGTGGGATTGATTCGTTCTCCGATCACTACCGGATCCCGGCCAATCTCCACGGCCTGGGCAAACGAGGAGATCACGGTGCGCGCCTTTTTGCTGACCGGCAACGGATAAATATCCCGGCAATGCTCTGCCATCCGGCGAATATGCTCCGGCGTAGTACCACAGCATCCGCCGACAATCCGTGCCCCCATCCCGGCAATCTCAGCCATCAAAACCGCAAACTCCTCCGGGTCGATATCATATACCGTCTGGCCGTTCTCACTGCGCGGCAGGCCGGCATTGGGATTGACAATCACTGGTATGGAAGCCAGCTCTAACACCTCTTTTAAGATGTCTTTCATTTGCAAAGGTCCCAGGCCGCAGTTCATCCCCAGGGCATCCACTCCCAGCCCCTCCAGCATGGCAATCACAGAAGCGGGATTCCCCCCGGTCAAAAGTTTGCCCCGCTCATCAAAGGTCACGGTTACGAACACCGGCAGATCACAATTTTCCTTTGCCCCCAGAACGGCGGCCTTCGCCTCATAGCTGTCGCTCATCGTCTCGATCAGGATCACATCCGCGCCTTCTCTGGCGCCGATGGCCGCCACCTGCCCAAACAATTGCACGGCTTCCTCAAAATCCAGATCGCCCAAGGGCTTTAGCAGCTTTCCTGTAGGCCCGATATCCAGAGCCACAAAGCCCGGCCGTTTACTCCGCCGAATCGCCTCACGCCCATTGCGCACAGCCGCCGCCACTACCTCTTCCACTGAAAATCCCAGCTGTTCGTTGTATTTCAATGCGTCTACCCCAAAGGTATTCGTGGTTACAATATCAGCTCCTGCCTCCAGATAAGCCTGATGAATCTCCACTAACACCTCCGGATGGGTGATATTCCATGTCCCGGGCAGTTCTCCTGGCTTTAACCCTCTTGCCTGCAGAAGACTTCCCATACCACCATCGCAAAACAGGATCCGCTCTGCCATTGCTTTTTTGATGTCCATCATATCTCTCGCCCTCTCTTTTCTCTCCTGTTGCCCTGCTTTTTGTCACCTGCGGTATACGCAATCCTTCTTTCCGCACGCCTCACAGCCCTGCACACTGCAGAACCGCGGTTTTTGGCTCAGCCCCATCACTGCAGTCACAGACTTTGACGGTATCATCATAAGACTGTCTGTCAACATGACGCCAATTCGCTTGCTCAATTCCAACGCAACTGCGATTTCCCGCTGGCATTCCAGCGGAAAGTCCCCGTATCCCGGACTAAACCTGGGCCTCATATACCAGCCTTTTTCCTGATATTCCTTTCGTAACAATTCATTTTGCCAGTCACAAAATGTTTCCAGCATTGCTACGGATGCTGCCTGTAAAATCACAGCCTTGCTCATCTGAAGCCGTCCGTATTTGCGCAGCAATCCATCCACCCGGCTCCCCAGGGTAGCGCCAAATATCAAAATTTTTTCACAATCCCGAAGATTCCGCTCAAGATTTTTACTGCTGGTCTGCAGACATGACATATCTAAAACATGCTCCCGGACAGTCAGCGGATATTCCCGCCAAACTGCTTTTATAACGACGGCCTGCTCCAGCTCCCGGCAGCATTCCTTAATCCGCTCCTCTACATTTGCCGGGATCTCCTGCCCGCAATGCCCCAGATACCGCAGAATCTCCCGCTCATTCCAGGGAAATTCTCCTCCAAACTTCAGCCAGTTTTCCATCACGTCCGCCATTGCTGCAAAACCTCACTTTAAAATTTCCGATAAGCTTTCTTTAATCTTTGCCGCCACATCGGGTTTATTCATGGAATAGACATGGATTCCATTGACTCCGTTAGCTATCAGGTCAATGATCTGTTCTGTGGCATATGCAATCCCGGCCTGCTTCATTGCCGCCGGGTTATCCCCAAATCGATCCACAATCGCTTTAAACCGGGAAGGCAGATAAGTTCCCGACATCGCGCAAATCCGTTTGATCTGTGCAATATTTGTCACCGGCATAATTCCTGCAATCACCGGCACTATCACTCCGGCCTCCCGAATCCGATAAAGATAATTATATAAAATATTATTGTTGAAAAACATCTGTGTAGTTACAAAATCACATCCAGCCTCTACCTTTTCTTTTAAATACTGAATATCTGCTGTCTTATTTACCGATTCCACATGGCCCTCGGGATAGCATGCCGCACCGATACAGAAATCTCCCGCCTTCCGGATCTCTGCAATCAATTGAGAGGCATATTGATAATCCCTTTCTACTTTCCCATCCGCCGGGATATCTCCCCGAAGCGCCAGCACATTTTCAATGTTTTGCGCCCTCAGCTCTCCCAGCACGGACCAGACCTTTTCCCTCGTAGAAGATACACAGGTCAAATGCGCCAAAGGCGTTACCCCGTGAGACTGAATCGTAGAGGCAATATCTACGGTATAGCGGCTGGTTCCTCCTCCCGCCCCGTAAGTCACGCTCATAAACGCCGGCTTTAACTTTGCAATCTTAAGCGCGGCCTGTTCTACTGATTCATATTTATCCTCCGTCTTCGGAGGAAATACCTCAAAAGAGAGCGTCGGCTCCCCCTTTGCCAGAATTTCCCGGATCTTCATCGTTCTTTCCTTTCCATTTCTATCAGGCTCTTTTAGACATTTGTCTCTTTCCCTGAAATCCTTCCCGCTTTACTCTGCAACATCAATGGTAATCCAGTAACCATCCTCATACAAGCTTCCTGATATCCAGGCATCCTCATAGGTCCAGTCATATCCATCCTCATTTTCTATCTGCTCCGGCATCTCCCTACGGACGGCATCCGACCAGAATCCCTCCTCCAGATTCCATTCCTTCTCGATATATTCCAAAATCCTCACGGTCAATTCTATCGCATCTTCCTTATCATGCATAGAAATCTCCACCGCATGCAAATCACCGGTTGCCGTGTCGCAATCAATATCTACATAATCTCCATATATCACCTCGCCATTTGCTGCCAAAGTGAAATTAATATAAGAAGAGAAAAAGGAATTCACACATTCTCCGTTCTCGAGATAATATCCGATATTGTATGAATGTCTTCCAACCATACTCTGATCGTATCCCTGCTCGTTCAGCAACCGGCGAACCAATTCCTCCAGGCCGGATCCTTGAAGAACAAAATGCCCGTCTCCCTTACATGCCTTTCCCGCATCTTTTACTTCCTCATCCGTCAATTCCCGGCTTTCATTCTCCCACCAGCTTGTCTCCTCCGGATTATCCGTCTCGTAATCCTCTTCTCCTTCCCATGAATGGAATTGTTCCTCATAGGAAGGCACATTATCTGCCACAGGCCAGGAAAGGAAATATCTTCCCGCCAGGTTCATTCCTGTTTTGAGCAGAGAGACGGCCAACACCACGCCCACAATCACGATAGCCGCCCATATCACTCCGTTTTCCTTTTTCTTATTTCCATATTCCTTTCTCAACCCATCTGCCTGGCCATTGCCATTCCCGCCTTGTAGAATCCAGCCAGCCGTAGCCGTTGCTTCGGGAGGCTCCTGAAAAGCCGCCTTCACGGTTTGATTCCCCGCTATTTTTCCATGATAACTACAGTTGCTCTCTTTTCGCGGGTGTCTCTCATTCAAATAATAGGTTACATCTCTTACAAGAGGATGCTTCACCCAACTTTTACAATTCCTGCAATAGTGAGAATGCTTCATCACCTGATCACAAATCGGGCAAATCTTTTGTACCATATCCGAACTCCTTCTTGTAATAATTTCCCATACCGTTCTATATTTTTCATCAGGAAATCATTGCACTCTGTTTTCTTGTCGATTATATCATACTTCTTAAAATATTTCTATGTTGCCAAACAGCCAACTATATTGATATTTATTTAACAATATTCCTGTTTTTTTCATCTTTTCCTTGCATTTTCAAAATCTTATGGTAAGATAACAAGCAACTGCTTTGATTTGGGACGTCAAATGTGTGCCTTTTTCCCGCCCCGTTATGTTGTCATCTGATAACATAGCGATACCACTTTCCGGCCCTATGCCAGAAAGTAATCATTCAAAAAGGAGAAACTATTATGGCACACTCTACAGTAAAAGAATTTTTGAAAAAAAAGGATGTTAACATTACCATCAAAACCTATCTCATTGACGCGCTGGGCGCCATGGCTTTCGGTCTGTTCGCCTCCCTGCTCATCGGCACTATCTTTGGCACTCTGGGAGAAAAAATCCAGATTCCCATGTATCGCACAATGTTTAATACCATTGCAGAATATTGTAAAAGCGCCACCGGCGCTGCTCTTGGAGTATCCATTGCTTATGCGCTGCATGCCCCTCAGCTGGTACTTTTTTCTGCCGCCACCGTCGGCATTGCCGGCAATGCCTTAGGCGGACCGGTAGGCGCTCTCGTCTCCACTGTCATTGCCACAGAACTCGGCAAACTGATTTCTAAGGAAACTCGTATCGATATTCTGGTAACCCCTGGCGTTACCATCATCTCCGGCGTGCTGATGGCACAATTTGTCGGCCCCGGTGTGTCGGCTTTCATGACAGCTTTCGGCAATCTGGTAAAAACCGCTACCGAGATGCAGCCCTTTTTTATGGGAATCCTGGTCTCCGCTTTGATTGGTATCGCCCTGACCCTGCCTATCAGCAGTGCTGCCATCTGTATCATGTTAAGTCTTGACGGCCTGGCCGGGGGCGCCGCCACTGCCGGCTGCTGCGCTCAGATGATCGGTTTTGCCGTCTTAAGCTTCCGCGAAAACGGGGCCGGCGGCCTGCTTGCTCAGGGACTGGGCACTTCCATGCTACAGATGGGCAATATTGTCAAAAACCCCCGCATCTGGATTCCTCCTACCCTCGCCTCCATGATCACCGGCCCTATCGCCACCTGTGTTTTCCGCATGGAGAATATCCCTGCCGGAGCCGGTATGGGTACCTGCGGCATGGTCGGCCCCATCGGTGTCTATACCGCTATGGGTGACGGTACTGCCATGTGGCTGAGCATCCTCCTGATCTGCTTTGTTCTGCCCGCTGTTCTGACTTGGATATTCGGAGAGATTCTCCGGAAAATAAAATGGATCCATCCGGGAGATCTCAAACTGGATTTGTAAGTCCCGCCGCTGCCCTCAGCGGCACCAAGCCTTGTATCCTTGTCCCACTGAAAATAATTCTAAAACAAGCAGCCGTGAAACCTGGCCGGCTTTTCCTGCCTGGCTTTCACAGCTGCTCATTTTATCAAAACACACTATCTTGTTTCCAATGTCATTAAGTTTATCTCTGAGAATATTCAGCCGTGGAACAAGGAGCGGGAAGCAGCGGGAAATGGTCTGCTGCTTTTGACTGTGCAGGGATTTAGAAGTCCTTAAATCCCTGAGTTTTGCGTGGAAACGAAAATCCACTCTGTCTGAGCGAAGCGAGTTTGGGGATTTTCGTTTCGCTTTGCGCAAAAATCAGGGATTTTAGGAATTCTTGATCCCGAAACCGGAAAAAGCGGCCGACCATTTTCCGCCGCTTCCCGCTCCTTGTTCCATGGCGTACCTTCTGAAAAAATTAACGAAATGACATTAGCCCCCTGCTCCCGCTGCCTGTATTCTCATGGATTGGATTTCGAGCCTTTTCCCTCTTAATTTTGGATAGATATATTATAATATTTTTGTACGTTTTAATGGTTATGCGTAAAACTATTGACACAGGCAACGGCCTGTGTTATTTATTTTATATAAGTTTAGCGCAAAACGTATATAGAGCCATGTAGCAAGGAGGGATATCAATCATGAAACAAGATTGGTGGAGGAACGCAGTTGTCTATCAAATTTATCCCCGTAGTTTTATGGATTCCAACGGGGACGGGATCGGAGATCTCGGCGGGATTACGCAAAAGCTTGATTATCTGCAGGAGCTGGGTATTGATGTGATTTGGCTTTCGCCGGTATATCGTTCCCCAAATGTAGATAATGGCTACGACATCTCGGATTATCAGGATATTATGGAGGAGTTCGGCACCATGGATGATTTTGACCGGATGCTGGAAAAAGCACATTCTCTGGGAATTAAAATCATGATGGATCTGGTCGTCAACCATACATCCAATCAACATTCCTGGTTTGTGGAAAGCAGAAAATCCGCCGATGATAAAAATCCTTACCGGGATTATTATATCTGGAGGGACGGACAGGAAAACGGCGCGCCGCCTAACAACTGGGGGGCATCCTTCAGCGGAAGCGCCTGGACATATGACGAATCACGTGGCCAATATTACCTCCATCTGTTTGCGCCAGAGCAGCCGGATCTTAACTGGGAAAACCAGTCTGTCCGTGAGAAGGTTTTCGAAATGATGGACTGGTGGTGCAAAAAAGGAATCGATGGCTTCCGTCTGGATGTGATCAGCATGATATCAAAGGTTCCCGGACTCCCTGACGGAGAAAAGGGCGAGGGGCTGTATGGCAACGGCGAACCCTTCTATCAGAATGGTCCCAGAGTCCATGAATATCTGCGTGAAATGAATCAAAAAGTACTGTCCCGCTATCCACTGATTACCGTAGGGGAAACGCCTGGCGCTTCCGTGGAGGACGCCGTGTTCTACGCCGGAAACGATACCCACGAGCTAAATATGATTTTTCAGTTCGAGCATGTTGGCGGCGATCCCGGACAGCCCGGGCGGTATGGCAAATGGGATCAGAAAAAAATGCCGCTTTCCACCTGGAAACAGATTCTTTCCAAATGGCAGACCGGACTGGAAGGAAAGGGCTGGAACAGCCTTTATCTGTCCAATCACGACCAGCCAAGGGCTGTCTCGCGCTTCGGCAATGACACTCCTCAATACCGCGTTCTCTCCGCAAAAATGCTGGCAACCTGCCTCCACATGATGAAGGGAACCCCTTACATCTATCAGGGTGAGGAATTGGGAATGACAAATGCATATTTTGATTCTCTCGAGGATTATCGTGATATTGAATCCTTAAATGCCTATAAAGAGATCACCGAAAGCTTCGGAGAAACGCCGGAAACCGTACTGGGATATCTCAAAAAAATCGGAAGGGATAACGCCAGGACGCCAATGCAGTGGGATGACAGTACCCATGCCGGATTTACTACCAAGACACCCTGGATCCCGGTCAATCCCAATTATAAGGAAATCCATGCACAGCAGCAGCTTCACGATCCGGATTCTGTTTTTCATTATTACAGGCAATTGATCTCGCTCCGCCACACCATGGATATCATTGTCTACGGAACCTACGAGCTGTTGGAGCCGGAAAGTGAAGAATTGTTCTTGTATACAAGAACCCTGGGCGCTGAAAAGCTTTTTGTGCTCTGCAATTTCACCGACAAGGAGCTTCCTGTACCGGCTGGTGTATCCAGAGATATCCATGCAAAAACCCGCTTGCTGATCAGTAACTACCAAAAGCGTCAGGACGGAACCTTACGTCCATATGAGGCATCCGTCTACCATTTCATATAAAATGGAGGAACAAGGATGAAGAACAAAACAAAATGGTTAAGCTTTTGTCTTGTGGGAATGATGTTGCCCGGCGTCCTGCTGTCCGGATGCAGCCGCAGCACATCCCATGACGGGAAGATTGAAATTGAGCTGGTTCAGTATAAGCCTGAAGCAGTCGCGATATTTGAACATCTGGAAGAAGAGTTCAACCGCACACACGATAATATTCACCTCACCATAGAATCGCCCAACGATGCCATGACTATTCTGAAAACACGGTTTATCCGTGAAGATTATCCCGATATTATCGGAATCGGTGGTGAAATTAATTATTCCTATTTTGTTCAGGCCGATATCCTGGAGGATATTTCTGATTATCCTGGCCTGGCCTTGATCCAGCCTGCCTATATGGACATCCTGGAAGGACTAAAATTCGTTCCCACAGAAGGGACTTATGGCGTACCTTACGTTGCGAATGCTGCCGGCGTTTTATATAACCGCACCATGTTCCGGGAACATGGTTGGGAAATTCCGAATACCTGGGATGAATTCATTGCTCTTTGTGATGAAATCCAAGCTGCCGGTATACAACCTCTGTACTTTGGCTTTAAAGATACCTGGACTTGTCTGGCTCCATGGAATGCGCTTGCCGTAGGACTGGCGCCGGCAGATATTTGCCGGCAAGTCAACCGGGGGGAAACGAACTTTACCGATAACTACCGGGAAATCGCGGAAAAGCTGCTGCAGCTTTTGCCGTATGGCGAAGACGGACCATTTGCCTACAGCTACAATGATGCCTGTACCGCATTTGCCAATGGACAGTCCGCTATGTTTACCATCGGCAGCTATGCCGTACCCCAGATCAAATCCGTCAATCCGGATATGGACATCGACTCTTTCGTTATGCCGGCAAATAATTAGGCTGAGAAAAACATTCTCAACTCCGGCGTGGATTTGCAGTTCTGCCTCACACGCTCCTGCAAGAATAAAGACGCGGCATATGAAGTTCTGGACTTTCTGCTTGAACATGATAATGTCCAGGCTTATCTGGATAACCAGAATGCGGTTCCCTGTAAAAATGAAAGTTTTGAGCTGGCGCCGATCCTGGATGGCATGAAATCATTTATTGAAGAAGGAAAAATGGCGGACTATCAGGATCATTACTATCCCTCCGAGATGGCGGTGGACGCTCAGATTCAGACCTTCCTGATCCAACAGGACACCGATGCTTTCCTGGAGAAATTTGATAAGGACTGGCTGCGCTACAACCGTGATATTATCCGGCTGGTAGAAGATTACCAGAAACAGAACGGCTCAAATTAAAGAAAGGAGAGATTTGTGATGAAAAAGGCAAATGACAGGGAACGGACATATCTGCTCATGACGCTTCCGATTCTGGCATTATTCTTCTGTTTTAATACCCTTCCGCTGATCAAGGGTTTCTTGTACAGCTTTACCAATTTCAAGGGCTTCGGTTCCTATGACTGGGTGGGCCTGCGCAATTATATCGATCTGTTCCAGGATGCCCGCGTAGGCAAGTCCTATCTTTTTACCATCAAGCTGGCGGTTGTCTCAACTGTCGTAGTCAATGTTTTAAGCCTGCTTCTGGCGTTGGGCTTAAACAGCCGGATCAAATTTAAGAGCGCATTGAGAGGGATGTATTTTATCCCCAATATTCTTGGCGCCCTGGTTGTCGGCTATATTTTCAGCTATTTTTTCACCTACATCCTTCCGGCGATCTCAGGGATGCTTGGCGGCCCGGAAACCAGTATGCTGGCCAGCACACGATGGGCATGGGTGGCAATCGTTACGGTCTGTGCCTGGCAGTCCGTCGCCATGAATACGATTATCTATATCTCTGGTATCCAGACAGTTCCGGAGGACGTATATGAGGCCGGCTCTATCGATGGCGCAACTGGCTGGTATAAATTTAAAGCTCTGACCTTCCCTCTGATCCTGCCGTTTTTCAGCATCAATATGGTTTTATGTATGAAAAACTTTCTGATGGTGTTTGATCAGATCATGGCATTGACCAAAGGCGGCCCGGCACAAAGCACAGAATCCATTTCCTATCTGATTTACAACAATGGAATGTCCGGCGGACAGTTCGGTTTCCAAAGCGCAAATGCCGTTGTATTTTTCGTTTTGATTGTTATCCTTTCCGTAGCGCAGATGACATTTTCCGGGAAAAAGGAGGAACAGTTGTAATGAAAGAGAAAAAAGTATCTCAGCGGGTCAACTGGCCAATCACGATTCTTTTGAGTCTTGGACTGATCACGATATTATTTCCGTTATATATGGCTGTTGTAATCGCGTTTAAAGACCCCAGCGAAATGACCAACAGTATCTCTGGCATCTTGTCTCTGCCTCAAAAATGGAGCCTGCAAAATTTTTCCGAGGCAATACGGGTCACAGATTTCTGGCGCTCTTTGTTCAACAGCTTTTTGATCACGATCATCAACCTGGTATGTTCCATCCTGCTGCATTCCATGATTGGTTATGCCGTGGGGAGAAATAAAGCACATAGTAAATTTTATAATCTGGTCTACTTATATATTGTCAGTGGTATGTTTGTACCATTTGCCATCCTGATGATGCCTCTGGTAAAACAGACTGCCCAGCTGGGAATCGCCAATGCTATCGGTGTCATCGTGTGCTATGTGGTATTCTATATGCCGATGAACCTGCTTTTGTATTCCGGATATCTGGTGAATATCCCGGTCGCCCTGGAAGAAGCAGCACGGGTGGACGGTGCATCAGCCTTTAGAACTTACTGGAGCATTATTTTTCCCATCATGCGGCCCATGCATGCAACGGTCGCAGTATTAACGGCACTGGGAACCTGGAATGATGTGATGACGCCGCTGGTAATCATGTCCGGAACGGGCATGAACACTCTTCCGCTGGCACAGATGACATTCCAGACGCAGTTTGGCACCAATTATAATCTGGCATTCGCTTCATATCTGCTGGCATTGATTCCGATCCTGGTCTTCTATCTGATCTGCCAGAAGCAGATTCTGAATGGGGTTGTGAACGGGGCGGTGAAGTAAAAGAGGTATGCTTTGGTACGCCTGGAATCTTGATCCCGAAACCGGAAAAAGCGGCCGACCATTTCCGGCCGCTTCCCGCTCCTTGTTCCATGGCGTACCTTCCCCCAATTAACTTAATGACATTGGGCTTATGGGATTTCCTCATAGTTCCTCTGGCAGTTTTATGGGGCGGTTCTGAAGGGGTCAATTGGCCTCTTTTTTGTTGTGTGTCTCCCATAAGTCTCTTCCGGCGGGCAGCAGGCGGCTTCCTCCTCTTCCCCGGCTTATATGGAGCAGGCCCTCGTCTGCCATGCCGGATAAAATTTTCCTTACCTCCTGCTGGGATAATGGTAAATGGTTTGCTTTGGCCTCTGTCAGGATTCGTTCTCTTCCGATCGGAGTGTTGTTTTCTGATGCCTGGTATAACTGCCCGAGGACAAACCAGTACGGGGAGAATTCTTCTGAGGCGCGTGGTATTGTTCTGGCCGGAGTCGGCTGTGATGTGGTAATTGGCCTGAGCTTTACCGAGTGCTTTCGGAAAACTGTCGGAGGCAGTTCTTCTATCGTTATCTCTGGTTCTCCGGTGTAGATAAAATACTCCACTATATTTCGCAATTCCCGGATATTTCCGGGCCAGGTATAGCTTCTGAGAAACTCCTTTACCGGTTCTGTCAGCACAAAGTTTCCCCCCAGTTCCTGCCTCATACTTTCGATTATCAAAAATATGTCTTCTCCTCGCTCTGCCAGGGTGGGAATCACTATGGGGAGCGTGTTCAGCCGGTAGTATAGATCCCGGCGAAAGCTTCCTTCTTCTACCTTCTCCTCTAAGGATTCATTGGTGGCTGCCACGATGCGCACATCGATTTTTATGACCCGGTTGCCTCCTACCCGCATGATCTCCCGCTCCTGCAATACACGCAACAGTTTCACCTGGAGTGCCTGGCTCATGCCCTCCACTTCGTCCAGAAACAAAGTTCCCCGGTGGGAAAATTCAAATAACCCCGGCCTGCCGCCTTTCTTTGCTCCGGTAAATGCTCCTTCTTCATAGCCAAAAAGCTCGCTTTCCAGAAGGTTCTCCGGCACCGCCGCCACATTGATGGCGATAAATGGCCCGTCCTTTCTTCGGGAAGCCCGGTGGACAGCATGGGCAAATAATTCTTTTCCCGTACCGGTCTCTCCGATCAGAAGAACCGGGCTTTCGCTGGCAGCCATCCGCTCCAATACCTTTTTTGTCTTCTGAATTACCTCCGATTCTCCAATCACGTCATCAAAGCTATATTTTGCCACATGCCCCTTACTCATCAGTTGGCTGCGCAGCTCGTTCTGCCGCACCTCAACCTCGTTAAATTTTTGCAATTTGGCAAATGCTCCGATACAATTTTCCTGCCGCAGAACCGGAACCACTTCCATGCTGACATTAACACCGTTGATTTTGAGCATCTTTGCCGGAATTCTTCTTTTTTCCAGCAGGCATTTTACAAAAGGAATATAAGAAAAAACTTCATCGCACCGTTTTCCTATTATTAAAGAAGCACTGGCTTTCGTAATCTCTTCCGCCTGTTTATTACAGGCAAATATCTCTCCTTTTTCATTGATTCCGATAATTCCATCTTCCAAAATATCCATCAAAATATAAAATTGGCTTTCCAGGCTTTTCCGCCTCTTCTCACTCTTTTTTCCATGGCATACCTTTCGTTCTCTGACTTTTCCTCACATCCCCTCCAAAACTGTGTATCCCCTAAGTAAAATGCCTCTTTCCAGCAAGAATGGCATGTTTCTTGCTATTTAATATTATCAGTTCCTGCCTATAGTAGGGCAAGGATAATATCCCGCTAAAACAGTACACTTATTTTCTATTTCGGAAAGGAAAGGAGTCATCTATGATCACGAAAGCAGAATTAATTCAATTACTTCACCAGGAGGTTGTCCCGGCGCTTGGCTGTACGGAACCGGTATGCGTCGCTTTAGCAGCGGCAGATGCCTGGCATGCAATCGGAGGAGATGTCGTATCTATCAAGATGGAGGTTAATCCCGGCATCTATAAAAATGGTATGAGCGTCGGAATTCCCGGTTTTCAAAAGGTAGGCTTAAAATACGCCGCTGCCCTGGGCGCCTGCCTAGGCAATCCGGAAAAGAAGTTGCAGCTTTTGGAGGATATCACTCCTGAAGTCAGCCAGGATGCCATCCGGCTGGTAGAGGATCATCATGTCATCGTCATGATCAACCAGAATGAAACCCAGCTCTATGCCCGGGCGGAAATTATCACTACCTCTGGCATCGGAATCAGTGAAATCCGCAACACGCATTCCAATATAATCTTTACCAAGAAAAACAACGAGGTACTTCTGCAAAAGGAATACTCCACCAGTTCCAGTGATGAAATCCACCAGAAGCTGATGACTATGACGGTATCGGAAGTCAAGGCAATCGTTGAGCAATGTACAAAAAGCGAATTGGCGGAAATGCTGAACGGAATGGAAATGAACGAAAAGCTGGCTGATTATGGCCTGGAACATTCTCTCGGCATCGGCATTGCTTCTTCCCTGCAAAAGCAGTTAAGCGGCAATATCTTGGGAGACAGCCTGTTTACCCGCACTATGGTCCGGGTAGCCAGCAGTGCGGAAGGACGTATGAGTGGTTGTCCTTATGCTGTCATGAGCAGCGCCGGAAGCGGCAACCATGGGATCACGGCAATCATTCCTGTCGTGGAGATGGCCAGGCATTTGGGTTCCACCAATGAGCAGCTGGTAAAGGCTCTGGCTTTCTCTCATGCATTGAATGTATATATTAAAATGTATACCGGAAAGCTGTCTGCCACCTGTGGCTGCGGTGTCTCCGCCGCAACTGCCGCTGCTGCCGCTATGGTTTGGCTGATGGGTGGAAGCGATGAGCAGATCGGCAATGCCATCATCAATATGAGCGGCAACTTAACCGGTATGATCTGTGACGGAGGAAAAATCGGCTGTGCATTAAAGCTGGCTACTGCTACCAATGCAGCTATCATGTGTGCTTCCCTGGCTATGTCAAATGTCGTTCTCCAGCCTACCGACGGTATCTGCGGCTATACTCCGGAGCAGGCTATTCAAAATATGGGACGGGTGAGCAGTCCTGGTATGACACAGACAGATAAAACGATTTTGGATATTATGATGGAAAAAGATCAAATTGCATAAAATATTCTTTGCCGATCCCTGACAGAAGATATTGAATAATGTGGGAAACAAGACTATACTGATAACAGAAAAACAGTAGAACTACAGACAATGTCATTAAGTTAATTTTCTCAGAAGGTACGCCATGGAACAAGGAGCGGGAAGAGGCTGAATATTCTCAAAGCTAAACTTAATGACATTGGAACTACAGAAAGTGTGTAATCATGGATAAGAATCATAAGACTTACAGGATCTTTGTGGTCAATCCCGGCTCCACCTCCACAAAGCTGTCTTTATTTGAAAATGAGAGCTGTCTTTTTACTACGGATGTTTTTCACGATTCATCAGTATTAAAACAGTTTCCCACAATTAATGATCAGTTGGATTATCGGATGGATGTGGTAAAACAGTTTCTTACAGACAACCACATCGATCTGACCGGAATTGATGCCATCGTAGGAAGAGGTGGCGGCTGTTTTCCGATTGTCAGTGGCATTTACCAGATTGACGATCGCCTGATTCAGGATACGAAAGCGTCAAGAGGCGGCGTCAATCATGCATCGATGCTGGGAGTACAGATGGCGGAGCTTTTGTATCGGCATTATGGCGGGCAAATGTTCATGATCGATCCGCCAGTGGTGGATGAGCTATCGGATCTGGCGCGCATGACCGGAGTTGACGGCATTTACCGCAAAACCGGCACTCACGCATTGAACCTGAAGGCGACTGCCCGAAAGCATGCGGCGGTAATCGGCAGAAAGTATGAGGACTGCAATTTCATCGTCTGTCATATCGATGGCGGCATTTCGATCACTGCCCATCAAAAAGGCCGGATGATTGACGCCAATAATGCCAGCGGCGGAGAAGGCCCTTTCTCTCCTACACGGATGGGCTCTATGGCCGTGACCGATCTGCTCCGCTATTTTGAAACCGGGGAGCTGGACAAGTTGAAATCGTTATGCAGCCAGACCGGCGGCCTGAGCAGTTACTTTGGGACCTCCAATTCGGATACGGTTCACAAAATGGTCGAGGAAGGCGATCCCCGGGCAAGACGGGTATGGAATGCCATGATCTATCAGATTAATAAATGGATTGGCGCCATGAGTACCGTATTGAAAGGAAATGTGGATGGGATCCTGCTCACCGGCGGCCTGGTACGCTTTTCAGATATGGTGGCACAGATTCAGGAGTGCTGTGAGTGGATTGCCCCGGTAACCGTTTATGTCGGAGAGTTTGAACAGGAGGCTATGGCCCAAGGAGCACTTCGCGTTCTTCGCGGAGAAGAAAAAGCTATGCGTTATCCGGGCAAACCGGTATGGAACGGCTTTGAGGATTGACTGCAAGTGCCGGGGAGATGGTGGCTAACTTCACAAACAGTTGCAACTTTTACAAATATGTTTTATGATGATATATATTTATCATCATAAAGGAGATCAACATGAAATCATCCAACGAGCTGCGCACTTTGCTGCGTTCCATTGACCATAAAAGCTATCCTGCCTACAAATCCTTGGCAGGCTCTTATCATTTTGGCAGCTATACGCTTTTTATCGACCATGTGCAGGGAGACCCCTTCGCCTCTCCTTCCAGCCTCCATGTGGAAATTGCCCATAAGGACGCCGGCTTTCCTGCCGCCTCCTACAGCCGGGACTGCTCCCGCATTGCACTCCAGGACTTCCTGACCAGGAAGCTCTCTTCTCTGTTTGAGGATTTTAACTTCAAAGCCAAAGGCTCCGGCAAAAGCGGCCTGATGTCCATTACCCGCTGCGGGCAGGAGATATTGGAACGCAGCGCCTGCCAGATCACGGATTCTAAGATTATCGCCCGCTTCCATATCGGCTTTCCCGCCTTTGGCCGCACAATCAACGCCGGGGAGCTGGACAAGATCCTTTTTGATTTTCTTCCCCGATGCGTGGAAAGCTGCTTTTTCTACCGCCGCCTGGATGCCAAAAAAGTACAAAACACCGTCTTTTTGGCTGAAGATCAAGCTGCCATCCGTGAAATCCTGAAAAAAGAAAACCTGGTGGCCTTTGTTGCCAATGGTGCCATCCTTCCCAGAAAAAGCGGGGTTTCCGATCTGCCGTTAAAAGACAGCATTCCATTCATCTCCCCGGCTGCTATGGAACGCACTTTCACCCTTCCACATAAAGGTGAGATCACGGGTATGGCTATCCCTCAGGGCATTACCCTGATTGTCGGCGGCGGCTATCATGGAAAATCCACTTTGCTCGAAGCCCTGCAGATGGGCGTCTATAACCATATCGCCGGGGACGGGCGGGAATATGTGATCACGGATGATACTGCCATCAAGCTTCGGGCCGAGGATGGCCGCTCCATCCGCAATGTAGATATCTCCCTGTTTATCAATGACCTGCCCAACAAAAAGGATACTTCTGCCTTCCACACGCCGGATGCCAGCGGCAGTACTTCCCAGGCCGCCGGGATCATCGAAGGCGTGGAAGCCAATACTCGGTTGTTCCTGATCGATGAAGACACCTCCGCCACCAACTTTATGGTGCGGGATGATTTTATGCAGCAGGTCATCAGCCGCGAAAAGGAACCCATCACGCCGTTTTTGGAACGTGCCCGGGATTTATACGAAAAGGCCGGCATATCCACCATCCTGGTGGCCGGCAGCTCCGGCGCTTTTTTCTATATCGCCGACAAGATCCTGCAGATGGACTGTTACCGGCCCGTCGATATTACGGATTCAGTAAAGCGGCTTTGTCAGGATCACTCTGCCCCAAGAACCCAGGCGCCGGACTTTTCCCTGCCCGACTTTACCCGCGCCCTGCCTGCATCTGGACGCAATGGACAGGGCGGAGCCGGCTCTAACCGGCGGGGAGGCCGTGGCAACCGCGGCGGCTATGGCGATAGCCGTGATAACCGCCATGAGCATATGAAGATCAAAACCTTTGGCAAGGATTCCTTTTCCCTGGACAAGGAAACCATCGACATGCGCTATGTGGAGCAGCTTGCCGACTCCGAACAGACCAATGCCCTGGCCCACCTTCTGCGCTTTGGCTTAGAACAGGTCATCGATGGAAAGAAGTCCGTCCGGCAGACCGTGCAGCTGCTGGCAGATATGCTTGACAAGCAGGGCTGGGAACCCTTCTGCAGTTCCTATGTCCCCTGTGGGCTGGCCAAGCCCCGCCGGCAGGAAATCTTTGCCTGCATTAACCGGTTCCGCGGCTAAGCAGTCAAATGCTGGCGCAAGCACGGCACTTGGCTTATTGCTCACGGAAATAAAAAAGAAAATACGGCTAAAACAGATTATAACATGGGAGGCAGAATAAAATGCGGGAAAAACTGACAAAGAGCGATGTCAGAAAGATTGAACAAGAGATTGAGCATCGGAAGCTGGTAGTGCGCAAGGAATGTCTGGAAGCGGTAAAGGAAGCGCGGGCTCACGGGGATCTCAGTGAAAATTTTGAATATCATGCCGCAAAACGGGAAAAAAATCAGAATGAAAGCCGCATCCGGTATCTGGAAAACATGCTGAAAAACGCCATTATCATCTCCGAGGAATCCCGTGAAGATGAGATCGGTTTAAGCAACACGGTCACCCTGTATATGGAAGATGATGACGAAGAAGAGGTGTACAAGCTGGTCACCAGTATCCGTGGCAACTCTATGCACAATATGATCAGCACAGAGTCCCCCCTTGGCAAAGCCATTTTGCATAAAAAGGTCGGAGACCGTGTATTGGTGCAGGCAAATGAGACTTACAGCTATTATGTAACCGTGCGAAAAATCGAAAATACCGATGGCAGCGAAGATCAGATCCGGCGGTTCTGATCTTTGCCATCCGCCATTCCTGCCATCTGCACACTCAAATCCATCCGCCATCCAGCCCGATCACCTGTCCGGTAAGATAGGCGTTTTTATAGCCCAGATGGTAGACCAGATCTGCTACTTCCTCCGCCCGTCCCAGACGTCCGGTGGGAATATCCTCCACCAGGCCGATCAGCTCATCTTCCTCCATCCATTGATTCATCTCCGTATCGATTGCTCCACAAGCCACCGCATTTACCTGAATATTGCTGGGAGCCAGCTCCTTGGCCAGAGCTTTGGTAAATGCATTGATGCCGCCCTTAGTCGCGGAATATGCCACTTCGCAGGACGCCCCCACATTGCCCCAGACAGACGAAATATTGATGATTTTCCCCTGCTTTGCCGAAAGCATCAAAGGAATTGCCAATTTACAGCAATTAAAAACCGATGTCAGATTGGTATTCAGGATGCGCTCCCAATCACTGCCGGCCATATCCTGTAAAAGGCCGATATAGGCAATGCCGGCGTTGTTGACCAGCACATCCAAAGAGCCATATTGCTTACGGATCAGGCAAAACAGCCTTTCGCAGGCCTTAAAATCACCCATATCCCCCAGAAAAGCAGTACACGATACCTGATAATTCTCAATCTCCTTCTGAGCCTGTAAAAGCTCAGCTTCCCTGTGGGCGCAATTAATGATGACATTGTAACCTTTTTTGGCAAATTTTACCGCAATGGCCTTTCCGATCCCCCGGGAAGCGCCGGTTACCAGAACCGATTTCCTTGCCATAGTATCACCTCCTGTTTCCCATATAGTACCATACATCCCCCTCCCTGGACAAGGGTAAACCCCGGAAAAAGTATCCTCTTATCTTGCTTCTTCATATGATAGAAAAAAAGGAATAATCATCGATGAAAATCTGTCTTGATGCCGGTCACTATGGCCAATATAACCAGAGCCCGGCAGATAACCGGTATTATGAATCCGAATTAACCTGGAAGCTGCACCTGCTGCAGAAAAAATATCTGAAGGAGTACGGAATCGAAGTGATCACTACCCGCAGTGATCAGAAAAAGGACCGTGGCCTTTACAGCAGGGGCGCCGCCTCCCGCGACTGCACATTATTTATCTCTGATCACACCAATGCCGTAGGAGCTACCGTAAATGATAACATCGATTACCCTGCCGCCTATTGCGCCATTGACGGCAGTGCAGATGGAATCGGAATGGCGCTGGCACAGTGCGTGGAGCGAGTGATAGGAACGCGCCAAAAGGCCCGTATTGAACATCGTCGCGGGAAAAAAGGAGATTATTATGGAGTGCTTCGAGGCGCTACTGCTGTAGGAACTCCCGGATTGATTCTCGAAAATTCCTTCCATACCAATTCCCAAATAGCAAAATGGCTGATGGAGGAAGGAAATATTCGCTTGCTTGCCAAAGCCGAGGCCGAGACAATCGCTTTGTACTATAATATCATCAATCCCTTGCCGGAAAAAAAGTCTGGATGGATAGAAGAAGACGGTGGATGGCGTTTTTATTTGGGAAACACAGGCAAGCCTGTACGCAATAACTGGTATCTGGACGGCAAAAACTGGTACTGGTTTGATGGCGCCGGAATGATGGTACGGGACAACTGGAAAACCGGATCGGACGGAAAATGGTATTATCTCGGCAGCGACGGCGCCATGGTGAAGAATCAATGGATTGTCTGGAAAGGTGAGCTGTACCGCCTGACAGAAGATGGCAGTATGTTTCAGGGAGAACTCTGCCTGCAAACAGATAAAAAAGGAGCATTTATTTGTTAAATTACCCATACAATAATCAAAGGCCCCATCCCAGGATATTTTGACAGGCGGATGGGGCCTTTGTTGTCTGGCCGTTTTGCAAAAACACGGATTCATTTCTCAATGTCATGATGCTGGGGTCAAAAGGTATCAATGTGAAAAATTGTTTGAATTGTTTCTAAACTGTGCGTTGAATAAACTCGATTAGTATCCATTTTAAGTTATAATATGAGGATGACTTTACACACAATTTTAAATTAATTAATACAATTTCCCGGCACATGACCTTTTGACCCTAATATCATGTCATTAAGTTTAGTTCTGAGAATACTCAGCCATGGAAAAAGGAGCGGGAAGCGGCGGAAAAATGGTCTGCTGCTTTTGACTTTGCAGGGATTTAGAAGTCCTTAAATCTCTGAGTTTTGCGTGGAA
>CAJUPI010000036.1:0-440 GCA_910588125.1 uncultured Lachnospiraceae bacterium
CCTGCAAAGTCAAAAGCGGCAGACCATTTTTCCGCCTCTTCCCGCTCCTTTTTCCATGGCTGAGTATTCTCAGAGCTAAACTAAATGACATTGGTTGGAACTCTTAGCTCTTTACCCGCCGAAATAAACAGCCAGGAAGCCCCGGCAGGGCAGCCGGTCATTGGCAAAGCAGGGAGGAATTGCCGGTTTTGCATTTGCAGGGATGATAGAAGTTCTTAAATTTCCGGATTTTGCGCTAAAACGGAAATGCACACTGTCTGAGCGAAGCGAGTTTGGGCATTTCCGTTTTGTTCTTAGCAAAATTCAGAAATTTTAGAACTTCATAATCCCGAAACGCAAAACCGACATTCCTCCCTGCTTTGCCAATGACCGGCTGCCCTGCCGGGGCTTCCTGGCGTACCTTACGGAAATATTTTTGTCCCCCCCATCGCAGTGCGTAC
>CAJUPI010000036.1:540-32561 GCA_910588125.1 uncultured Lachnospiraceae bacterium
ACCTCGATTCCGCTTCGCTCCATCTCGCTGTACGGGCTTCGCCCTATGGCAAAAGCGGTGTCTCCCCCACCGCAGTGCGCACACCTCGATTCCGCTTCGCTCCATCTCGCTGTACGGGCTTCGCCCTATGGCAAAAGTGATACCCTCCCCCTCGCTTTTGTGCAAGCACAACGCGAGGGGGAGGGTATCACTTTTGCCGCACTGCTCATGCCTACGCCATGTTTCGATACTCCGTTTTCCAGCGGTAGAGCAGTGCGGCTTCTCCTTCTTGCCGTTTTATCGGATCCTGGCGGAATAGCGTATCCAGTTCCTTTACCTTTTCGGATCCTTTTGCCTTTTCCTTCGCCTTTCCTAGCCTCTTCTCCCAAATCGCCTTCTTTGCTTCTGTAATCTCTCCTGCCAAATCTTCTCCCAATATCAGGCGGCTGTCAATCTGGCTTAAATCATACAGGCGCTCCAGTACTGTCTCCTGCTCGGTCTTTCGATATGCATTTTGAAAGGCGTCGAAAGCCTTATCCAACTGGAACATCCTGGCATAGCTGGAACCCAGATTATTCCATACCCGCCCTAAAAATGCATCGTCAATATAATCCTCCGCCGGATACTCTAAAAGCTCCTGGTAAATCTTTACCGCCCGCCCATATTGCCGCAGGGAAAAAAGCTCGTCTGCTTTCAAACACATAAATTCTGCCGGATGCTTCTTTCTGAGTGTTGCCGCCATCTGCCGGAAACGCCCCACCTCTGCCATGCTGTAATAATCACATTCTTGCAGAATAATCATCAGCGCTTCATCTGGATTTTCTCCGCTTTTCAGCCATCGCTCCAATTTTAGTGCCAAAAATCCCTGATTCAGCTCTTCTCGCAAAAAGGAGAGCAGGCGCTCGTCAACAAAACCATCCAGCACCAGCATCGGATGATTAAATATTACATAGGAAAGCTCCTGGGACGAATAGAGATGAATCCCCATTGGCTCCATAAAATATGGCCGCTTTACATGCTCCTGTCGGCACAACAATAAACTCATAGCATAACCTCTTGTCTAATCTGGACGTCCGAGGCAGGAAACAGTTCTCCAAAGCCACGGTCCCTCAACGTCACTTCCATCGTTCTTTCGTCTAAAAACAGCACTCGGATCTGTACTCGTGTCGTTCGCTCCGGCCGCCTGGGAAACCCCTCCAGCGGAATGGAAATCCGCTTTTTTTTCTTGGAATCCACCGCAGTCACCACAAAATCAATCGAGCTCTGATGATCCGGAATTACATCTATCACCGATACCCGATCATACCAGCAATCCCCTGCTGCCGCTACTGTCACCATCGTTTCCTGTCCCCGGTGAAGCACATTCATGGAAACGGTAGTCTTTAACCGCCCGTCGCAAATGCAGGTAAACGTTTCGCCATCCTTTTGCTCCTCCGCCGCCCGGCATGCCGCTCCCCGGGCAAACAGTCCCTGCTCCACATACACCCTTCGTTTGGAACAAAGAAATTTCATCAAGCCGTCCGCCCAATGCTGGCTGGCAAAACCCTTGCCCGTCAAAAATACTGCTGAATATGCCTTCCTCGCCATCATCCGCTCTGCACAAGAAGTAAAAATCCGATCCGCCAAACGGCTGCCGGAAGAAGTCTTTAAAATATCCAGGCTAAAGCCTTCTTCCAGATCTTCATATTCTGCTACTACCGTGACCTTCTTCATGCCACGCTCGACCTTCATCTCATAATACCGCAGTCCTGCCTCCGCTAAGTCAAACATCCCTACTGTATTATTCCAGATCTCTTTTTTCTGGCTCAAGGTATAATAGATAAAGCTCTCAGAATGGCTGATTACCTGCACCCGCTCCGCCAAAATCCCCATCCTCGTTGACAATTCCCGTAACATCCGGTTCAATTTCGGATCCAGTCTCTTTACCGCTATCACCAACTGTTCTATCTCCGGTTTCTGATACTCCTCCTTCGGGAGTTTCAAAACCCGATCCAGAAACCGCAATAACAAATCTTTCCCCTCATAACGCACTTCCCCGAGAGTTGCCGTCCCGTCGCGCATGGCAAGATTTAACAGCTTATCCACAATAATGCCGTCCCCCTTCAGCGTATGTGCATAAGCCTCCTCTCCCACATACCATTCCTCCACATTTTTATTGCGGCAGATCACAGTAGGAATCGTCCACAGCTTTTCTTCCTCCGGGCAATGGATCTGCGTATATTCATCACACAAATCAACCCCTACCAAAAGTCCGTCCATCTATCATCCATCCTCTTTCTTAAACCATTGCTGCCATCCCCCTCCTGGCTGGCAAGGATAGCAACCAGTTACATCACCTGGAACAGTTCCTCCATCATTGCACTATCTTCTACATATCGGCGCATCTTTTCCTTCAAAGACGCCTCCTCCTTCACTGCCAGGCACAATCCCATCTCATTGAGCGCTGCAAACCGGCTCTCCTGTTTTTTCTCCTGCCCCGGCTCCCAGGAAAGGCTTCCCTCCTTCGCCAGCATCAGATTTTCCTCTCGTTTTTCATAGATCCGGTATTCGAGAATTTCCCCTTCAAATAATACTTTCTGACGGATAAAAATACCCGGATATACCCGGCGCATTTCCTCCCAATGGTATTCCTCCTCCTCTGGCAGTATCCGTATCTGCAGGGCCGGCCGGGAATCGCGGCTTCCCTGATATTCCACGATCACCTGTTCCATAACGGAATCCGACATGGAAATCCATTTGCCCAGTTCCTTAAACCAGGAAAATACACGGCCCTCTGCCAGAAGATGGCGAACGATCGTCTGGCAAAGCTCTTTTCGTTCCCCCTCCAGCACTGGTAAAGAGGCATAGTAACGTGATAATGCCAGCAGATAGACAGTAGGCACCTTATCAAAATCGCTAACTCCCTGAATAGCTTCCTCCAGATAAGCAAACACCTGATCCTTTGCCGGTTGCCCTTTCAGAAAATACTCGGAGGACTTCATGGTAAAATACGCCTTAACCAGACTTTCCCCTGTCTTCTTTCCTGCCACATACCAGTCAAAAACCTGGTCCATCCGTTCGGTCTCTCCCGTAAAAAGCATCTGTGCCAGCAAACGTTCCGGCATATCATATACCCGGATTTTCTCCCGCACTGCCTGATTCAAAATCCGGAACATCTGTTTCCCGGAGCCATTAAAATGTTCACAGAGGAAATCCAACAAAATACCGTCGTATTTCCCCTCTGAAAAAAGCTTACATGACAATGTCAGCAAGGTGTTTTCTTCACTGGATGCCTGCCGCTTTAGCATCTGCGTGCATAGCTTTAAAAGCCTGGTATTCCGGATATCCTCAAAGCCATACTTGCGCGCTCTCGCCCAGGCCTCCGAAATATATCCCTGTTGAATCAGAATTTCACAGATCCCGGCCCGCTCCTGTCTTGTCAGCCGATCCATATTGAGATTCACCAGATACCCGGCGCTTCCCGGGACATCATTACCTTCCTTTTTGGCCCGTTTTTGATAATATTGGATCATCCGCAAAAGTATTTTCTTCCGGTACACTGGCTTCAGCTTCAAATCTCCGGCGATTCGTTCCAGAGTCATTACATCGGCATCCTCAGCAATCCCCTGATCCACAATCTCTCCGCATTCCTGCAACCGCAGCATCTCATGGCTGGGATATACTTCATAGCAACGCTCCTCCAGCTCCCGGATATTTTCCTTTTTCATGGCCGGAAGCTTTCGGCAGGGGATATTGGCATAGCGGTTGCCATAGCTGTCCTGAAAAAGCAGCACCGAATGTTCCCGAAACAATGGTACGTATGCCATTTTGTCCTTTACCAAAAAGGCATCCTCCTCCTCCAGCTCTTCATAACAGACAATCACATATTTGATATTGGGATTATCAATTTCCACACGGTAGGACCGCAAAATCGCCGGCAAGACACGTGCCACCCGCCGATCAATCATCTCTTTATAAATCATATGCTGGTACAATACCACCAGACGCCGGTTTACCCGGGCTCCTAAAAGCTGCTCCATCGTAAACTTTTCGATATCACGCTCATATTGGCGGTAGAGCTCTGCATCTGGCTTCATATATTTTAAAATATTCGAATACAACAGGGAACGGCTGTATTCATCCAGAGATTTTTCATAAGAAAAATACAACAATACCTCATGAGGAAGCAAATAAGGATAATCCTTTGGCAATGAATACAGATAGTATTCATATAAGCGGGTCAAACTCACGCCTGTCTCCAGCGCCTTCTGATACCAGGTAAAATATTTCTCCTCCCGGCAGTCCCCTTTTATCAATATTGCACATACCGCACTTAAGAATTCCTTCTCCGGATATTTCTCATATAGTGCCGCCAGTAAACGATGGCAGGAAACGCTATAATGCTTGACAACCCCGGCCAGCTCAACCGCCCGCTCGGCCAGCTCCCGTTGAAGGATTCCCCGGCGGACTGCAAAATTCAGTACCTGAATCTCAAACTTTCCCAATCGGTGCATCAAAAGAGGCACCTTCTCCCAGATGCGAAAAGCCTCAAGATACACAAACGGACTACAGCATCCCCGATCGCACAGCCGGCGCATCTGTTCCAAAAGTCCGGCCGGATTCTCCAAAAGCTCCGGCTCCAGCTTCAGCCACAATAAGAAAAGATAGGAATGGCGATTTTCCTCCAAAAGGCACTTCCTGACCAGGCGAATCAGCGTATCGCGCTGTCCCCCCTTCTTTTGCAACATCTGCAAAAGATATTGATAAAAACAGTAGAGCTCCGGCATATCCCGCCTTTGATCCAAAAGCTCACCCTGATGAGCCTCCAAAAGCGCCTCCGCCCGCTCCTTCTGCCCTTCCAAAATCATCTGCTCCGCCTGAAGCAACACATTAAGAGGGGTCTCTCCATTCCTCCGGCGCAGATTTTCCAGCTCCTGCCTCATCGGATCTAGCAGGGACTTCTGTTCTCCACTTTTTATCTCATATTCCAGCCGTAGCTGTAAATAATGTCCCAGGTTTTCCCGCTCACCACTATGAGGGATGAGCAGCTCCTCATCTCCCCCCTGCGCCTCGACATACACCAGGACCGATTCCCGGATTGTGGCTATCATCATCGCGCCCAGGTTCCGCCCCCCGTGCATCCGGGCCGGATTCACCACGTACGTTACCTGGCATACACCATCCTTAAAATCTGCCGGCCCGAAAAACTTCTTCGGAAATTCCAGGAAATCCCCGTCCGCCAAAACCTGAAACTGCACATATCCCCAGGTACTGGCATGGACCTCCAGGCACTCTTTTACCGGCTTATCCAGCTTTTCATAGCTCAGATGATGGTTTTCCACCTCCAGCCGCACCGGTTCCTTTGCCTTTAATGCCACCAGAAATTCTTCCAGCAGATTTTGCCGGTTTCCCCGCCCTTTTAGTCCGTCATATAAAGCCCGCACATGAATATCCTGCATAAAAGGCGCTTCCACAAAGTCCTGATATTCAAACAGCCGCAAAGCCGTCTCCTGATCCTTCCGGGCAAGCCCGGCAAAATCCTCCGCTTTCAGCAAATTCTCTAAAGTCCTGCCAGACGCCTCTACCTCTATGGAAAAAGAATATGGAATTTTTTGTTCCCCAGCGTTCGTCACAAGATAAAGGGCCCCCGTAATCACATCCTTCTGGGTCAGGTACATGCTGTCGATCTCGAATGTAATGCGATTGCGGACGCCGCCAAATGCGTTATTGACAACGCGGACACGAAGATTGGAAGAGTAGACCAGCCCCTTGATAAAACGGCCGTCCTCATCCGTTACGGTTATCATCCTTTTTGTCACTTCCCCGGCATGAACCGTGTCCGTCAGCTCCGCCGGATTCAAAACCAGCCTTAATGCCTCCGGATCCACGATCCCTTTGGCCAGCCGGTTGATTCTTTCTCTCATAGTACCACCTGTTCAGATTTCTCGTCATTTCATCTTATCTTAGCATATTTTCACTTGATTTAAAAGGTTTAAATTGGTATGATAAAGAAAAAGTTTTGTAGCAGTTCAGACTTTTATGAGATGAAAAGAGGCATAACTATGTTATCGGACCCCATGACGCTATATAAATTGATGAATCTCTATATGCTTAAACAGGTGAACTTCCCTCTGACCAACGCTCAGTTGACAGAATTTTTCCTCCAGCATGAATATACCAATTATTTCACTTTACAGCAGGCTTTAAATGAACTACAGGAATCCGGCCTGGTCCGTGCCGAATCTTCTCACAACAGTACCCGCTACGAAATCACCCGCGAAGGAGAAGATACCCTGAATTTTTTTGGCAACAATATCTCACCTGCCATCGTGGAAGACATGGATGCTTACCTGAAAGAGAACCGCTTCCGCATGCGCAACGAAGTCAGCACTATCTCCGATTATTACAAATCCACCAACCAGGATTACATCGTTCACTGTGAGGTACGGGAAGGGCGTGGTTCTTTGATAAACTTAGAGCTTTCCGTTCCCGACAAAGATCAGGCTGAGCTGATGTGCTCCCACTGGGTAACGCACAGCCAGGAAATCTACGCATTCGTGATGCGGACTCTGATGAGAGACTCCGCACAATAGTCCGCCGCTTCCCTAAGGGTGGCAAAAAAGAAGGTGCCGCCAAATAAGCCGCCGGCCATTTTGCGACACCTCTTCGCATTTTATTCCTCGTATCCATTCGGATTATTCTTCTGCCATCTCCAGGAATCCTCACACATCTCACGGATCCCGTACTTCGCCTTCCAGCCAAGCTCTTTTTCGGCTTTTGCCGGATCTGCATAACAGGCAGGAATATCACCCGCACGCCGATCTTTAAATACATAATTGATTTTTAAATCATTTGCCTCTTCAAAAGCATTGATCACATCCAGCACACTGTAGCCTGTCCCGGTACCTAAGTTATAAATCCACACGCCACCGGATTCTCCCGCCATCTTATCCAACGCTTTTACATGGCCATCTGCCAAATCAACTACATGGATGTAATCACGGACACAGGTCCCGTCCGGGGTATCATAGTCATTGCCAAATACGCCCAGACATACCAGCTTGCCAACGGCCACCTGCGTGATATAGGGCAACAGGTTATTCGGGATACCCTTGGGATTCTCACCGATTCGGCCTGTCTTATGGGCTCCGATAGGATTGAAATACCGCAGCAGCATAACCTTCCACTCCGGATCAGCAGTATGCAAATCCGTCAGAATCTGCTCCAGCATTCCTTTGGTGCGGCCATAAGGATTGGTGATCTCTCCCTTGGGGCACTCTTCGGTGATCGGAATAAATGCCGGATCTCCATACACGGTTGCAGAGGAACTAAACACAATGCTCTTTACCCCATGGTTTCTCATGGAATCGCAGAGAATGAGGGTTCCGGTAATATTGTTATGATAATATTCCAACGGCTTATACACAGACTCACCTACAGCCTTCAGACCCGCAAAATGGATCACGCCGTCGATCTTCTCATTATCAAACACCCGGTCCAGCGCCGGCTTATCCAGCAAATCCACCTCATAGAAGGTCACCTTTTTTCCGGTAATCTCTTCCACCCGCTTCAAAGATTCTTTACAGGAGTTGCAAAGGTTATCCACCACCACCACATCATACCCCGCATTCAGAAGCTCAACACAAGTATGGCTGCCGATATAACCGGCTCCCCCTGTAACTAAAATAGTAGCCATGTCTCATTCCTCCTTCTCAATAGGGCTCTTCTGCCGTCCGGCATTCCCCTTCGGCATTGCTTTGAAAAGCCTTTTTCCTTATTATAAACGGAAACAACTGATAAAACAATAACAAAATCTTCTCATTTTCTGTCTTTTTGTTACCGGATTTCTTTTTTATCTCTTTGTCAACTTTTTGTCATTTCTGAAAAAGCTTGACCCGCTCCCCCTCCATACAGTATAATAAAATGACAAAAAAGCATTACGACTATAATATTCAGGAGGTATTTTTCATGAGCGTATACCAGTTAGGGAATCTGAGAATCGTTGATTTAACCAAGATTTTGGATCCAAAAACAGAGTCCCGCCGCTGCGGGTTGACCCGTTTCAACACCGGCGGACCCATTCCGGATTTCCACACTATCATGGATTTAACCAGCCATTTGGGAACCCATTGTGAGTGTCCTTATCACCATGACGATAATTGGCCCAGCGTGGCTGATCTGCCCCTGACTACTTTTTTAGGCAGAGCAATCTATGTGGATTTTAAGGATACCGTTGCCCCGCGTACTCATATTTCCGCTGCTGACCTCGACCGTGCCACTGCCGGCAAGCTCAAAGAGGGGGACATCGTGATTATTGATTCTTCTTATAAGATTCCTCCGTTCACTCCCAAGACCAACACGGATGAGGACAAGCGCCTGCTAGTTGGGGAGGAAAGCGCGATCTGGTTCCGGGATCACAAAGTAAAATGTGTTGGCTTTGGCGATGGTGTCTCTATCGAGAGCAGCAATGAGGATGTGAAGCCCTTCCACGACATTTTGATGGCAGAAAATATTGTATTCCTGGAAGTACTGCAAAATTTAGAAGAGCTGAATACAGACGTTTTCTTCATGTCCTACAGCCCGCTTCCCATCAAGGGCTTGGATTCTTGCCCGATCCGCGCATATGCTATCGAGGGGCTCGCTGAATTTTCATAAATCGGCAGACGATATTTGATGAAAGGAATGGAAAAATGAGAATTGCAGTTATCGGCGCCGGAGCGATGGGTTCCATTTACGGTGGACATTTATCGCTTCACAACGATGTCTATCTGATTGACACTAACCAGGCAGTTGTCGACCATATTAATCAGAACGGATTGATTTTACAGGAAGAAGGCAGGGATGTGGTCTATCACCCTACTGCCGTTACCTCCACAGAAGGCCTAGAACCAGTGGATCTGGTGATCCTCTTTGTCAAATCCTTGTTCTCCCAGGCGGCTCTTAACAGCAACAAAGGTATCATAGGTCCGGGCACTTATCTGATGACTTTGCAAAATGGCTCTGGCCATGAGGATATTCTGGCAGAGTTTGCCCCGGAAAACCGCATCATTATCGGTACCACAGAGGATAACGGAGCCGTCCTCGGTCTGGGACATATCCGCCGGGGCGGTTCCGGCAAGACCAATATCGGCATGCTGACCGGGGATGATGAGAGTTTCCTTCCCAAACTGAAGGAATGCCTGGATTCCTGTGGTTTCCAGGGCCATATCCATAACAATATACGTCAGCTGATCTGGAACAAGCTCTTTACCAATGTTTCCCTCAGCGCAGTAACCGGCGTATTACAGGTCCCGATGGGCTTTATCGCCGGCAACGAGCATGCCTGGGCGATCACTAGGCAATTGATTCACGAGGCGGTGGCTGTGGCTCACGGGCTAGGTCTGGAAGCCGACGAAGAAGAGATCACAAAAAAAGTGCGCCAGACCTCCTTAGGCTCCCCGGAGGGCATCACTTCTATCTGCGCCGACTTACGTGACGGACGCAGGACAGAGGTCAACACCATCAGCGGCTCAGTCGTACGCGCTTCCCAAAAATGCGGCGTGCCAGCTCCCACTCATGAGATGATTGTAGAATTAGTACATGCTATGGAAGAACGAAACAAATAACATATCATTTTTGGCATTAAAATAAGGGCTTTTTGCACAGCTCAGCGCCGGAGCGCTGAGCTGTCACAATAAACCGCCCTCATTGCCTTCGGCTTTTACACCGCCACTTTGATTACGACTTTCTTCACCGGCTCCGGCCCGGCCGCCTGGCATCTCGGCTTATGGGCATCCTCCGGCGCCACCACGATCAGATCTCCCTCCTGCAAAAGCACAGTTCCGCAAAGGGCCGGCTCCTCATAAAAAATCAAATCATTCTCCGGAATCCTCTTTTTCACAACCAGGCCTTCCCTCTTGCAAAAACCGAATTGTTCCTTTCCGGACACCACATACTGAATATCAAAAAATTTCTCATGAGTCTCAAAGGAACCCTCTTCCGGCCGAATCGTGGTATATTCCTGGATATTAGCTACTACCGTATCCCCCATAATCGGATAGCTTCCCACAGGCAAAGCTGCGATGTCTGTCTCTTCGAGCCACTTGTACGCTGCCAAAAACTTCTCCTCCAGATAATTGTACTTCTTTGCAATTCCAATGTTTGAGAAAAACATTCCTGCATCCTCCTTTTCTTGATGAGACAGCCTGCCCGGCCTGTATCTCATTTATCTGCTTGTATATACAAAAATAACATAATAAAAGTCGGTTTGCAACCGTTTTTTGTCGTTGATCTTTCTTCCATACATTGCTAAAATGAAAGAAAATTTACACATAATTCCGGAAAGGAGAATACCCATGATTTATGGAAACATACATAATGCCATGATCGACCAGCAGATTGCTATGCTGCCCAAAATTCTTCAGAGTACCGTCCGCTTTTTAAAAGATACCGATCTTGCTGCACATGAGCCGGGAAAATTTGACATTCAGCTGGATGGCATTCCTGTGATTTTACAAGTTTTAGATCTCACTACCTCTCCCAGGGAAATCCTGCGTCCGGAGATTCACCGGAAAAATATCGATGTCCAGTTCCTTGCCTCCGGCGGTCCGGAGCGGGCCGGGTATTACAGCGATGATGGCAGCAATCAGGTTGATGAGGATCTGTTGGACACTCCCCGTGACATTTTATTTTATCACAATAATCCCTCTGCACCGGAAGGCAGCATAGAAATGACGGTAGGCACCTATGCCATCTACTTCCCATGGGATGTGCACATACCGGCGATTCAAACCGGCGATACCTCTGTCCCTATCCGGAAAATTGTGGTAAAGGTGCCTATAGACGCCTGTTGATTCCTAGCTTGCTTCTATTTGGGCTGATAGCCCTCGCCGGCCATCAGCCTTTTGGCACTGGCGATCAGATAGTGCCTGGCATTTGCTGATGTCATTTGTCCCGCCCTTCCCAGCAATGCCTGTTTTTTCCATTCTTTTCCTAAATCTTTCCCCTCATTATCTGTGATTTTCACACCCTCTATCAATTCCAAAAGCTGCAATGCCACCTGATACTCTTCCTGTGCTATGCAGGATTGAATCCTTTCCGTCAGCTTCTCCTGCCCGACAAGCTCTCTCAATACCCGGCGGTATTCGTTGTCACTGACTGGCATCAAAGTAGATGCATTTCCGTCAAACCATCCCACATACCCACAATAAATGCTCTTCACCGACCATTCCACTGTGCCATAGTACTCTCCCAGATATTCCTTCTCCTGATATTTTTCAGGAAGCTTCACCTGTCTGACAGTCTCGTTTATGGTCATTCCCTTATTCATGCATTCCAGAGTTTTCAAAAGCACATACTCAATGGCATCCCGGAACGTTTTTATCTGTTCTTGTACCAGTTCCTTTCCTAGTAAAGGTCTGGTATGCCCCGGCAGCAGCGCCTCCGCCTCATAGGAAAGAATCACATCCAACGCATCCACCCATGCGGCAATATCGCGATACTGCGTTCCCCGGATGGCATACAGATTGGGCCAGCAGCCATAATAATTGTCTCCGGTACAGATAACCTTATCCTCTTCCAGCCATACTAAGATCTGATCGTCCGTCTCCCCCGTCGCGCGAACCATCTTCAGTCTCACACCGTCTATCACCCGCTCCACTTCTTTTTCCCGGTAAAGAGTAGTCGGTGCCAAAGCATCAAATCCTCCTTTTCCCACTGTTTTTCCTTCACGGATCCCAATCCCCTGGCTAATAGCCTCCTCGTCCGTCAGCCCATAACCAAACTGAAAGGCACCTCTCTGATTCAGCACATCATTCAGACGATCATAATATTTCAGCATGGGCTTTTCAGGTGCAAAGGCAATAACCTCCTCTACGGTATCCCGGAAAATCCCTGCTCCACCCCGGTGATCCGGATGGCCGTGGGTATAAATGATGGTCCGCACCGGCTTATCTGTCAGCCCTGCCAACTCAGCCATCATATCCGCCGCATACCCCGGACTGTCCAGGGCATCGATCAAAATGACAGAAGTATCCCCGATAATGGCAATGGCATTGCTGTGCCCATATCCCAGGAAATGGTAAATATGATCATTAACCTTTGTCAGCGTTTTCTGATAATTTTCCTCCGTAAAAGCTTTTAATCTTTGTTCGCCTGTCATCATGGCCCTCCTCCTCAAAATTCCAGAATTCATTTTTTATCTGGCGCAAAATTCCCTTGTCTGTAAGAATTATCATACCTCTAAAATAAAAAACCGTAAAGTAGGCACTTGAAAGTAACTACGGCATGCAACATTTTTTACGTTTCAGCCTTTTTATAGCTGTCGTCTTTTATACTTTCCTGCTTTTTAGTCCTCCTTCTCCTTCTTTTCATTTCCTTCATAAGTGATCACGCCATTATTGTCCGTACAGTAATATTTATCGTCTGCATCTTTGACATTGGTTTTCTTTTTCTGGATCTTGCCGGAAGTATTGATCAGATAATCCTCTCCCTCATACGACACCTTCTCCAGCTTGGCATCCTTATCTGCCTTCAAAAGCCGTCCTTTAATATAAATGGAGCCATCGTTGATACCGTCGTAGCCAGCCCCCCGGTCACTGCCGGATTTTTTAAACTCATAAGTATATATTTCTCCGTCTATGTCGATCCGCTCTACGCCTGTCTTCATCGCGCCTTCCTTCGGCGTATCTCCGAAATAATATACCTGCCAGGATTCATCCTCCTCCGGAAGCTCATTCTCACTTTCAATCTTTTCGTAACTCTGAATCTCCCGATCATTCACAGACATTTTATAAAGTCCATGGAGCATCTTGCCATATTCATCAAATCCATAATACTGACCATTGATCTTCTTGATTTGGCTCTTTACCAGTTCGCCATTCTTCTGGGCAAAATACCAATACACATCTCCGTCCTCATAACCCTCTGGATCGAGATTCTGATCCGGGACGGATTGGAACCAGCCATCTGCCCGCCAGCACTGTTCCGGGCTGTTAAAGTACATATCACTGCCGGAGGCAGTCGCCGTACTGGCTACCGAATACCAGTTGAATACTGCATTTCCATTTTCCTCGAACCGGTATTTCCGGCCATTGATGGTCTTTGTCGTATCCTGCACTTTCTTGCCATTAGTGCCAAACCAGAACCAGTAGTACCCGTCAAACGCATCATCCTCGTTATCGTCATCCTCTACTTCCAGACGTTCCCATTGATTCGAACGCATTGCTCCATCCCCATTGGGTCCCAGATAATACACTCCCGTCTTCCATGCATCTTCATCGGTTATCCGGCCGGATTCTTCATCCACCCAGCCATATAACATCCGGGCCTCCTCGTCAAAAGCATATTTCTTGCCATTGATCGTCTTGAAAGTGGTCTTACCGGAACTTCCTGCCTTATATGCTTTTCCATTTGGACCCAGATAGTACCAACAAGTATCTGCCGCATCATCGCTGTCATCCGTATTATCCAGCTCCCTCCACTCATTCTTGACCATGGCTCCGCTTTCGTTGACATAATAATAATCTTCGTCATCCTCTACCAGGCTGTCTGTCAACATCTCACCATCAGAGTCCAGCCAGAACCAATTGTTCCCTGACTTCTTCCATGCCTCTGTCACATACTCGCCATCGTTGTTATAATACCGCCATATCCCCCCTTCATCCTGCCATCCTGTCGCTGCCCAGGACATCATGGAAGCTCCTATGGTAAGTACAGCCGCTGTACAAGGAATCAAAAGCTGTTTTGTTTGTTTTTTCATGTTCTTTCCCCTTTCTGAATAACATCCTTTCTGCATTTTCTTCTGCATTCAGCAGTGCTTTTTGCTGATGCCATCACTTTACACCCTGGAACGATTCCAGGGTCAATAGATGGGAATGTTTCGTAAGAAAGCGTAAAATTCTGTTCAGATATTCAGAAAAAAGAAATCTTTTTTTAATAAAAGAAGGGAGCAAAAAATCGACATTCATCCAGTCCGGCCTTAAAAATTCAGCCTTGGCGGGCCGCCATCCTGCGCGGCCTGCCAAGGCATACCTTCTGAAAAACATTATTATCTTAATATAAACTTATTTCATTATTTTCTCATCCGCCTCTTTCCGGGAATCTTCCCCATTCAGCTTCCAGATATCCCGGTTGTATTCCTCAATCGTCCGGTCAGAGGAGAAAAATCCTGCCTTACTGATATTGACCAGCATTTTTTTGGCCCAGCCCAGCCGATCCTCGTAATCTGCATAAGCCTGCTCACGCACCCGCGCATAATCCTCATAATCCAGCAATGTCATAAACCAGTCTTTATTCATCAGCTCATCATAAAGCCGCTGCAGATTCTCCTTCCTCCCAATCTTCATCAGCTCCTCTCCGATGATAAAATCCACTGCCTCCTTGATATCTTCGTTCTTCTCATAATAATCCTTTGACACATAATCCGCCTTCTCATAATGCTCAATTACCGTCTCACTCGATTCTCCGAAAATATAGATATTCTCCTCACCCACCAGATCGGCAATCTCCACATTGGCGCCATCCATAGTCCCCAGCGTCACAGCTCCATTCAGCATAAATTTCATATTGCCGGTGCCGCTGGCTTCCTTGGAAGCCAAAGAAATCTGTTCGGAAATATCACAGGCCGGAATCAGTTTTTCCGCCTCTGTCACATTATAGTTCTCCACCATCACTACCCGCAGATAGGGGTTGACTTTCGGATCGCCGTTCACCAGCTTCTCCAGACACAGAATCAAATGGATAATATCCTTGGCAATCACATAGGCCGGAGCTGCCTTAGCGCCAAAAATCACCGTGATCGGCGTAGTGGGAAGCTTACCTTTCTTAATCTCCAGATACTTATGAATTACATAAAGAACGTTCATCTGCTGACGCTTATATTCATGCAGGCGCTTGATCTGGATATCAAAAATCGAATTTTCATCGATCTCAATTCCCTGAGTCTCCATCAAATAACGCTTCAGCATCCGCTTATTCTGATGCTTGATTTCCAAAAGCTGCCGCAAAGATGCCTCATCATCAAATTTGCCGATCTTCTCCAGCTCTTTTACATCTTTTTTATAACCGGCGCCAATCTTTCCGGTAATGTAATCTGCCAAAGGATGATTGCAGTGCAAAAGCCAACGCCGAAAGGTAATGCCATTTGTTTTATTGTTAAACTTTTCCGGATAGAGCTCGTAAAAATCTTTTAACTCCGTATTCTTCAGGATCTCCGTATGCAAATAGGCCACGCCATTGACGCTGAAGCCATAATGGATATCCATATTTGCCATATGGACCCTGTCCTCACGATCGATAATCGCTACAGATTCTTTATCGTGTCGACGGCGGATGCGATCATCCAAAATCTCGATAATCGGCACCAGCTGCGGCACTACCTCCTTCAAATAGGCAATCGGCCACTTTTCCAGAGCCTCCGCCAGAATCGTGTGATTGGTATAAGCGCAGGTCTTTTTCACAATCTCCACCGCTTCGTCAAATCCGATTCCCCGCATTGTCAGCAGCCGGATCAATTCCGGAATAATCATGGACGGATGGGTATCGTTGATTTGAATTACGGCATAATCCGGCAGATCATGCAAGGTGCACCCTTTCTTTACACACTCATCCAGAATCATCTGAGCCCCGTTGCTGACCATAAAATACTGTTGATAAATCCTCAGCTTCCTGCCTGCCTCATCACTGTCATCCGGATACAAAAACAGAGTCAAATTCTTCGCAATATCATCCTTATCAAAAGAGATCCCTTCCCCTACAATCCCTTCATCCACGCTCTCCACATCAAACAGATGCAGCCAATCGGTCCGGTTGCGATATCCGGTCACTGCAATATCATATAACCGGGAATGTACGGTAAGCCTGCCAAACTGAACCGGATAAGACACATCCCGGCGAATCAGCCAGCTTTTTTCTTCGATCCACGGATTTGGCATCTCCTTCTGCAGCTCATCCTTAAATTCCTGTTTAAACAATCCCAGATGATAATTTAAGCCGATTCCTGCTCCGTTGAGCCCCAGTCCCGCCATCGAATCCAAAAAACAGGCCGCCAGGCGGCCCAGGCCACCATTTCCCAAAGACGGCTCCGGCTCCGCTTCCTCAACCTCACAGATATTCTTGCCATTCGCCGCCAGCACATCTCTTACCTCATCATACCATCCCAGATTGATCAGATTATTCGACAACAACTTTCCGATCAAAAATTCCGCTGAAATATAATAGATTTTCTTCTTTCCTTCCCTGCTCTCCCGGCAAATCGCTTCTTTCTGCACCAATGCCAGCAATGCTTCATATAATTCATGATTGCTGCACTGAGAAATTTCCTTGCCGCACTGTTTTTTCAAATTTTCTGCAAAATTCATCTCTTCCTCCTTCTTGTTCCTCTTCCGAACACCCTTTTTGTATCACTATTTTTCATGTTTATTATTCTTTCCTGTTTTTACTTTCTCATGCGCTGTTATCCTCATTATAGCCCTCACCGCAAGCTTTTTCTTGCATTATTCTGGAAAATTATGATACAATCCTATCATAGCTAAAGTATCTGTTTGCGAAAAATGAGGATTTTATGAACATTATCGAGTATGAAAACTATCAAGAAAAGCTAAACCACCACAACAGCTCGTTTCCTTACCTGACCTATCTCTGTTCTATTCCCTATGACTTTATCCAGGTTCCCCTCCACTGGCATGACGAGATAGAATTCGTCTACATCAAAAAAGGAATGGGCATGGTATCCGTGGATTTTATCAATCTGGAGGTAACTGCCGGAGATATTGTCTTCATCTGTCCCGGACAGCTGCATTCAATCTCCCAGCTAGGGCAGCATTCTATGGAATACGAAAACATTATTTTCCCTTTGTCGCTCTTAAATTCCCGTCAGTCGGATACCGCCTGGGAAAACTGGCTGGCCCCGGTTGCCCTTCGCTGCCATCACCTGATCCCCTGTCTCCATCCGGATATGCCTTCTTATCCGGCCATATCCTCCTGCCTGGATCGGATTGATGAAATACGGCGCACCTTTCCCGATGCCTATGAACTGCTTATCAAAGGAAAGCTGTTTGAGCTCTTTTTCCTGCTGCATTACTATAATCTGGTAATAGCTCCCGGTTCTCTCGATCCGATCCGTCACCGTTCTCAGGAAAAAGCGCTGGAAAAATCCCGTCAGATTTTGAAATATATGGAACAACACTACCAGGAGCCCCTTTCTATCAAAAAAATGGCCGAAGCCGTGGGCTTCAGCCAGTCTCATTTCATGAAATTTTTTAAAAATACTTTTGGCACATCCTTTACTGCCTATCTCAGTGATTATCGCCTCACCATGGCATCCCGGCTGCTGTTGGCCTCCGAAGATTCCATCCTGGCTGTGGCTGCCGAATCCGGTTTTGATAATCTCTCCTATTTTAACCGGCGGTTTAAAGAACGCTTTGGCATGACTCCCCGCGAATTCCGTCAGCAGAATATGCCCAAAGCCGAAGATCAGCCCCGATAAAAATCACACCCGCAGCGCCCGTGTTCCTTCACCTGGTAAAGGGCGCTGTCCGTATTCCGATACAAACCATCTGTAAAACCCTCTTTGGAAAACGCCACCCCTACACTCAAAGAAACCTCCGGCAAGCCATCCTGGGGATTTTTCAGAATACGGTTGACATTTTCTATCTTATCCCGAATCAATGACTCCTGCTCCGGCAGTGCGTCTACCATAATCACTGCAAATTCGTCTCCCCCCAGACGTGCCACATAATCGTTGGAGCGAAAACTATCCCGCAAAAGTCCGGCTACCTTCTTTAATACCAGATCTCCTGTTTCGTGGCCGTACCCATCGTTAACTTGTTTAAATTTATCGACATCAATCATCAAAAACGCCATCGGAATCCTCTGCACTTTCAGAATCTGCCTCAGCTGATCAAATCCTCCCCGGTTGATCACCCCGGTAAGCGGATCGTGCTCTGCCTTATGGCGCAGCATCGCTTCATTCGCCGCATTGATCTCATAAATATCATTATAGGTGAGAGCCAGATACTTGAACTCATAAGCCCCGGCAATCTCCAACATTTTATCCTCTTTAATACAGCGAATATAAATTTGCAAAGGTTTCACAATCAACAGGATCACCATCACAAACGTAACAAGATTCAGCACAAACAAAACGCTGATATAAATCCGTTGTCTTGCCATGCTTTTTTCCAGTACATGCGCGCTCTGCACCTGATTTTGACGGGTTGTTTCTACGGCATTACTGAAAAAGTAAGAAATATTGCTGGTAATCAGCGCCTTGGCGTCCTGGTAAGCAGGGCCAAATACCAACTCCTTGGCCTTATCCCGCATCTCCTCCGGATCCAGCTGCTGATCTTCTTCTGACAGCTTCACCGTTTTTATCTCCTGGGGCATCGCTTCCATATCCTCTCCCACCGCCATTGCCGTCAGCTTCATGGCATAAAACTCCCGCTGCATTAAGTCATTCGACTTTTCCAGAGCCAGTTCCAGATAGCGATGCGCCTCCGGATTATCATGATGTCCTTCCAGCTCTTCCACTACCTGCTCCCGCCGCCTGGTTACATGCAGCTCCGTAAAATAATCTTCTAACTGCTTTAGCTCCGCTGTCTCCGCATACAGCCGAACCTTCATGGTCAGATAATCCGAACCTTCTGACACAAGATCAGCGGCTTTCATACATTCGATATAATGATCCACGGCATGACTCAGATTCTGATATCCTACGGATACGCGAACAGTCACAAAAATAACCATCACATATAAAATGCAGGCAGCCAGGATCATTCCATAATTCATAGTACGGATGCGGATTCCTTTTATGCTTTTCTTTTCTCTGCTGTCCATTCTGCTCCCCCTTATCTGCTCCAATCATGTAAATCTTGTTTTACATCCTCAATCATTTGCCCCATATCTTTTACATACCGGCTGTCAGGATCGATCCTCTGCCACAGCCGATACGCTCTGGTGGCACTTACTTTATCCCAGCTCATTGCATTGCCGGCACAATAATCATAATACAATTCCCCATACAAATCCACCATCTCATCCTTCAAATCTTCCGGAATGGCGCGAAGCGTCTTTCTGGCCTGTCCCTCTACAATTGCCTTCATATATTCAGGGCCGTATTCCTTGAACTGAAGAAGCTTCTCATCTTTACTCTCTATCCGGCAGGCAAGCCTCCCGACATCTGCCTGAACGGTCTTAAAGCTCATTCCTCCTTCTGTCTGCCATGCCAAACGGCCATACTGGCAGGGTGGAATACTGTAAGGCGACAGGACAATCTCCTGAATTCCGTAAGCATCCTCTGCCACTCCCGGCTCTGATTTGTGTTTTTTTATCCGCTGGGCATGCAGATGTCCGCTGACATAAAGGGGAAGCTCGTACTCCTCAAACAGCCGGACAATATCATCATGATTCTCCATAGTACATTCCGTAGTATATAACCGACTCTCCGAAAGCAGGTTATGATGGCCTGCCGATACTACTGTGATACCTTGTTCTCTGGCCTGTTTCAGATAACCCTCCAGCCACTCCATGGTTTCTGGTTTTAGCCTTCCATTGACGTGATTGTAATCCTCATACTGGCAGGTATCCAGCATCAGCATCCAATGGGTGTCATCCAGGGCATAAAAATAACTGAGGGAAGCCTCATCCCGGCTGAATGCCTGATCATATCCGAATTCGTGGTAAATATCAAAAAAATCCCGGGCAGTCTCAAGATATTCTGCCGCCTCTCTTTGATCTCCAAAATAAGTAGCCGCATTTCGATTGTTAATATCATGATTGCCGGGAACCACCAATACCGGCACTCCCTCCTCTGTCAGCCGGTGCAGCTTTTCTGCCAGTCCCAGATGATTCTCCCGCTCCCCGTTCAGCGTAATATCCCCTGTCAGCACCAACGCTGAGGGCCTGTTTTCGATTGCTTCCTCCACTAATGTATCAACCAAAACATCACTATACTCACTGATCTTTCCATCATCCTGCGTCACCATCTCCCAAAATGCACTCCCGCCGTCGTGCGTCCTCTGACTGATATAATGAAGATCGGATGCCAACATCAAAATCGGCGCACGATAAGGCTCCTCCTCTGGCTTTGTCTCTTCTTCCTGATCTTCTTTCTCGTACGAAAGGTGGTCCTGGCCTGCGAAAGATAATTCTGGCCAAGTTTCTGTCTCTGACTCCTCTTCGGACGGCGGCTCTTGTTTTTCTGGCTGTTTTGGTTCTGTCTCCGGATTGACTGCTTCCGAAGATACCGATGGCTCTTCTCCCTGATCCTTGTCCGGTTCTGCCAACCTTCCGGCCAGCCTCACAATCAGAAAACACCCCACAATCAATAACAGGTAGATCCCGATCGGTATGTATTTTTTGAATCTCATAATCAAGCCTTTCTTTTCTGTACGCGAAAGATCATATCATATTTTTGTCGAAAATGAAAGACTAACAAAAAAAGATCCGCCGCGAAGAAACGGTGATGGAGTGCTTGGTATTCTCCATCTCTTCGCGGCGGCTTTGCTGACAGCTTTAAAATCAGGGAATTATAATAATTCATTGACGCAAATAGCGCCATACGGGCGAATCGTCATGCGATAAGCGCTGCCTTCTCCCAGCTTTTCTTCTATATAAGCTACATATTCATCAACCAGCTCATTAGGCAGCATTGCCATGATCACACCGGCAAAGCCACCTCCATGGACCCGGCAGGCTCCTCTTTTCTTCTCAGCAATAAATAATTCTGTCAAAGCCAGAGCTACCGTAATCCCCTGTTCCTGGTAATTGGCATTGGTAAAGCAGTTCTGAAGCCACTTCCAAGAGGAATTGCCGGATGCCGTGATCTCTGTCAGAAAGTCGTCAAAACGTCCCTCTTTCAGAGCAGCAACCTCTGCCTCCACCCGCTTATTCTCCTCAAAAAAATGCAAGGCACGCATCACGGAGCGATCACCGGCAAACTCCCGGACTCCCTTAAGCTGCCGAAGCACCTGTTCCTCCGTAATCTCTGCGCAGACCTCCTTGCCAAAATATTCTGCCACTTTTTTCATCTCATTGGGAATGGAAGAATAATCAGCGCTCAAATCTGCATGCCCTTTGCCGGTCTGTACGATGATCAGGCTGTGATCCTGGGATGCAAAGTCAAAATCAATCGCCTCCACCACCGGAGCCGCCGGATCCAGAAAATCAATCGTGATCAGGCCGCCGACCGCACAGGCCATCTGATCCAAAAGCCCTGATGCCTTGTCCCAGTAAACATTCTCCGCGTACTTTCCCACATGGGCATATGCTACGGTATCCATGCTGCCATTGTTAAAAAACGTATTGATCATCGAACACAAAAGCATCTCAAAAGCAGCTGAAGAACTGACTCCGGCAGAGCTGATCACATTGCTGGTAATATAGGCATCAAAACCGCCGATCTCATAACCGAACTCCAAAAATCCCTGCAATAATCCTCTCACCAGATCCTCCGTCCCCGCTTTTCGCTCGCTGGCAGTCAGATCCGTCAAATCAACGCTGAACTCCTGATTAAAGGTCTCGCTGATCAGGTTTACTCGGGAAGTACCGTTCTTTGCGGCAATGCCTACACAATCCAGATTGATGCTGCCTGCCAGCACCTTTCCCTGGTTATGATCGGTATGGTTTCCGCTGATCTCGGTTCTTCCCGGAGAAGAAAACATCAAAATATCCTTATCTCCATACGCTTTTTTGAACTTCTCTATCATATCCCGATAACGCTCGGTATTTTCCTCTGCCTGCTCTCTGCCGTAGAGCTTTGTCATCAATTCCTTTGCTGGTTCCCCTTCCAGTATCCGTAATGTCTCTTCTGCCTTCATTATTCTCCTTTCTGCGTTTTCCGGGTTTTATTCCGCAATCCCTATGTAACATGTACCTGCCCCGAAATTGCCACAGCCTGTAGGCCGTTGTCATCGTGAAAAGTATATCACAGCCAAGTGGGATAGACAATAGAATTTCCAGGACTTTTTTCACTTTTATTGGCAGCCGGAATCACTGCCGCAATCGCATCTGGACACTATCCGGATACCTTTACAAAGAATTCCCGAATCCCTTCGTAAAATCCCACTGTCATAATGGTACGCTCCTCTGCGGTTCCGGAAATGACATATTTGCGAAAAAAAGGAGTGGTTTCCGTGAGAGGATTAATATCCTCCAGGAGTACCGGCTCCGGAAGTCCCAGATAAGCGCACCAGGACCTGGCAACGGCATCCGGATCTATATTCTCCCACTCCCACTCCGTCCGGGCATAGAATTCATAGATTTTCCCGTCATCCGCATCCATATAGACATCCATCAACCGGTTTTCTTTTCGCAATCCCCGAATATTGTCCGCCAGGCTCAGCTTCCAAATCGCCACATAATTACGCGGTTCCCGCACATCAATAGCTGAATACAGGACAGCCTCATAAACCGCCGGATCGGTTTCCTGCACCGAATCCGGTAAAATCCCGGCTGCCTTCAACGCCTGTAGCCCTTCATCACAGCTTTCACACGCCTTCCTGACCGATGAAAGCTCTTCCTCGGACGCTTCTTGCCTCAGCCCCTTCTGGTTGACAATGAATGCATAATCTCCCATCTGGCTTTCCAGTGCCTGAGACAATACGTACAGTTTCTCCACCTCGCTTAATTCATAGCGATAGCCCTCTCCTGCCATCTCCACCTCCTGCCGGTAGATCCTCCCCAAAAGCGCACGATCTCTATATTGGGACAGCGCCTCCGGCCCCCATATGGACACCCCCACCGTCAAAGCAATCCACAGGAAAAAGAAAAGGCGAATCATGGTTTTTTTCATATTTCTTTGCCCTCTGTCCTTTCTCCAATGTCATTAAGTTTATCTCTGAGAATACTCAGCCATGGAAAAAGGAGCGGGAAAAGGCCGAATATGCTCTGCGGATTTTGACTTTGCAGGGATTTAGAAGTCCTTAAATCCCTGAATTTTGCGTTAAAACGAAAATCCACTCTGTCTGAGCGAAACGAGTTCGGGGATTTTCGTTTTGCTTTTCGCAAAAATCAGTGATTTTAGGAATTCTTGATCCCGAAACCGGAAAAATCCACAAAGCATATTCGGCCTTTTCCCGCTCCTTTTTCCATGGCGTACCTTCTGAGAAAATTAATTAAATGACATTGGTTCTTTCTTACGGCTTTTTTCTCTGCCATCCGTCCCCCGGCCAGCCTCCCCCCGGAGCACAAAGCTCATACAGGTTCCTTTTCCTATCTCACTTTCAATTTCCAGGCGGCTTCCATGCAATGTCAAAATCTCTGCACACAACGCTAACCCCAATCCGGCTCCATTGCGGCTTCGGGAACGAGATTTATCTACCATGTAAAATGCCTTTGTGATTTTTTCCTGCTCCTCTTTGGGAATACCCATGCCATAATCCTGCACGCAAAAGCGATAACTGCCTTTTCTCTGATATCCTCGCACCTCAATTATACTTCCTGGTTCTGATGCCTTGCACCCGTTGTCAATCAGATTAATCAATACGGATTTAATCAGATTTGGCTCTGCCTGCACAATACCCGGATCGTATTTTAAATGGAACCCCATCGTATGGTTATTCACATACATATCATGGATGTACTGAAATAATATATCCACGGAAACCTTTTGCAGCTCCAGCTCTCCATGACGAGTAACCATAATTTCCAGCAGGCGGAAGGACATCGCCTCCAATCGTTTTCCCTCCGTATAAATATAATTTGCTGAAAGAAAGCTTTTTTCTTCATCCAGACGGTGCGAACGGAGCATGTCCGCGTAACCGATGATTGCCGTCAGTGGCGTTTTCAGCTCGTGAGCAAAAGCCGCCACAAAATGCTCCCTGGCCTGAATCTCTTCTTCCAGCATCGCAATATTATCCTCCAGCGCATTGGCCATCCGGTTAAAGTCCATCGTCAGCTGCCCCAATTCATCATCGCTGACCTTTCTTGCCCGATAGCCATACTCGCCCTCTGCCATTCGCCTCGTCGCCCGCGTCAAAAGTCGGATAGGCCGTGTCAGCCACGAAGAGATCCCATGCATAACAAAGGTCCCCAAAAGCAGCATCAGCATCGTTACCCGCCGGTATACCAAAAATCCTAGCCCCCGATCCCGAAACACCTCTGTGACATCCCGCATGGTTTCCAGATATAAAAGCCGGTCCAAAATGCTGACCGTCATACAGGTTCTGACATAATAATGCTCTTCCTGGTGAAAAATCTGCCAAGTATCAGCTGTCTCGTCCGTCTGAGTCAGCAGCGCCCCGTCCCCCTGAAAATCACTGCTGCCATAAATCACCTGCCGTTTCTCATCCGAAATCCGCAGGCGGCGGCCGCTGCCGCCGTTTTCCAGGCTTCGCCCGATCTCCTCCACGGTACGGTCCGCCAATATATCATATTTAGCCGGGGCATTCAGCGCCGCCGTCTCGAAGGCAAAACGTAAGATCCGGCTTTCTTCCATTGCCTGTTTCGTCTCCCTTTCTATGGAAGTTTCAAACACATAATTGACAAAATAAAACCCGCTGAATCCCAGTGCCAGTGCCAGCACGATTAATGTACACAACAGCAGCTTTCGTGAAAATCTCATTGAGGCACCTCTAAACGATATCCCACTTTGTAGACAGTCATCAGGCAGCTTTCCCAACCCAGCTTTTTCCGCAGTCGTTGCACATGCAAATCTACAGTCCGGCTGTCACCCAAATATTCTCCTTCCCATACCTTCTCATACAAAGTTTCCCGAAAAAGCGCCACATTCTTGTTTCGGATAAACAAAAGCAGTAAACCAAATTCCTTATTCGTCAGCTCCACCTGTTTTTTGCCGCGCCAAACCATATGCGCCTCTACATCCACAGTGATCTCTCCCACTGATAAAATATTTTCTGCTTTATGATAGCGGCGCAGCACAGCTTCCACCCGCGCCACCAATTCCACCACATCAAAAGGCTTCACCAGATAATCATCTGCCCCCAGCTTTAATCCCCGAACCCGATCCTTTACTTCATAACGGGCAGTGATAAAAATTACCGGGATTTTCAATGGACGAATATATTCCATAATATCGTATCCGTCCACTCCCGGCAGCATAACATCCAGTAAAATCAAATCATAATTTCCCTCTTCAATCATCTGGATAGCCTTCACTCCGTCCTGTACTGCCGTGCAATTATATCCCGCCGCCGATAAGTTCAGATCAATCAAATCGCAAATCGGCTTTTCATCATCAACAATCAGAATCTTAATCATTTTCCACTCCCCATCCCCAGAAAGCCCTGGCCAGCACAATCAGCTCCTCCATCGTAGTCTCCTCCCCGCACATATACCGGCTTTTTAGCTCACTATCCTCCACAAAGCCTCCGGTTCTCTGATAATATATGGTGTAATCCTTCTCTGTCAACATCTCCCCATCCGCCGTATCATAGGTATACCGCGCCAATACGATAATGTCTTTCAGGCCATCCCCGTCAATATCCTGGCAATCCAGGTCGAGAAATTCATAAAGATTTTCATACTCTCCCATGGGCTGAAAATTCCATACAACATTTTTGTCTTCATTGATAAGATAAACCATAAATATGTGGTATTCTGCCATTCTGTAATATCCCGGCACCACCAAGAGCTTTCCCAGCTTTTCGAAATTTACCCAGCAGGAACGTCCCTGTTCCTCCACAAAGCCATGTCTTTTCAACTCGTCTCTGGTAGCCGCCGTATCCATCGCTTTTGCTGAATCCCCATCCTCTATAAAGGATAAGATCTGCCGTACGCTTTTGTTCATATCGTATTGGTTGATACTCTTTGACAATCTCCAGTCCTGATAAAAACTGCCTTCCCCCTGGAAAAGCACATCTCCCACTTTTTCTGAAAAACCGGCATCCAGCTCCAGCGCGTCACTCACAGTAACCAGCACCACATCCTGCCTCCCATCTCCATTAATATCCGGAAATGAGACTGCCGCCACCTCCCGGTTCCCCTGTCTGAACTGTCCGGCAAACCGGCGATTTGTCTCCAAATGTTCTGTTCGGAATACAATGTTTTGCTCTTTAGTCTCGGCGAAAAAAAGCACCAGCCGCCGGGATACCACATCCAGCGCCGGTATCATAACAACCTCGCCCACCCCGGTCATTTCCAACGGAAATATCTGATCCCCGATTACCTGAAAGCCATACTTCCCGATCTCTTCCGACATCCTCACTGCGTCCATACGGCGAAGGAACTCCTGATATTGCCCAATTATTGCAAGCTCCTCCTTTGTTCTGTCCGATTGCTCTGATGCTACATGCTCGGAAACCTCCAGCTCAATCGTCATGCTTGACGAATCCGGGCTGCTCTCTGCCGGCTCTGCCATTTCTCTCTTTTTGTACAACGCAAAGGCCGCGATCAGACCGGCCGCAATCCCTAATATTCCGATGCTCAACACTATCTGTCTTCCTGTATTTACTATCGACCGCTGCCTGCTTCTTCCTTTCATACCTGTCCGGACTTTCCCTTCACACTGTCTGCAAATACCCTTGATTTTTTTAAATTATATACCAGTTTCCGACCACTGTCAAAGCCAACGGCGCTACTTACTGGCAGTATCTTGCTTTCTTCTTATCTCCCAATTATAATACTCTCAGGAGGACTACCCGTATGAACTTTTCAAGCCAGTTTCACCCTTATCACTCTTTAAATGACGAGATGAGACAACGTTTCGGAACCAAAGTTTACAAGCTTGCCCTGGACGGCGGCATGACCTGTCCCAACCGCGACGGAACCGTGGGCAGCCGTGGCTGCAGCTTTTGCAGTGCCGGAGGATCCGGAGACTTCGCCACTCCATTCATCCCTGCAACCGCCTCCCCGGACTTTCCTTTATCTCAATCAGAATCCCGCCGCTTCATCGAACGGCAGCTCGAGCATGCCGCCTTACGCATTTGCCGGAAATTTGGTTCTTCTCCCAAGGCTTATATTGCCTACTTCCAGTCTTATACAAACACGTATGCTCCGGTTTCTTATCTACGTGCTTTATATACTGCTGCCCTCAGCCACCCGGATGTAAAAGTACTTTCTATTGCCACCCGTCCGGATTGCCTTTCTGAGGAAATACTGGATCTGTGTGCAGAGCTTAACCATATCAAGCCCGTATGGCTGGAGCTCGGGCTTCAGACCATTCATGAAAGCACAGCCCGGCAAATACGCCGCGGCTATTCTTTGCCGTGCTTTGAAGATGCCCTGCACCGTCTGCGCCGCCGGAAGCTGGAAACCATTGTCCATGTAATCCTGGGCCTTCCGGGAGAAAATCAGGAACAAATGCTTCAGACTGTAAACTACCTTGCCCATCAGGATATTCAGGGTATCAAGCTGCAATTGCTTCATATTCTCCGGGGAACCGATCTCGCTGTTCAATATCTGCAAAATCCCTTTCCCGTTTTCTCTATGATGGAATATATCGATCTGGTAATTGACTGTATCGCCCTGCTGCCCCCGGAGCTGGTGGTTCATCGTATCACTGGTGACGGGCCAAAAAATCTGCTGGTTGCGCCACAGTGGAGCGCAAATAAACGCCTGGTGTTAAATACCATCGCCAGACGTTTCCGGGAAAGAAGAATTACCCAGGGATGCCACTTTGCCGCCTGTTAACCGCCTGTTAGTGGCATCACCGTCCCATCGGCCTGATAAACGACGCCATCAGATATACTCTCCAAATATTGAAAAAACTCCAGCCGCTTGTTCTCCTCCGTAAACATCCATGTATAACCGGCACTGGAGGTTCCGGGAATCAGACGTAAAACCGGCTCGCTTCTGGCTTTTTCTGTATTCTCCCATGTCACCTGTAACAATGCCGTTCGCGGGATGGAGCTGCCAAACACAAAATTTCCCAGGCTATATAAAATGGCTTTTCCCTTGTAGTATTCGATTCCCTGAAGCACATGTGGGTGGGAACCGATCACCAGATCCGCACCAGCATCGATCATCTGCTGCGCCATCGTCCGCTGGTAATCCTGTGGCCTCTCGTCCCTCTCGATTCCCCAGTGAATGAAAACCGCCACAAAATCGTTTTTCTCCTTCTGAATGCGTATCTCTTGCAAAAGCACTGTCATATCATATGCGGCAAGCATCCCTGGATGCTGCTTTCCTGCTGCCCAATCTGCTACCGGAATCACACGGGTTGCACCAATCACAGCAATTTTCTTTCCCTTAAGCTCCACTGTCACCGGCCGCCTTGCTATCTCCAAATCTGCGCCGGCGCCTGTGTGCAGAATCCCTGCATCGTCCAGGATTTGGCAAGAATCCAAAAGCGCATCCTGTCCAAAATCCAATGCATGATTGTTCGCTAGCGTCACTCCGTCGATTCCCATCTCTTGAAAAAGGGACACCCGTCCTGGAGGAAGGCGAAAAGTAAACTGCTTATCCTTCGCTTCCTCTCCCCGGTTACTGAAAGGAAATTCTTGATTAACCATAAAAAAATCCGCTTCTTTTATCACTTCCTGATAGCCCGAATCCAGAACTCCATGAATTCCTCCTGCCTTCTCATAGGCATTCAGCACATGGTTCGATAGCAGTACATCCCCGGAGAACAGTAGTGTCAGCCTGTTGTCCTTCTCATTATTTTCCAGGCCTTCCAAAGCGCCCACAGGTTCCCTCTCCCAGTCATCCGCCGCTATCTTCCCGGAATTTTCATCAACCAGCGTACCAGGCTCCTGCTCTTCTGTGATCACGATTCCTGAAGCCTGCCCTATATGCTCTTTTTCCTGTCCGGTTCTCTCCACTCTCTCCCCGCCGTCAATCCCGGGGATTTTGTCATACTTCTTCCCCTGGCATCCGCTTAACAAGATAATTATTCCTACAGCCATCAATAGCTGATATTGGTATTTCTTCATTCCTATTCATTCTCCTCTTGACATCCCAGCATGAAGCTGCTAAAAAGGAACCCCAAAAGCGCTGTGCGCTCTGGAGTTCCTGCTATAATTCTGCCCTTTGCCCTCTTATATCGCCAGGATAATACCTCCGTCTCCCGCATACAAGGTCGCCACACCGGCTGTTTCCGTAATTTCTATCTCCCATTTATTCCCTGTCTGCTCAAGCTCCTGCTTTACCTGCCTGGCTCTCTCCGGCGCATTGCAATGAGCGATGATCGCCCGCTTTACTTCTGCTGCTCCCCGCTCCCGGACCGCAATCTCACACATTCTGGCAAATGCTTTCCCTAATCCTCTCGCCTGATCCAGTTTGATAATCACCCCATGATCGGCTCCCATTACCGGCTTGATATTGAGCGCCGTCGCAAAAAACGCCTGCAGCCCTGTCAGCCTCCCGTTCTTTCTGAGATATTCCAAAGAATCCAGCACAAAATAGGTTCTCTGCTGATCCCGCATTTTAAGAATCCTTTGGGAAACCTCCGCAAACGCCATCCCTCCGTCACACATCTCACAAATCGCCATTGCCAGATTCAGCTCTCCCGACGATGCGGATTCCGAATCAATCACCAGAATATTCTTATGTCCGTGTTCCTCCTCATACAGGCTCTTTGCTACCATTGCACTATTATATGAACCGCTCAAATGGCTGGAAAGCGTCAGCACATAGATATCCTCTTCCTCACACTCATATGCCTTTTTAAATGCTTCCGGGGATGGACAGGCAGTCTTCGGACACTCCTTGCTTTCTTTCACCAATTTCAGAAATGTCTCCTGATCAAAATTCTCATCATCCACAATCATAGTATCGTCCACCTGCAACGTCAACGGCACTATCTGAAACCGTGAATCCTTCCTCATCTCCTTTGTCAAATCCAGACAACTGTCGCCGACTATCTTATAACTCATATTCATCCTCCTGAAATCATCCCACTGCCATACATAGTTTTAATTACTACTTATTATAGCATATATTTCAGATATTTCAATACTCGGATGACAACATCTCGCCATTCCATCTATTTTTCAAAAGTGCCAAAGGCTTCCTGTTTTCAGCTGTCCTGCCATATTACCTCATATCCTTCCCACGGTTCCGGCATCTCGAGTTTATCGATCATCTGCTCCAGCACATTTCCCGGAATCTGCCGTTCTCTTGTCTGATTTCGTTTTAACAGCTCCTCATACGGAGCCTCCAGATATAAAATATGCACCCGGGCTCCATATCCGGCAAACAGCCGGACAAGACGCTGCCTGGTCTCTTGCATCAAATTAGTAGCATTCCAGATAAAGGATTCCTTTTTCCGCAGAAGCTTTCTGGCCCGTTCTATGGCCAGATTCGCTACCTTTCCTGAGCCATCCTTAGGAGAAATTCCCAGCTCCTTCCGAATCTCATCCAGGGAAATCACGGCTCTGCCAACACCGTATTTTTCGATCCAGCTATCCTTCCCTGCCAGAGGCAAGCCTGCCATCATCCACACATCAAACTCTGTATCGTCATAAATCTGTGATCCCGGTGACATCTCCTCTTTATGAAAATACTGATAGCGCGTACAAGCATTGGCAAAGGGATAAGGCTTCTCCCAAATCCCAAGCTCCTTCCCATATTCGGCAAACAATTCCCCATGCTCCTCCAGCTCTCCCGGCGTTCGGCTCATTCTTCCTCTGGCATCTGCTTTTGCCAAAAGATAAAGAAGCCATAACGGTACTACCTCTGCTGCCCGCAAAAGGTCATACTCCACCCGTTTCTTTTTCCAAAACCACACCGGCACCCCGTGAAAACGCACTAACTTAGCTGCCAGCTCCCTCTCCTGAAAGCTCATTCCAAACCGTTTGGCACCGCGATATGCCATTGCACGAAATACCTTTTCCCCCACAATGGTATGCTTAGGTGAAGTCCATCTGCCATCCTCAAATTTGGTACAAAACGGTTTTCCGATATCATGAAAAGCCGCTGCCAGAAATAACAATTCCTGTTCCTTTTCTGTGAGCCTGCCCCATTCCGAAAGACTGCACAATTGTTCACAGACGCATCCGGTATGAATAAACACATCACCCTCCGCATGATACTCCGGATTCTGTTGTACCCCTCTCAAAATCTCAAGCTCCGAATATCGCCCGGCCAGCCGTTCAAAAGAAAACCCGCTTTCTCGAATCCAGCTTAATATTCCTTCTTTTTCATCCCCCATAGTCCCTCTCCTTTCCCCGGTCAACTCACTTCTTTTCAGAAACCTCATAGCTTTCCATCAACCGATGGCCCTCTTCACACAAACAGCTCCTCCCCTTTTGCCAGCCGGTTGGCTACCAGCGGCCGGTTCATCCAGTGGCTCTCCGAATCCAGGATTGAATTGAGAAACGAATGACGGACAAATTTCAGCCGGCCAATCGTATAATCCCCCTCCTCTATCTTGATATAAATTCCTTCCATAATTCCACTAAGATCGGTCTGGCTCTTAGTTCGCTCTACGTCCACTCCATATTTCTCACACTGTTTTTGCAGGCTTTTTTCTGGCTCCTCTGATATAAAATTACTATGCCCGATCCGCCTGGTTATATCCGAAAGCTTCTCAAACCGCCCCATTTCCAATACCGGCACAGACTTCACAAAAGGCGCTTCTTGCAGAATTTTTCTTCTCTTTGCTGTAGAAAAAAACTTTTCCTCCTGCTTGTCAAAAATATCAAATTCCATAAAATAATGAGGAAGCTCATCGTAAAATACGGTATGTTTGGCAAACATCCATTCTCCATACATTACATATCGGCTTCCCAGCATCTGCCACAACCCGTTACGAAAACATTCCGCCCACATTTTCAGCATATCAAACTGCCGTTCTCCATATCCACCATTCAGAAAATGGCCCCGGCTTTGCAGATACAGCTTTCCATCCTCTCCAAAACTGATCCCGCAGTTAGCTCCGTCAATCTTCTCCTCCAGCACCAGATATTTTCCTCGTATTTCAGCAAACCTTACACTGTTGAGATCTTCATCCCCCGCCTGCTTCCTCGATCCCTCCACATGGCGGGTTCTTGGATACTTATAAATTCTTTCCATAGTCCTGCCTCCATCTTATTCCTGATTTTAGTACGATTCTCCTTTTCTGTCAAATAAAAAGGGGGTTGCAAAATAAGCCACCCGTCATTTTTCTTATCCAGTGTTCGGACGGTTCACGTACACACAGTCTGCTCTTAACGGACAAAGTCCGTCAATATCAGACAGAATGTTCGTGA
>CAJUPI010000037.1:0-27630 GCA_910588125.1 uncultured Lachnospiraceae bacterium
AGCCGGACACTGGATAAGAAAAATGACGGGTGACTTATTTTGCAACACCCTCTGTTGTTTTCCACTGAAGATTGTATAGCAAATCCAATAAAGCTTTCTTTTATACGAAGGGTTAGCCTCTGTGTAATGGAGGGAAAACCGCCTGCAATTCTCTGCATAGCGATATTATTAAAATAATGGTATAATATGTCATAACACAGAGACAGCAATAGAGTCAAAAAACAGAATCCAAACAAATGTTTGGTTTTGCATTGATGTTTACAATCGCATATGCTATAATAAAAATATGTATAACGGATACAATGTCATTTAGTTAATTTTTTCAGAAGGTATGCCATGGAAAAAGGGGCGGGAAGAGGCCGGAAATAGTCTGTTGCTTTTTTCGGTTTCGGGATCAAGAATTCCTAAAATCTCTGATTTTTTCAAAAAGCGAAACGAAAATCCCCCTTAATGATATTGATAACGGATATTGGCGTATATTGTGCTTTGTTTGTTCATAGGGCGAGTCTATTTGCAAACGGAGAATATTATTGACAGCAGAAAACTATAAAAAGGAGATGTGCGATATGGCAATTGAACAATATACGGAAAGCCTGACGCTAAAAGAAATGAAATGTATGATTGGAAAGAACTCGTTTGGTTATGTTCTTCCGCAGGGTGATGTCTCTGATATAGATAAAATCGAAAAGATACTGAAACGGGCAGGTGGGAAACCAAAAGAATGTGAACTGGAAGATTATTCTCAGGGCGGAAAAGGCAAGGCAAAACCAGAATATATCATAACCTTCCATGATGATATTCATACATTGATTGTTGTAGAGTGTAAAAACAGTACTAAAAAGCATTGCAGTGAAAAGCTGAACAGACCGAGTTCTTTTGCGGTAGACGGTGTTTTATACTATGCCAAATTTTTAAAAGATGAATACAATGTCATTGCGATTGCCGTGAGCGGGACAACTATTCAGAACATGAAGGCAGATACTTTCTATTGGATGAGGGGACAGAATAAATATACAGTGTTGGAAAAAGCAAAAGATATTATTTTAGAACCTCTGAATTATGTAGAACTGATAAGGGGGAACAGGCTGAAAAAGGCATATTCCCTGGATGAGATTAGAAACTCTGCTATTGACATGCATAATGCTTTAAGAGAAATCAAGGTGACAGAATCACATAAGCCGATTTTCATTGCAGGAATATTGATTGCGCTAAATGATGAAGATTTTTCAAAAAGTTATTCTTCCCTGACATCCTATAAGTTAATCATGCAGAATATTCAAAATGCCATAGAAAATGTTCTTAAAGACAGTGATATCAGGAACAATAGGATAAGCTATATAAAACAGGTGTTTAGTACTCTTCAGGATAATACGAAATTCGCAGAAATACCATTAGGGTATTCTAAGTCCATTACCTGGTATATTGAACAGCTGGAAATGAAAATTAAGCCAATGATGGATTATGCAGACAGCACAGTTGACGCTCTGGGAGTATTTTATCACGAATTTATTAAATATTCGGGCGGTGACGGTAGTGGGTTAGGTATTGTCCTGACACCTCAACATTTGACAGAATTTATGTGTGATCTGGCCGGAGTTAATAAGAATAGCCGGGTAGTTGATATATGCTGCGGTTCAGGTTCTTTTCTTGTGACTGCCATGAGCAAAATGTTTCGGAATGCAAATCCGGCCGAAATTGAGAATATCCGTAAAAATGGGTTATATGGTGTTGAATTTGACGACGGTCTCTATACATTGGCTATTGCCAATATGATTATCCGTAAAGACGGAAAATCGAATATCTATAAAGGCGATTGTTTCAATAAAAATATTACAGATGAACTCAAAAGCAAGAATATAAACGTGGGATTAATCAACCCGCCATATTCACAGAAAGATGTTGCCGAACTGGAATTTGTTGAACATTTGTTAGACATCCTTGCAGTGGGAGGGACGGGGGTTGTTGTTGTTCCGGTGAGTTGTGCGATCGGTACAAAGTTCAGAGATATCAGGGAGCGGCTGATGAAGAAAAACACATTGCAGGCTGTATTTTCTATGCCTGATGATATTTTCTATCCCACAGGGACAAATGTATGCGTCATGGTTTGGACGGCGCATACGCCCCATGACAGTACACAGGAAACCTTTTTTGGCTACTGCAAAGATGACGGCTTTATCAAACGCAAAAAATTAGGAAGAATCGATGCTTTCGGAAAGTGGGAAAGCATCGAAAAGGAATGGCTGAAGTTGTACAGAAACAAAGATGTTGTTGATGGTTTATCTGCAAGGCACTGTGTTGGATATGAAGACGAATGGTTGTGCGAAGCATATATGCAGACTGATTATACCAAATTAACACAGAGCGATTTTCAGCAGACAGTAAATGATTATTTGGCATATTTGATAAAGAGTGGTGAATTTTATGAAGGTCAGTGATCTGTTTGATGTGAAATATGGCGTAAACCTTGAATTGTCCAGTTGTGAAAAAATGGATTGGAAAGATGACAGGGGAATTAACTTCGTGGCCAGAACTTCAATAAATAATGGTGTCGTAGCCAAAGTTGCAAAAATAGATGGGATAGAGCCACAGGCAGCGGGAACATTGAGCTGCGCAGCAGGCGGAAGCGTCTTGTCTACATTTTTGCAAACACGGCCTTATTATAGCGGACGTGATCTGTACGTCCTAACCCCTAAAAGAGAAATGTCCCTGAATGAAAAGCTTTATTGGTGCATGGCAATAAGAGCCAATGCATACAGATTTAATTATGGAAGACAGGCAAATAAAACGCTGAAGAATATCATACTCCCGGATATAGTGCCCGATTGGGTTAAAGAAGTTAAAATAAAACCTGTTTCAACAACGATTATAGGTTCCGGCATGTTGGAACCTACAGATTGGAGAGGCTATCCAATGGCTTCTCTGTTCCGGTTTGTAAAGGGAAAAAGATTAATTAAAGCGGATATGATCCCAGGGGATTTGAATTATTTGGGAGCAGTCAGCGAGAATAATGGCGTTAGAGAAAAAATAGAAGTCAATTATAGTTGGAAACCAAATTGCATTACAATTAATTATAATGGAAGCGTTGGAGAAGCTTTTTATCAATCCAAGCCATTTTGGGCATCTGATGATGTCAATGTTTTATATGCAAAAGATTTTTGGAAAATGAACAAGTATATTGCAATGTTTCTCATAACTGTGATTAAAGCCAATAAATATCGTTTTGGTTACGGAAGAAAATGGACTATGGAGAAAATGAAGGAGACAGTAATAAAGTTACCAAGCCAGGAAGATGGAACACCAGATTTTACTTACATGGAAAAGTATATAAAATCTTTACCTTATAGTGACAGAATTTAAAATGTTTTGTAAACGGACTTTTTTGATCGGTGGCGAGTTCTCCAATGGGGGTATGGAGATTCACTTAGCAAATTTCTTTTCTTAAATACATATTAATCTACCATTAGTAATCACTAAATGAAGGTGCTGCAAAATGACAGGCGGTTTATTTTGCAGCACCTTCATTATTTTTGTATCAAACATGACGGGCATACCAATGTTTTTCAGTTGATTTTCTCAGAAGGTACGCCATAGAAAAAGGAGCTAAATTTAATGACATTGTGGCGAGCATACATGTCTTTTTTCTACAGGAAAGTGTGTCCTATAGAACAAGAACTTTTCAGGGGGCGCATTGCGCGCATAAAGAAAATGCTTGCGGATGCAGACGCGCCGGATAAGGGGGCAGTGCTTTCCGGCAGGCTGGCAACCGCACGGGAAACGGGTTACATTTTGATACGGCAAAATGTTCAAATAAGAAAAAATTATAAGTTTTTTACAATTTTTGTAATTTTATTCCAAAAACATGTCCATGAGGCAGTTTGCGAGACACCCTCTTTGCTACAATATCTTTAAACACCCATATAGTACAGCTAATCTGAGAGGAATAGAAAGGCAGAGGAGGTAAATGATGAAGCAGGGGTTGAGGATGAGATGCAGGAGAATTACGTCTGGTTTTCTGGCATTTACCATGACCGCCATACTGGTTTTAGGGGATGCCGGGGCAGCGTTCGCTTCAACAGATGGCAGCAAGTTTTACAAAGACGGGAGTGATCTGGGCGGAGAAGGCTATTCTATGGCCACATCCAGCAATGCCAGCTTTAAGAATCACTCGGAGGATGAGGTTGTGATGAGCATCTTTTCCTCAGATGACAGCGATTTCCGTGCTGGAGGCACGTTCTTTCTTGATGTTCACTTGAAGAATGAGACCGGCACCACTATCACCAACGGCGTGCTGGACTTCACTGGCAAGAAGCTGCGGGAGTCCGGGGCTTATTTTGAGGATCCGAAGGAGGATGTGGTGAGTGATGGCATCATTGAGATCGATGAGGAGCCAGAGGAAGAAGGAGCCGGCATTCAGATACAGGATCTGGAGAATGATCTGATCGATGGAGAGCTGGACATGGCATCGTTTGATACATCCTTTGCCCAGGATGAGGAAGACGGCAAGGACAATGCCATCGAGGCCGGGGAGACCGGGAAAAAGGAGAATAAGGCCGAAGAGAAAGAAGAGGATGAGGAAGAGCTTCTGCAGAAGCTGGAAGGCATCGAGCTTGCTCCCGGACAGATCTATACGGCCCGCTTTGTCTGCGAGGTAGACGAGGATCTGGAAAAGGCAAAAAATATGCATGTCAACTTCCGTTTCCGCGGTGAGACAGAAGAGAAGAAGATCAACAAGCAGGAAAAGTTCCAATATGTGGCAAACCACCTGAATATGGGTGAGATTCGGTTTGAGGATGGCAATGAAGTAAAGACAGGCGAGACCGTCACCATGGGAATCCACACCAGCATGTTTGACTTTGATTCTATTCTTACTAATAAGAAGGTAGAGGATGAATTGCTTGCTTCCGCTTCCAACGCCGGAGCGGCGACTCCTTCCAACGCACAGACGGCGACGCCTTCCAATACGGATGAGGATGAAGAGTGGGAAGAAGAGGACAATGATGATTTCGTAGTGGATCTGGGTAAGGTCAAATATGAGATTCAGATGATCAACGCAAAGCTGAATGATTTTGAGATACGGGACGCCTTAGTCAGCGATGCGAATGAAAATATGATGGTATGCAGCTTCCGGGTATCGAAAAAGGTAAATCCGGGCGTCTACTTTGGTAAGGTGATACAGAAGACGAAGGAAAAGTCAAAGACTTATACCTCCAGCCAGGGATTTGCCCTTATCGTAAACGGCGACGGGGATGTGACCCTGGAGACTAAGGTAGAGGGCAGCGACGCCATCGTGACCGTCAGCGGCCCGGTGGATTCCTTCCCGGATGCCGATCAGTTGGCAGTGGCGGCGAAGGAGATCACGGTAATGTCTGAGGAAATTGCCGAGGACAGCGATAAGATGGAGCAGGTCCAGAATGCTATCGAGAAAAAGGCTCAGGAAGAGAATATCGATGTAAAGGCATTCAAGGCCCTGGATATCAAGCTGTATGCCGACGGCCAGGAAGTGGAGCCCACAGGCCCTATCCGGGTAGCCTTCAAAAACGTAAAGCTGGAGGATAAGCTGGCCAGCGTGGAGGCAGCGGCTGAGGAAGCCACGGAGGAGGCGGCTGCAGAAGAAAGTAAGAATCCGATAGCGAAGCTGTTTGAGGTGTTTTCCGCAGACAAAGGCCAGAAGGCCGATGAGGTGGTGACGGCTGAGGAGGCCGTGGCCAAGGCAGCAGAGGAAAACAGCGAGAGTAAGGTGGAAGTATGGCATTTGCCGGATGAGAGCGAGGAGATCGGCCAGACCTTTGAAGTGAGCACGGATGAGGAGACGGGCGATGTGGTGATGGATACGGATCACTTCTCGATCTATATTGTGGTGAATACTGGCTTGGGAGGAAAGGATCTTAAAGTCCATGTAGAGCATTGGATTGATTACAATACTATTGATGGGAATGCTACGGATGCTAGCCATGTTCTTTTGGATACAAATACGGATGACCAGGGGCGGCGATATGGCTATTATACAAAAGATGATATTTACAACAGACATACCCAGACAATAGAAAAGAAAAACCATTATAGAGGAAAACTTTATACACCGGATGAATTTTCGCTTCCTAATGGCTTGGAAGACCAGACAATCGAGGGATTGAGCAAGGTTTGCTTGGCCAAGGAAAACAAACAGTGGAAAAATAAAAATTACTGGATAAATGAAGTGTGGATATCCAATAAAACAAGTAATTTAAATAAACAAGATTGGAGCGGTACTGTTGAGAAATATTATATAGAACGGGATAAGAGCACTGGGAACATTGTTTCGGTGAAGAATGCATCAGGGAAAAACCTGGGGGTTAATCCTAAAGTGACGTTAACTAAGGATTCGGTTGTCCGTTTTTGGTACAAAGAAAAAGTAGTTACTGAAAAGTATAAACAGCCAGTGACTTTTTGGGATCATAATGTTGGAGGAACAGTTCCAGACGGTGGCGGACATAATGTGGGAAGCAACCAAGGAACAAATTCCAGTGTGAATTTTACTGGCAGTGGTAGATGGAAAATGGGAGCAGGCCAGCCTGTTTCAGGAAATGGGAGTGACTGGGCCAATACGAACAAGAGTCCGTTAGGGCACTTAAATAAAGGAAATACAGCTGATCAGGCAACAGGAATAACCACAGGTTCTGGTGTTGAGCGTGACTATAATAACGGATATGTAATTGTTAAGAATGAAGTAAAAGCCTCTTTGAATAGCAGTGGTAATTTACAGTATAGCGACTATATCAAGCAGCCGAAATTTTTCCAGGAAACCAAAAGCGGAAGCACTTATCTTACAAAACAGATTAATGGGTATAATCTGGGATTTAAGCAAGAGGGTGACACGTATACACTATCAACTGTGTACAAAGGAGATGGGAGTGAGGTTTCCAGCATTAATAAGCTTGAGAAGGTAAAATATAGTGCGCATAATAATGGCTCAGACACTAATATTTACTCTAATGAGTTTTGGCCTTTAGATGATGTAGAAAGCTATCCTGGGAAAGACTCAAAAGGAAAAGGAAGTGATGATGGGAAAGCCCATAACTGGCATTTTGCAATGCGATATGATTTTGGCTTTAAGGTGGGAGATTATGAAGGCCCGATAAATTATTACTTCCGCGGAGATGATGATTTCTGGTTATTTGTAGATGGGAAAAAAATAATTGATTTAGGTGGAATCCATTCAGCAGTGGGAGAATCTGTTGATTTGAGAAAAGTAGTGGATTTTACAGACCGCGAGAAGGAGCATAAGGTTTCCGTCTTCTATATGGAGCGCGGAGGATATGGATCCTGCTGCTATATGCAGTTTACAATCCCAAATTGCAGCAAATCCTGGCCCATTCCTACCGTAGATAAAACAAGTGCATCTGTTAAAAAAGAATGGGAAGATTATAGCAGCCCTGTTCGTCCCACAAGTATTCAGGTGGAGTTGGTAAGGCGGGAAAAAAGGAATAATAAGCCGTCTTCAGTAGTTGTGGTATTGGATGAAAAGACATTGCCCATAAACGGTAAGTGGGAATACACATGGGATAACCTTCCGGTGGAGAATGTTAGCAACTCCAATATCAAATATATATATGAAGTCAGAGAAAAGGGAACCCCCAAGGGTTATATCAAGAGTGAATCTACCACTAATACAATTACGAAAATCGTTAATAAATTAGATCCAGTAAAGGTTAATGTAACCAAGACATGGAATGATGATAATGATCGTGACGGAAACCGCCCGGATAAATTGAAATTAGAATTATGGTGGAGTAAAGACGGCGGGAAAACTTGGGCAGTTTATCCTGATTCCAAGGCGAAAGTGGAGGTGGATGTACCCAAAGATAGCAATTCACATACTTATACGTTTTCCAATTTGCCTAAATATTCAGGAAACACGGAGATTCAGTATCGTGTATATGAAATGAATGGGCAAAGCAGGTTGGCAAGTAAAGGTGCAACACTCACTGGAAATAAGGGAAAGAATTATACTCTTGATGAATTGAAATTTGATCAGGCGGATAATGGAGATGTTACAGCAGCAACAAGTTTGAAAAACAGTTATGTGCCTGAGACAGTTGAGAGAACTGTAGAGAAGAAATGGGTGGATGTGCCAGAATATATGGAAAATTCTATTGAGGTTGGGCTATATGAACAAGACAGCACAGGATTATTCCAGTGGGAAGGAGGTTGGGAGAAACCTAAAAATTGGCAGAATCCGGTAACATTGAAAAAGGATAAAAATTCATCAGTGAAAACGGCAACTTATACCTGGACGAAACTTCCTAAATATAGGAACCACGGGACGCTGATTAAGTATGAAATTTATGAGCTGGATAAGGGACAGAAAATTGAAGGCTCAGGCATTCATACGTTTGATGGCTATAACTATAAGGTAGAACCAGGAAAACAGATAACATATTCAGAGAACAATGGTAAGGTAACAGTTACCAATACTCTGATCAAGGCAAAGCTCAGAGTAGTGAAATTCACTGAGAAAAACAATTTGGATAAGGAAGGGAATGAGATTGATCAGAAATATAAATTCCTTATCAATGTAACAGAAGTGAATGAAGGAGCAGAAAGAGATTATGCTTCCCTCACCCTTGGTCAAAGGGAAGATCCAGAACAGTATATTGAGGTAATACCTACATCGACTGGAAAAACTTTCAAGATAGAAGAAGTTGTACCTATGGAATATGAATTGGTTAGAATGATAGGCATGACTACTTCAGAATGGAAGAATAAGGCAAAGGGAGATGCTTGGGTAGTCAATGATAGTTGGCAATCCAGTCTTCAGGGATTTAATGACACAGTAAAAGCTCCAAGTGTAAAATTGATGCCTGGTGATGATATTACAGTAACTGTAGTTAATCGTCCGGATCATGAAGGATATTTCCATCATACCTATTCCGTAACCAATGAAAATGCTCATGGCACAGGCTTCTATCCAATAGAAACCAATCGGTATGATGAGCCGCATGGAAACAGGGAGGCGGATACCAAGGCGCCGGCAAACCCGGTAGCATGGCTGTCCACAAGAGACAACGGAAGAAAATTTGGGGAAGAAGAATCGTTGGAAGGAGATGAGGATCTGTATGCGTAAGAAGACAATCTTAAAAAGGCTTTTGCCTGTTCTGATGTTGGGCGTGTTGTCGGTAATGATCGGCGTGACAGGTGCGACTGTCCTCCACACGATGCAATTGGAAAACCCCATTAAAACGCCTCCGGTTGAGGGAAAGATTGAGGAGGATATCAAAGGCAATGCCAAAAATGCGAAGTTTACCAATGATGGGGAGGCGGATGTGTTTTTGCGGGTAGCCTATACGGAAACCTGGCTGGCCAGTGACGGGAAGACGATACTGCCCAATCGGACAAAGGATGAGTCGGGGAACATGATTTCTCCGGCAGTGCCCAAGTGGAACACGGCTTCCCCCTGGGACTGGAGCAAGGAGAGTAAGGAAGGCTGGATTTATTATAAAAAGGTGCTTCCGGGGACCGTAGCCGGGCCGAATGCCAACCATTCAACCGGTTATATTGTGACAGATGTCGATTTTGCAAATGTAGAGAAGGCTGCAGACGAAAGATACAAAGCAGCCAAATACCGCCTCCATTTTACGATGGAGGTGGTGCAGGCCAGCGATGACTGGGACATAAGCAAGGATGCGGCGTCAGAACTGTTTGATAAGACAATCGCTTTAGAAGGCAACAGCAATTGGGTGACCAATAAATATAATGCCACAATTCAATGGAACTGAGAAAGGAGGCAGCTATAATGGAAGAGAACGGAAAAAAGAAATCTTTTAAGAAAGCCAGAGCGGCGTGCCTGATTTCTCTTGTTGCGATTCTGGTGGCATTTGGAATAACCTGGGCATTTTACAGCGACAGCCCGGTATTGGGCAATGTATTGCAGACTTCCAATACCAGTATTTCCATGGTGGAGGAATTTAATCCGGACAGTTCTTTCCTGCCCGGGGAGACGGTGGCGAAGGTAGTAAGCTTTCAGAACACTGGAGATTTGGATTTGTTTTTGAGAGTCAAGGTACCGCCGACAGAAGCCTGGTACAGCAATGACGGAAAAACAGAGAAACCGGATTTGAACACGGAGAGGGTTATCAAAAACTGGACGAAGGCATGGAGCGAGAACGAAGAATGGACAGACGCAGTTGACGGCTACCGCTATTACAAAAAGGTCCTAAAAGGGACCGGGAACAAGAATGCGAGGCCGGAGGAAAGAAAGACCAATCCGATATTGGAAAGCATTACTTTGGATAAGTCCGTTTCCAATGACCGCCACAAAACAGACTACAGCGATAAGATTTATAAACTGACCTTTGACGCACAGGCAGTGCCTGTGGAATTGCAGGGGGATACAGCAGGAGACCAGCAGATAGCGGTGCAGGCGGAGTGGGGAATGACGGTTACGCAAAATGCGGATGGGACATTGAACTGGAGCAAGGCATCTGGCAATGGGCAATGATAGAAGAGGAAGGAGGAGAGCAAGATGAAAAGCAAAACAAAATTATTGGCATTAGCCGGGATTCTCGGGGTTGCTGCAGTTGGAGGAACCTTCGCATATTTCAGCCAGACCTTGACGGCCAAGAACGTTTTTGATACGGGTGTTTACGATACGGAACTGGTGGAGAAATTCGAGCCGGAGGATGGTGAGAACTGGGAGCCGGGAACCAATGTAAATAAGGATGTGACCGTAAAGAATACCGGAACCCTTCCTGTGGTTGCCCGTGTTAAATTCCAGGAGGAATGGGTGAACAAGGCCACCGGCAAGACCATCTATCTTCTGGATACCAGCAATCCGGAGCAGATGGCAAAGAATGAGAGCGATAAGACCCGTACCCCAGAGGCGAGAAATAAATTTGAAAATGTGTATCAGGCGGATTGGGAGGATGGTGAGGATAATCCGGATGGGCTGACAGAGGGAGATGACTCCGTGGTATTCAAGCAGCTGATTCCGGAAGGATCTGAGGACGAGTGGGTTTACAATCCGGCAGATGGTTATTATTACTGTAAGCGGGTGCTGAAAGAAGTCACGGAAGGTGAGGACGGAACCGAGATTGTGGATGAGACGAAAAAGTTGTTAGACGGACTGACTCTTTGTGAGAATACGGATATGGGCGCTTATGAAATCGTGAAGTTTTATGCATTGACGGAAGAACGCCCAGAGGATGACAGCGAAGATTGGATCTTGTTTGATACACAAACCGACGGCGAGGGCAATACCTCGTATCTGGATACCCGGGATATGCAGGAAAAACTGAAGGCGGAAGGCAAGGCTATCCGGCATATGAAATCCATAACTCAGTTAAAGAGCGACGATTTGAGCGGCTACAGCAATGCTTATTATACATTGACGGTTACTGCCCAGACTGTGCAGGCCACGAATCTGGCAGTGCAGAATGCATTTGGCGATCTGGAGGCTTTGGAGGCCCTGGGATGTCAGTGGACGCTGACGGATGAGACAGTGGTTCATGATGGATCGGAGAAAGAGACGGAATAATCGTTTGATTGATTTTGTAAGGTTATTTAAAAAATATAAAAAGTAACTATATTGACAGATTTCAAAAAAGGGAGAGTTTAAGATGAAGCTGAACAAAAAAGTAGTGGCAGTTGCAAGTCTGGGAGCGTTGGTACTGGTAGGGGGAACATTTGCATATTTTAATCAGACGATGTCTCTGGATAACCCGTTGGATACGGGGAAATACAATACCCAACTGGTAGAGCAGTTCACACCGCCGGGTGACGGGGATGAGTTAAAGCCAGGTCAGCGCTGGGAGAAGGATGTGTGGGCCGAGAATACCGGTGATTATCCGGTCCTGGTGAGAATCCGGATGGATGAGAGATGGATGAGAAAGCCAGAGGAGGGCGGTTCCGTCGGTGATCCTTATAAGGTGATCGGAAGCGTGAATGGAGCATGGGATGCTGCTGCCGGAAAATTTGTACCCGCGGAAGGTTTTGGGGTGGATAACAGATTCCTCCAGGGTGTTTATGATGAGCAGTTAAATACCTTTGATGCCGTGCAGACAGGAGAGGACGGAGATTCAGACGGCCTGGTTCCGGACGATGAGGGAACGGTTGTGTATAAGAATATTCGCAAGGATACTGGCTGGGTAGCCGGAGGAGACGGATATTGGTATTATAATGGAGTGCTTGAAAGAGCAAGCGCAGGAGATAAGGCGAAAACAGGATTGCTTTTGGATGATCTGGTTTTGGCAAAGGATGTTGACCTGGGTAAATATGAGCATAAGGAGTATTATGCTATTGCGGCGACACAGCCGGCGGCGAATGATACTAATCAGGGCGTGTGGAATCTCATTACGCAATGGAATGGCGAGACCAATCCGAAGACGATCATTGACTGGGCAAAGACACTTAATATTCCGGAAGGCCAGAAGCTGTGGAGAAAATCTGAATCGAATGTGATTGATGGTTTGCTTGGATACTCGAATTCTTACTATACCCTGACCATCACCTCCGATTTCGTTCAGGCAACAGATGATGCAATGAAGGCCAGCTGGGGCTTTGATCATACAGGGCTTGCAGACAAGAACATTACCAATATCCAGCTGGGCGCAGACAATGTGAGTCTGGTGAGCACAACAAGCGCAGAGACTACCGTAAATGAGTAAATATCTGAAACGGCTGTTTAATATCCTTTCGTGGCCTGTCTATGTATGTATTGCCGCTTATTTGCTGATAGCCGCCCCTCTGGTGGCGGGCTATCGGCCGGTGGTGGTACTCAGTGGCAGTATGGAGCCGACCTATCATGTGGGAAGCATCATCTATTATAAGTCCGCATCCTTTGAGCAGATCGCAAAAGGAGATGCCATCACCTATCAGGTCGGAACAGACGGGGAGCTGGTCACTCACCGGGTGGTGGAGAAACAGGAGATTTCTCAGGAGTTTGTCACAAAGGGAGATGCCAATGAGACTCCGGATCCGTTGCCGGTGTCCTATAGGAATGTGGTGGGACGGGCGGCAAAATGGACGATTCCCTATGCCGGGTATTTCGTTTCTTTTGGAAAGACACCTGCCGTGATTGGAGTTATGGTAGCGATACTGGTGATTGGCATCATCCTGGATAATGTGACAGCTGACGGGAAAAAGAACGGGGATGACCAGTAAACGGTAACCTGTGAATCCGTTTGGATAGGAGAATAAGGAAATGAAAAAAGGCAAAATTGTATTATTTGGCCTGGCAGCTCTGGCGGTAGCGTCAATCGGGGGAACCTGGGCGGCATGGACGGCATATCAGGAAACCGCGAATGAGTATATGGTTCCCAAGTATAAAACCAGTCTGGAAGAGAAATTCACCCGGCCGGATGACTGGCAGCCAGGCATTTCAATGAGAAAAGAGGTTTGGGTCAGCAACGATGTGAGGGACGAAAGCGGAGAGCGGGAGAGCGCTGTGCCGGTGATTGCCAAGGTGGAATTCCATCAGCAGTGGGTTCGCCGGGAAACCATCTATGAGATGGATGCCAACGGCAATAAGACGCCGGTAGATCCGGTGGCGGGAAAGCATCTTCCTCCGGTGTTTGTCTCTGACGAAGGGGTAAGCCAGTATGCGGCGGTGCCCAATTTCAATAAGGAAGCCGTAGTGGTTTTAAGCTCCGGGGTTGCCCGCGATGAGGGATTGAGCCTGGGGTTGCCGGTGGTAGAGGATCCGGCAGAGGCGAGAGGCAAATGGCTGCTGGTAGAGGAAGAGCCCAATGAGATTGGAAACTATATTTTCTACTATGTAGGGGTATTGCAGCCAGGAGAGAGCACTCCCATGCTGCTTGAGAGCGTGACGATGAATCCGCTGATGGAGGCAACGATTGCCAAGAAGGATACCACCTACCGGAAACGGCCGGATAATTCCGGTTATGATCAGATCACGGTAACGAACCGGAATTCCAAATATGGTTATGACGGCTGTACTTATACGATGGATATCGAGGCGACTACCGTGCAGGCCACAAAGGCGGCAGTAGAAAAAACCTTTGATGACGGGCGTTTCGAAAAGGTGATCTATTATCTGGCTAACGAAGTGGCGGATCCCGGCGTCTACGATCATTCGGATCTGGCAAAGGTCCTCACTCTGGTGAATACCGAGGGAGAGAAGCTGGAATATATCCCCTACCGTATCGGGGACGGCAAAGAGATAGAAGAAGGCAACTGGTTCATGAGCTTTGTCGATATGGTACCTGGAGGAATCTATAAGGATACCTTGAAAGTAGAGAATGTGACTAAAAACCTCCGGGCCAGAATCTATATGAGGATTCGTCCGAGAGAACAGGATCCCATCAAGGATGAGCTTCTGGAAAAGATTACCATGAAGATCTGGTATGAGGATGAGCTGCTTTATGAAGGAAAGGTCACCGGCGCCAAGTACGGCGATGGAAGGGATTTTCATGAACTGCTTCCTCTCTGTTACCTGCGTCCGGGAGAGTCCGGAGTGGTAAAGGTGGAGATGCAGCTGGATCCCACCATCACCTGTGACCCCGATACCGGCGAGTGCATCTACGCTGATCAGCTGTCGAAGATTGACTGGGAGTTTATGTGCCAGGGCGGCAGCGGCGGAGGTGGCGGCGGTGGAGGCGGCGGTGGCGGAGGCGGCGGCCAGGGTGGTCCCGGCGGCAATCCTCCCACCACGGATATCCCTGATGGCGGAGTACCCACTACCTTCTTAGATGACGGCGATGTACCTCTGGCCAGCATGATGATTCCGGATGAGGATGTACCGTTAGCGGCACTGCTTCCTCAGACCGGGGATAACCGTCCGATCGTTCTTCTGGCAGTGCTTTCCGCCACCAGTTTGATGCTTCTTGTGGCATTGGGAATACAGCTGAACAGAGAGAAACGGAGAAAACAGAAATAAGAAAAAAGAAACCGGCAGACCGCTGTCCCTGAGGGACGGGGATCGCCGGTTTTTTAAATTCGAAACGGAAATGAATGTTGTAAAAGGTATTTCTTTGTGATAAACTATAATAACTATCAAAATAGTTAGAGAGGGAAGAGTATGGAACAAGAGGTCAAGGAATTTCTCAGGAAATTTTTAGCGGCATTACGTCTCAACCATGTAGAGGCAATTCCGTTTACCGGGGATGAATTCCAAAACGGAATTCATGCGATAGAAGAATCCTTGAAAGAGCAATTGCCTCAACAGATGTTTGAAGATATTGCAGATGTGTTTGCCAAAGAGCCGGTTGATGAGGTGTACCATCATATTTGCAGTTTATTTATGGATTTTAATGGTTCTCAGATTAGCTTTTCCGGGGCGGATAACCCGAGATGGACCCGTATGACGATTAAAATGACGCCATATATGGCAGATCGGGTACTTGATGATATGTCAATTTTTCCGATAGATCGGACGTTGATGAATACGATTGCAAAAGAGTTTTGTGAAGCGGCGGGAGTTCTCTTATGGGAAGAGTTTTAGACGTTATCAATGATAAGCGGGTTGGGGGATTAAGGATACAGGTTGAGAAATTTGCATCAGCCATTATGAATGATTATCTGAATAATTGTCGCAGTATATGTAAAAACAAGGCATTATCTTATAAGCATACTAAAAGTTTTTATGATTCTGTATGGGGGACGATAGAAATCAATGAAGGAGAAATATTGATTTTGAACAGCCCTCTTCTTCAGCGATTGCGTCATATCAAACAGTTGGGACTGGCTGATTTGTTGTACAGCAGTGCCAATCATTCTCGTTTTTCACATACCTTAGGTGTTTTGCAGACAGCAGATGCGATGACTGTTCAGATTGAGAAAGAGTTAAGGAAACAGCAGGTTTCCGTCAGACAAGATACGAAACAGTTGATTCGCTTAGCGGCAATATTTCATGATTGCGGCCACATGTTTGCGAGCCATGCTTCTGAACAATTCTTTCAAAAAAATAGAGAATATCCTTTCTATGGCATGATAAGGGATGTTCGCAGATGTTTCAGAATGAATCTGGGAATTAAAGAACCCGCACTTTCGGAAATTATTTCAATATTATTTGTAAACTCTCCGGCAGTGAGGGATTTGTTGGAGTGCCTGGAAAAGGGGCTGGACAGTTTTGATTTTTCAATTGTTAACAGAGATATCATAATTGAGAAAATATGTTGTTTTATTATGGGGTTTCCTTATTCGGAGGATTTGATTCCCTATTCACAGGTGATTTGTGGCCGTATCGATTCAGATAAGCTGGATTACCTGAAGCGTGATTCTCATTCAACAGGAGTTCCGGTTGCGGTTGATATGTCCAGGGTATTTCAAAAGCTTCGTGTGGTTCCTTCTAAGAAGAACCGTGCCATGTTGGCTGTCGGCGGAGGCAGACAGGGAGTTGCCTATAAAATAGCGATTGCACCTGCGGCTATTAACACAGTTGACCAACTGATAATCTCCCGATTTATGATGTTTGAAAATATTTATTACCATCAAAAAACCCTGACGGCAGAGGAAATGCTTCGCTATGCGCTTTTAAAAATCAGCACTTCGACAGAAGGGATTCTTGATGATTTTTATAAAATTCTCTTTTTGACAGACGATATTGTCATCCATAACAATTTTAGTAAGTCTGTTCAGTCGATTGCCGGCAGCTTTAAAATAAAAGATTGCCAGGAATTCGAAAAGGGATGTGATATTCTTGCCGATTTATATAATAGGCGTTTGTTTAAGCGTTGTGTGGCTTTTTCAGAACGTAATTTAACCAAGGTTATACAAAAAGAAAAAGAATTTTATGAAAAGGTGGTATCTGGCACTCCCGAAGAGCAAAAGTGTTTTATGGATTTAGTAATCAGGGAGATCAAAGTTATTAAAAAAATATTAGATCCCATGAAATTTAGTTTTGCTCAAAAAACAGATGCGCTTTTATTGATATCTCCCGATGTATCTGTATCTCTTGAAAGTAATATTGCCATTGCGGATAAAACAAATAAAGATCGGGATGCTGTTTTTGAATCGGATAAATGGCTCCAAAGCAGAGCATCTCAGAAGACGCATTATCTGGTGTCCTATCCAGAGGATCGTTATATTGTTTATATCGCTGTGGAGATGGTTTTGTTAAGGGACTATGGGGTATTAATTAATGATACCCTGATATATTCCGAGGAGGATGACCGATATATTATCCACATAAAAAAGTTTTTGAATGAAGTTGGATATTTCAACAAATATTATGTTCTCATGCCAGATTCCACTTTGTTTTCTTTTGAAAACAGGATAATGCCATTACTGGATAAATGGAAAATGTATGAGATTTATGATATAAATACAGGCCTCGGACGTAGCCTGGATATTACCTATTTGATGACTCATATCCGGCAGTTTATGCAATTTTCTGAGGAACTGGGTGATTTTGGTATTTTTTTAATCGGGTATCTGGAGATGCTGGAAGAAGTCAGGATAATCTCTAAGCCTGATATAGCAAAAGCACTGTTAAATAATTTCAGGATTATCCAGGAGAATGAAGATTGTGAGCTTAGCAATCTGAAGGTCAGTAATATCGGAGGGGTTCAGGATGGCAGCGCGATTGTTTCCTACCATGTTAATATCATTAACGCCTGTTTAAAGGCTTCATTAAAGACGAAATCTTTAGACGAAATTTTGATAAATGCGAAATCGGAAGAGGCAATTGTATTTTTAGAAGATGCTTTTTGTTCCGGCAGGCAGATTCTGTCAATTTTTGAGACTTATATGGGTGTACCGGTTGAAGAACGCCTGACGCAAGAAGAGCATGTAAAGGAACTTTCCGATGAGGGAAAGCAAAGGCTCAAAGCGTGTCGTCTTTATTTTTCATTTATCATGTATGAAAAAGAAAATGAGCTGTTTTTCCGAGATAGGATGCGTGCATTAGGATTTGAACATGTAAAGATTGTCGCGGCGGAAACATTTCCCAAAGGGTATTTTGCGTCGTTGGAAGGGCTGGATGAGAGTGAGATACAGAAAAGAATCGTGGTAAAAAGGTATCTGGAAAAGGCCGGTGAAAAGCTGATTGCATGGAAGGCAACCGGACAAGACGGAAAACGCAAGAAAGGGTGGAGCAATAGGCGTATGGAGCAGAGCCGGTTGGGATATAATGATGCTCAACAGCTGGTTGCATTTATCTGGAATACACCTACATATACCATGACGCCTCTTTGGATGAGAGCAGATAGCCCGGATTTCCAGTGGGTTCCTTTATTTCCCAGGATTGATAAATGAGGCGTAGCAGGACAGGAGAAGACAGATGGAAAAGGGAAAATCGATAGAGCAGACCTTTGCAGAATTGGATCAGATTCTGGCAAAGCTGGAGGATGCGGATACCTCTCTGGAGGATTCTTTTACGTATTATGAGGCGGGGATGAAACTGGTGCAGTCTTGCGGGAAAAAGATTGACAAGGTGGAGAAACAGCTGATTGTACTGCAGGGAGGCGAAGCGGAAGATGGACAAGCTTAAAAGAGCGGATATGAGGGAGCTTTTGGGGCAGAGGACAAGAGAGGTGGATGCGGTTATTGAGCAGTATCTTCCGGCGGAGGAGGGGCATCAGCGGACGATTTTTGAGGCGATGAATTATAGTGTACGGGCCGGAGGCAAGCGGCTGCGGCCGATGCTGATGCAGGAGATGTACCGGCTGTTTGGCGGCAGCGGTCCGGAGATCGAGCCTTTTATGGCGGCGATTGAGATGATTCACACCTCTTCTCTGATCCATGATGATCTTCCCTGTATGGATAACGATGAGCTGCGCCGGGGTGTGCCTACTACCTGGAAAAAGTACGGCTATGATATGGCGGTACTGGCAGGGGACGGGCTGCTGATCTATGCGGTGGAGACGGCAGTGAAGGCGTGTAAAATGGAAGCGGATCCAGCAGCAGTGGCGAGGGCGATTGGGATCCTGGCCGGAAAGACCGGGATTTACGGCATGATTGGCGGACAGGTGGTGGATGTGCAGCTGACAAACCAGCCGGTTCCGAGAGAAAAGCTGGATTTTATCTATCGTCTGAAAACAGGGGCGCTGTTGGAGGCTTCCATGGTGATTGGCGCTTTACTGGGCGGCGCAAGTGAGGAGGAGCAGAAAAAGGTGGAAGAGATGGCTGCTCTTATCGGCATTGCGTTTCAGATTCAGGATGATATCCTGGACGTGACGGCCACTACAAAGCAGCTTGGCAAGCCAGTGCGAAGTGATGAGAGGAATCAGAAGACCACCTATGTGACGCTGGAGGGGATCGAGAAGGCGCGACGGGATGTGGAGGAGTTTTCGGCTCGGGCGATCGCCTTACTGCATGAGCTTCCGGGGGAGAATCTGTTTTTGGAAGAATTGATCCGGATGCTGATCACAAGAAATAAATAAAAGGGGCGACAGTAATGCTGTTGGAACAGATAAAAGAACCCCAGGATATCAGGGGGCTGAATGCAGAGGAATTGAAAGAGCTGGCAGGGGAGATCCGGCAGTTCCTGATCGACAAGATCAGTGTAACCGGGGGACATCTGGCATCCAATTTGGGTGTGGTGGAGCTGACGATTGCTCTTTATCTGGCATTTGACCTGCCGCAGGATAAGGTGATCTGGGATGTGGGACATCAGTCCTATACGCATAAGATCCTGAGCGGGCGGCGGGAGATGTTTGACGAGCTGCGCCAGTACGGGGGATTGAGTGGCTTTCCCAAGAGAAAAGAAAGCCCTTACGATGCCTTTGATACCGGACACAGTTCCACTTCGATTTCGGCGGGCCTGGGGATTGCGCAGGGAAGGGATCTTCTAGGAGAAGATTATGCGGTGGTCTCGGTGATCGGGGATGGCGCCCTGACTGGCGGAATGGCCTATGAAGCTTTGAACAATGCCGCCCGGATGAAAAGGAATTTTATTATTATTTTAAACGATAACAATATGTCTATATCGGAAAACGTGGGTGGGATGTCTAAGTATTTAAACGGGATTCGTTCTGGAGCAGGCTATAACCGGCTGAAAAAGGACGTGACGGCCACTCTGATGCGGATTCCGGTGTTTGGGGAGAGCCTGGTAGACAAGATCAGCCGTACGAAGAACAGTATTAAACAGCTGGTGATTCCGGGGATGCTGTTTGAGAATATGGGAATTACTTATCTGGGGCCGGTGGACGGCCATGACGTGCGGGCGATGACAAAGCTTTTCAGGGAGGCAAGACGGCTGGATCATGCGGTTTTAGTGCATGTCAATACCAAGAAAGGTAAAGGCTATGTGCCGGCGGAGAAAAATCCTTCCCGGTTTCATGGAGTGGAGCCTTTTGATCCGGCTACGGGCAAACCGCGAAAGAAGAAGATCTATCCGGGGTATACGGATGTTTTTTCCAAAAAATTATGCCAATTGGCCAAGGAAAATCCGAAACTGGTGGCAATCACGGCGGCCATGCCGGACGGAACCGGGCTGAAAGCCTTTTCCAGGCAATACCCGGAGAGGTTTTTTGATGTGGGGATTGCAGAACAGCATGCGGTGACCTCGGCCGCCGGGATGGCGGCCGCCGGCCTAAAGCCGGTGGTGGCAGTGTACTCTTCTTTTTTGCAGCGCGGTTATGACCAGATTCTTCATGATGTTTGTATTCAGAACCTGCCGGTGGTATTCGCTTTGGATCGGGCGGGGCTGGTGGGAAGCGACGGGGAGACGCATCAGGGGATTTTTGATTTGTCCTATCTGACGTCCATCCCCAACATGACGGTGTTGGCGCCTAAGAATCTGTGGGAGCTGCGGCAGGAGCTGGATTTTGCCGTCAATCATTTTGACGGCCCGGTGGCGATCCGGTATCCGCGGGGACAGGCGTACCGGGGGCTGAGGGAATTTGATTTTCCGGTGGAGTACGGGAGGGGCGAAATGCTTTATAAGGGGCAGGAGATCGCTCTTTTAGCAGTGGGAAGTATGGTCAGTACGGCGGAGCATGTACGGGACAAGCTGAAGGAAGAAGGGATTGTATGTACTCTGGCCAACGGCAGATTTATTAAGCCGGTGGACGGAGGGATGGTGAAGGAGCTGGCAAATTCGCACAAGCTGATCGTCACTTTGGAGGAAAATGTATTGCAGGGAGGATTCGGGCTGCAGGTGACGGCAATAGTCCATGAATATGCTCCCCAGGTAAAGGTGCTTAATATTGCGCTTCCGGATGCTTATGTGGAGCATGGTAATGTGTCGCTTTTGCGGGAAAGCCTGGGGATAGACAGCGATTCGGTGATCCGGAAGATGAGAGAGTTTTATCCGGAGAGGCTTTAAGCCTGGTGATTGGCAGGATACAAGGAAATGACAGAGGTGTGAAATGAAAGAACAGAAGGAACGTCTGGATATCCTCCTGGTGAGCAGAAATATGGCTCCTTCCCGGGAAAAAGCGAAGGCGATCATCATGTCGGGGATTGTCTATGTAAACGGGCAGAGGGAGGATAAGCCAGGGGCGGTTTTTAGCGCGACAGCCTCTGTAGAAGTACGGGGAGCGACGCTGAGATATGTGAGCCGGGGAGGTTTGAAGCTGGAAAAGGCCATGCAATGCTTCGGAGTGTCACTGGCAGACAAGATATGCATGGATGTGGGTTCTTCCACTGGCGGTTTTACCGATTGTATGCTGCAGAATGGGGCACAAAAGGTTTATGCCGTGGATGTGGGCCATGGCCAGTTGGACTGGAAGCTGCGCAACGACGGGCGGGTGGTCTGTATGGAGAGGACGAATATCCGGTATGTGACTCCTGATGATATTGCCGACAGGATACATTTTTCATCGATCGATGTTTCTTTTATCTCTCTGACCAAGGTCCTGGGGCCCGTACAGCAATTGCTGGCAGAGGATGGCCAAATCGTGGCCCTCATTAAGCCTCAGTTTGAAGCAGGCCGGGAGAAGGTGGGGAAGAAGGGGGTTGTCAGGGAAAAGGCCACGCATCTGGAAGTGATTGAAAAGGTGATTGTGTATGCACAAAGCCTGGGATTTGAAATTTTAAATCTGGACTATTCCCCGATCAAAGGCCCGGAGGGAAATATCGAATATCTGATATATTTACAGAATCATGGAGGTGCCGGGGAAAATGGCAGGGGGGCAATAAAAGAGGCAATAGCGCCGCAAGCGGTGGTGGAGGAAGCCCATTGCAGGCTATAGACAGGAGATATCAATGAAACATTTTTATCTGATTGCCAACCCTTCTAAACAGGGGACCAGACAGGCAGCAGAGCAGATTATGGATTATTTGCGTGCCCGGGGGGCATTTTGTGAAGGCCATGCCCAGAAAATGCGCCGGGAGGTGGCAGTCTATGGTTATACAGACAAAAGCTGGGTTCCGTCCCAGACTCAATGTGTGATTACTTTGGGCGGTGACGGCACTTTGATTCAGGCGGCAAGAGATTTGGTGGATCTGCAGATTCCGCTGATCGGTGTAAACATGGGAAACCTGGGATATCTGACGCAGGTAGCTCAGGGAGAGCGGCTGACCCCGATGCTGGATGCCTTGTTGGAGGATCGTTTCCGGCTGGAGAGGCGGATGATGTTGGCGGGGACGGTGTGCAAACAGGATACGGCGGATGTGGGGAAAGCGGCTTTTGGCCGGGAGCAGGAAGTGGGGATTGCCCTCAATGACATCGTCCTTACCCGGAAAGATGTGATGCAGGTGCTGAAATTTCAGGTTTACGTCAATGGAGAACTGCTGACAGAATATACGGCGGATGGCATGATCGTATCAACGCCTACGGGTTCCACAGCATATAACCTTTCGGCGGGAGGGCCGATCGTGACGCCGGGAGCAGAGCTGATTGTATTGACACCGATATGTCCTCACTCGATTCATTCACGGAGCATCATCCTTTCTCATCGGGATACCGTGGGGATCCGGGTGTTGGAAAATGCGGGGCAGAAGCAGATGGCGGTATTTGACGGCGATCAGATGATGGATCTGGGGGCTGGAGAGGTCTTGGAGATTCGGGAATCCGACAGCTCCACGACGCTGATTCAGCTAAAAGACGTACCTTTTCTGGAGAATATCCGAAAAAAGCTGACGCGGGTTTAAAGGGAGACAGACAAATGAAGTTGGAACGACACAGCAAGATTGTGGAATTGATTGGAAAATACGAGATTGAGACGCAGGAGGAGCTGGCTGACCGCCTGAAGGAAGCCGGCTACCGGGTGACTCAGGCCACCGTTTCCCGGGATATCCGGGAGCTGAAGCTGACGAAGATCCAGGGGGAAAACGGCAGGCAGCATTATGTGGTGATGCAGAACCAGAGCTCATTCAGCGATAAATATATCCGAATTTTGCGGGACGGTTATCTGTCCATGGATATGGCGCAGAATATTCTTGTGCTCAAGACCGTGTCCGGTATGGCGATGGCGGTGGCGGCGGCTTTGGATGCCATGCATTTTTATGAGATTGTGGGCTGTATCGCCGGAGATGACACGATTATGTGTGCTGTGAGAAGCGTGGACGATACGATTGTGGTGATGGATAAGATCCGCAAGCTGGTGACAGAATAGGAGGAGATATGCTGTTAGAGTTGCATGTGAAAAATCTGGCGCTGATTGAGCAGGCGGATGTGGAATTCGGTGATGGGCTTAATATTCTGACCGGGGAGACTGGCGCCGGCAAATCGATCATCATTGGCTCGGTCAGCCTTGCACTGGGGCAGAAAGCGGCTAAGGATATTATCCGCAGCGGTGCGGAATATGCTTATGTGGAGCTGATATTTTCCATCAATGAAGAGCGCCAAAAAGAGCTGGCGAAGCTGGAGGTGTTTCCCGATGAGGATGGACTTCTGATCATCACCCGCAAGATCATGCCGGCCCGGAGCATCAGCAAGATCAATGATGAAACAGTGACTGTAGCAAGGCTGCGGCAGGTCACAGGGCTTCTTATGGATATCCATGGACAGCACGAGCATCAGTCTCTGCTGCATATATCCAAACATCTGGAAATTCTGGATACCTTTGCAAAATCCCGTACGGAATCGCTGAAAGCTGAGATTTTGGAAGCTTACCGACAGTATAAGGCGCTGCAGGCGATTTTGGAGGAATCAGCAGGCGATGAGGAAAGCCGCCGGCGGGAAACTGATTTTTTGCAGTTTGAGATTGGAGAGATTGAGGAAGCGGGGCTGAAAGCGGGAGAAGAAGAGGAGCTGACCGAACGCTACCGGAGATATGTCAATAGCCAGAAGATACTCGAGAGCTTATCAGCAGCATACCAGGCCGTGGAGAGCGACAGCCTGGGGCAGGCGATTCATCAGGTCAATGAGGTAGTGGCTTATGATGAGGCACTGAACGGGATTCGGGATCAGCTTTATGATGCAGAGGCGATTCTGAGCGATGTCCACCATGCCATTGGGGGTTATCTGGATGACATGAGCTTTGATGAGGAGGAGTTAGCCCAAATACAGCAGCGGTTGGATCAGATCCATAGCCTGCAGGCCAAGTACGGAAATACAATAGAGCAGATGGAACAGGCATTAGAAGAAAAAAAGGCCAGGCTAGAAAAGCTGCTGAATTTTGATGAATACCGCAAAAAAAATGAGGAAGAATATCAACAACTGACAGAAAAACTTGAGAAGCTTTGCGGGAAGCTGTCAAAGGAGCGGAAGGCAGCGGCCAAAGAGCTGACAGAACAGATTCGCAAAGGGCTGGTGGAGTTGAATTTTCTGGATGTGGAATTTGCGATGGAGTTCCGGCGGCTGAAACATTATACGGCACAGGGATACGATGAGGCGGAATTCGTGATTTCCACGAATCCCGGCGAGCCGAAGCGTTCTTTGGGGATGGTAGCTTCCGGCGGTGAGCTGTCCCGGATTATGCTGGCGATCAAGACGGTATTGGCAGAGAGCGATGAGATTCCCACCCTGATTTTTGATGAGATTGACACGGGTATTAGCGGAAGGACGGCTCAAAAGGTATCGGAGCAGCTGTCTGTTATTTCCCGAAACCATCAGGTCATCTGTATCACGCATTTGCCTCAGATTGCAGCTATGGCGGATTGCCATTTTGAGATTGCAAAGTCGGCGGACGGCGGCAAGACGACGACCGGGATCCGCAAGCTGGATACAGAGGATATGGTCGAAGAGCTGGCAAGGCTGCTTGGCGGAGCCAAGATCACAGAAGCCGTGCGTCAGAATGCCAGGGAGATGAAGGCGTTGGCCGCAAAAACCAGGGGCATCTGCTGAGAAAACCGGGCCGGATGCCAGGAAACGAAGAATTTTTATAGCCGATGGAATAAAAACAAAAAAATGACAGTGTGAAATCTGTAATTTCTCACATACTAGAAAGGAGCTGAAAGGCTCCTTTTTGCTACCCTTTTACAAATTGCTCGAGAAAGAGGAGGTATGTGAGATGGCGGGAAAGAAAAGAAAGAGAAATCCGTTTCGCCGGTGCCTGATATGGACGTTCTGGTTGAGCTTGCTGTTTACTATGGGCTTTACCTGGTATTATGTGGAGCGAAGGGTCCCGGATCGTTTGAGCGTGGTAGTGGACGAGGAGGAGGAATTTGATTTTGCCCTGCCGTTCCAGGTGACGCTTTTGAGTGAAAGCGAGGAGGTGGTGCTGGGAAACCAGTCCAACATCCCTTCTGATGAAATTCGTCTGAATGTAGACGAGCCCTTTTCCTTACGTGCCAGAAATCTGGGAAGCTATCGCCTGGGACTCAAGCTGTTTGGCAAATTTCAGTTTAAGGAAATTCAGCTGGATGTGGTGGATACCCATTATGCAGTTCCTTGTGGGGTGCCGGTAGGCATTTACCTGCGTTCGAGCGGAGTATTGGTGATCGGAACCGGCCGTATTCGCTGCCAGAGCGGAGAGGAGGTAGAGCCGGCTTATGGGATTCTGCAATCCGGCGATTATATAGAAGCAATAAACGGGGAACCACTGAGAGATAAAGAAGCACTGATCAGCAATCTGAATCACAATGGAGGACAGGAAGCGCTGCTGCGGGTGCGGAGAGACGGCGAGGAGCTGGAGATACGGATGAATCCGGTTCAGGCGGCTGACGGTAATTATAAGCTGGGCGCCTGGGTACGTGATGATACGCAGGGAATTGGGACGTTGACTTATGTCGATACGAATGGCAATTTCGGCGCATTGGGACATGGAATCAGTGACAGCGATACCGGGGAAGTAGTGGAAATCAATGAGGGTGCTTTATATGAGACAGAAATTATGGGGATTGAGAAAGGAAGCGCCGGCAATCCGGGGGTGATGGCAGGGGTTATCTACTATGGGCCTGGCTCCCGTCTTGGTTCGATTGAGACAAATACACGGGTGGGGATCTTCGGTAAGGTTAATGAAAAGATGCAGAAATCTCTGCTTGGGGAAGCAGTGGAAATCGGCTATCGGCAGGATGTGAAAAAGGGACAGGCGTGGATCCGCAGTAATGTGTCCGGAGAAACACGGGATTATGAGATTGAAATCCAGCGGATTGATTATAATCCTATCCAGGAGAACAAAAGTCTGGTGATCCGGGTGGTGGATGAGGAGCTGTTGCATCTGACTGGCGGCATTGTCCAGGGGATGAGCGGGAGTCCGATCTTGCAGAATGGAAAGCTTGTGGGGGCGGTTACTCATGTGTTTGTTCAAGATTCAACGAGGGGATATGGGATATTTGTGGAGGATATGCTGCGCCATTGAGGATGGGAGGGGTAATGTAATTCGGCTGATTTTTTCAGAAGGTACGCCATGGAACAAGGAGCGGGAAGAGGCGGGACATGGTCTGATGATTTTTCCGGTTTCGGGATTAAGAATTCCTAAAATCTCTGATTTTTGCGTAATGCGAAACGAAAATCCCCTAACTCGCCTCGCTCAGACAGAGTGGATTTTCGTTTCTACGCAAAACTCAGGGATTTAAGGACTTCTAAATCCCTGCACAGTCAAAAGCCGGCGGCCTCTCTCCTCCTTCCTTCAAGGCTGAATGTTGCCGGGATCAATAAGTTGGGATCCTGATTTTTACGCGGGGTTTTTATTTTAAGTGTGGCATTGATTTTGTAATGGATTGGAAGTATAATGGGAATGGAATATATCGGCAGGTATATTCCATTTAAAATGTTTGGTTACTTTCAGCGGATGGGGAAGGTTCTTCAGATATTGTAAAGCAGTGTCTGGGGTATGTGTTCTCTTGGTTGCTGAGGGTAGGGAAGGAAGATTATGAAGCGGCAGGGAAAATTGTTTGTGGCAGTGATGGGGGCGGTATGTTTGTTTGTGCAGCCGGTGTTGGCTGCGGGTACGGATGGTGCCCGGGAGAGTGCGTTTGGCATGAGACAGGAGTGGGTTAATGTGGGGAATGGGGAGAATTCGGTGATGTGGATGCAGGATTCTCTGGAAGCTGTTCCGATGGCGGCAGACGAGGGTGCGGAGCCTGGCCAGGGTGCTTTGCCGGAACAGGCGCCGCAAGAAACCGGGCAGGAGGCTGGTGGGCAGGAAATGCCGGTACAGTCTGGCGGTGAGGGGGTTCCGGCGGCAGTATCAGGGCAGGATACATATCCGGTATCGGCGGTGATCGTGGCGGGCCAGGGTGAGGGAACGCAGAACCAGGGACCGGCATTCCAGGCGGCGGAAGAGGAAGCTAGGCGGATCGCTGAGGAGGAGGCGCGTCAGGCGGCGGAAGAAGCGGCGCGTCAGGCAGCGGAAGAAGCGGCGCGTCAGGCGGCGGAGGAGGCAGCCCGTCAAGCGGCGGAGGAGGCAGCCCGTCAAGCGGCGG
>CAJUPI010000037.1:27730-31763 GCA_910588125.1 uncultured Lachnospiraceae bacterium
GCGGCGGAGGAGGCAGCCCGTCAAGCGGCGGAGGAGGCAGCCCGTCAAGCGGCGGCGGAAGAAGCGGCGCGTCAGGCGGCGGAAGAAGCAGCCCGTCAGGCGGGAGGCCGGGTGATCGATCCGGCCAGGCCGATGGTGGCACTTACCTATGATGACGGCCCGCAGCCGTCGGTGGGAAACCGTATTATGGACTGTTTGGCGCAGTATGGCGGAAAAGCCACATTTTTTATGGTGGGAGACCGGGTGGGGGGTTATGCCTCAGAGGTTCAGCGGATGGTCGCGGAAGGGCATGAGGTGGCCAATCATTCGATGAACCATAAATATCTCCAGAAGCAGGGAGCGGCCGAGATTCAGGCACAGGTAAACCGGTGCAACGATGCTATAGAGGCCGCCTGTGGGGTCCGTCCGCGGCTGATGCGACTGCCTGGCGGCAATTATAATGCAACTGTACTGGCGAATACCCATATGCCAATGATTCAGTGGAATATCGATACGAAGGACTGGAAGACAAAAAACGCCCAGCAGACGGTTAATGTGGTATTGAGCCAGGTGAAGGATGGCGATATTATCTTAATGCATGAGCTATATGGGGCTACTGGCGATGCATCCATGCAGCTTATCCCGGAGCTGACAAACCGGGGCTTCCAGCTGGTGACCGTCAGCGAGATGGCGGCGGCCAAGGGGCGCACGTTGGAGGCCGGGAAACTGTATTCTTCATTCCGGTGAGGGGTGCAGTACTCCGGTAAGGGCGGCAGCATTTTAATGAGAGCAGGCTACAGCATTCCGGCGATCATGGGAAGTGCCAGGCTCACTGTGGAAACATACGTGACCAGCAAAAGGCCGGCCAGAATCGCTATATAGTATATCAGCATATGGGGCATCACTCTGGCAAGGGAGGTTTTGCCGACCTTGATAGCGACAAATAAGGTATTGCCTACCGGCGGGGTGATGTTGCCGATGCACAGATTATATACCAGAATCAGGCCGAACTGGATGGGACTCATGCCAAAGGTTTTTACTACAGGTAAAAACAGAGGAGTAAAGATCAAAATAGCAGGAGTTACGTCCATAAAGGTTCCGGCAATCAGCAGAATTCCGTTCATGATAAGCAATATGATGAATGAATTGTCAGTGAGGCTAAGGAGGGCGGCGGAGATAGCTTGTGGGATCTGGGTAAAGGCCATAACCCAGCCCATAATATTGGAAACGCCGATCAAAAATACAATCATACCGCTCATTTTGGCGCTGTCGGTGACGATGTGCCAGAAGGTTTTCCAGGAAAGGCTCCGGTAACAAACGCTGAGCAGCAAGGCGTAGACAACAGCGATAGCAGAGCCTTCGGTGGCGGTGAAGACCCCGATAATAATTCCGCCGATCACTACAATAATCAGGGACAAGGCCGGGATGGCGCGCAGGGTGGCCTGGATGAGATTTTGCCAGTCGAATTTTCCGGGGACTCCCCGATAGCCGTTTCTTTTGGCAATCATTACTGCAACTAATATGCAGCAGGTGCTCCAGATGACACCGGGGATATATCCGGCCAAAAACAGGGCGGCCACAGAGGTTCCTCCGGAGACTAAGGAGTATGTGATCAATGCATTGGAGGGCGGGATCAGCAGGCCGGCCGGAGCAGAAGCGCCATTGGTGGCAGCGCATAGGGCGGGGTCATAGCCCTGCTCTTCCTCGCCTTCCCGGACCATGCTGCCTACGGCGGCGGCAGCGGCGGATGCAGAGCCGGAGATCGCGCCGAACAGGGCATTGGCGCCCACATTGGTCACCAAAAGGGAGCCGGGGAGTTTTCCCAGAATAGCCAGTACAAAGTCAACCAGCCGTTTGGCGATGCCTCCCTGGTTCATCAGGTTTCCGGCCAGGATAAAGAAAGGAATGGCGGTAAGGCTGAATTTGCTCATGCCGACAAAGATTCTCTGGGATGCCGTCAGGACTGACACATCCAGCGAAACTACCTGTAAAATGGCAGCCAGGGAGGAGATACCTATGGCATAGGAGATAGGTACTCCCAGGATTAAGAGGACAGCCAGCACAACCAGTATGATGAGTAAGGATTGAATTGCCATATTACGCCTCCCTTCCCGCCTTTTCGGCGGCTTGGACGATCTCGTTTTCAGATTCTAATTCAATTTTTCCGGTAATGATTTCCACAATATTTAAAATCGTATAAATAATATTTAAGATGCCACTGGCAGGAAGCACCAGGTAGAAAAAGCCGATGGCAATTCCCAGAGAAGAGGTCATCTGTCCCATGGCCAGGCTGGTAATCTGAATTCCGCCAAAGACCAGAATGACTCCGGCAAAAAGGCAGGCAATTATTTCAGAAAAGATGGCCAGGATTTTTTTTGCTTGGGGATTTACATGATCCATGAGCAGGGGGATATTCATATGGCCGCGTTCTCCCACAACCAGAGAAGAGCCGAAGAGGGCCATCCAAGCAAACAGATAAGACACCAGCTCCTCGGACCAGGAGGAGGGATTTTTCAGCACATAGCGGGTCAGAACCTGCCAGCAGGTGAGGAGTACCATAGCCAGAAAGCTCCCTCCGGCCAGGATATTTAAAATCTGATTGAGAAAATTTCTTAATGGATTCATATCAGTCTCCTATTCTGTGATTGTAGGATAAAGGGCGTTGTATTCCTGAATTGCATCATAAATGGGCCGAATAGCGGGATTGTTTTCCAGCACGGAACGATGCAGAGGGGTGCAGGCTTCGACAAAAGGCGCCTGGTCCGGATAGAGGAACCGGACTTTTTGCTGTTCGGCTGCTTTTTTACGGGCGGCCTCGACTGCTTTGACCCACTCTTTTCGCTGTATCTGATTGATCAGACGATAGCCCTTTTCAAAAACAGCGAGGTCTTCATCGGATAAGTCCTGAAGAAAGGCATTGTTGGCAATCAAGATATCAGGAACCATCTGATGCATATCATAGGAATAATATTTACAGACGTCTCCATGGCCGTTGTCGGTCAATGCCATCTCATTGTTTTCGGCTCCGTCAATGATATTAGACTGTAAAGCGGTATAAACATCGCCAAAGCCCATAGGGGTGGCGGAACCGCCGAGAAGACGCATCATCTCAATGTTGGTGGGAGATTGCTGAACACGTATTTTCAGGCCTTTTAAGTCAGCCGGGCTTTCTACAGGCTTATTGACAGTATAAAAGTTCCGTGTGCCGGCGTCTAACCAGGTGACGGCGGTGAACCCGGCTTTCTGGGTAGCCGTAAAGATAGGATCTGTGATCCGGGAATCATCCATGGCATGATGATAGGAATCTGCGCTGGCAAACAGATAGGGAAGATTAAAAATCTCGTAGTTTTTGCTGAAGGTTTCCAGGATAGCATTGCTGGCAATACAATAATCAATGGCACCGGTCTGGGTTAGCTGTACCATATCCGTCTGGGAGCCCAAAAGCTCGCTGGGATATACCTCCACGATATAGCGATCGCCGAGCTGTTCATTGATGTAATTTTGAAAAGCAGTCAATGCAATATGGGTTGGATGACTGGTAGATTGATTATGCCCAATGCGGACAATTCGGCGGTGTTGTGCAGAGCTGCAGCCGGTCAGCAAGAGGGCAGTTATTGTCAGAATTGCCAGAAGGAGAATATTAAGCAGGAAGTGTCTCCGATATAATCGTTTCATAGATGATTTGCCGCCTCCTATTGTGAAAATTTGGTTGTATGGTTTCTCTATACAGTATTTGTATATTTTTCAGATTTTTGCTGGAAAGAAGAGGAAGACGGCCAGAAGAAGTGAATCAATGTCATGATGTTGGGGTCAAAAGGTCATCTGATGAAAAATTGTATTAATTGTTTGTGAATTGTGTGATTTTTAATTGAACCTGAATATGCGTATAATATTGTAAATCAGATTCAATTTTAACTCAATTAACACAATTTGGGCCTTCAATACCTTTTGACCCCAGCATCATGTCATTAAGTTAATTTTCTCAAAAGGTACGCCATGGAAAAAGGAGCGGGAAGCGGCGGAAAAATGGTCTGCTGCTTTTTCCGGTTTCGGG
>CAJUPI010000038.1 GCA_910588125.1 uncultured Lachnospiraceae bacterium
ATTACAAAATGAGCGTCATTCTCTGATTCATAGATAAACAAAAGCAATCCGGTAATATATTCACCGTTCAGCTTCCTGCTTGTGCATACAGGAACAAATTTTTATTATATCCTTCACCTAAAAGATATATAAATCAATACTTCTATATAATAACACTATATATAGTATATATCAACATTTTTTATCTGTATATAGTATATAGTATTATTTACATTCTTTTATCAAATCATAATAACATAATACAAAATCCAAGATATTATAGCTCTTTGGAATCCTTTATAACATGTGGGCATACAAGAACCCTTTCCCATACTGTTGTTTCTACATTGTTTTCTTTATTGCAAACATACACTACAACATTATCCATTGTATTTAAACACTTAATTAAATCATCATCCCCATAAGGTGACACTCCAAAAATATCCAATTCATAAATGTCTTTCAATTGCGCATATAATTCTGGCATATCTACTAAAAATAAGTCCTCTGAAGGATATAGTTGCTCTGAAGGATATGCCCCCATAGACATCATTTCTATTTTTTTATAAAATTCCGGTGAAAAAACAATAGGTCTCGTGTATAATTCACACATATTATATTCATGATTCATTTTATCAATCAGTTCCTTATATCCTTTATATCCCAAATATCTCTCATAACTATAATGTAAAACAGGTTTATTATTACATTTTACTTTATCAAAATCATATTTACCATGCAAATAAATACTTCTATCTTCCTTATCCCAATATTCTATATAGTTTAGTGTAAAGATATTATCATACAATTCAATATTGGGAAGATTTTTTCTTCAAAAAAATCCCCTAACCGTTGGTTGTCCTTATAAAATATAGCACTTATTGCACAGCAAATAACCGCATCTAATAAACGCATCCGCACATTAATAGATTTTGGAACTCTCATATTTTCCAAAACATAATCATGAACAAAGTATGAAAGAGACTCTATACCTTTTTTATTTGTCTTCATTAATAATGCATTGCAAATATCCTCTGTAAAACTCACACCAAACAATAGTTCAAATAAACAGCTAGAGCGAATAAGATTTTGAAAAAACCGCTCTGCTATTTCCTGCTCTTGAAGCCCTTTTATTTTCAAACGCATATTGATTCCATTTCCCAATAATAGATTCTTTGCCATATATATCTCCTTAACTTAGTATCCTTTTTATTTATAGTATATTTTCTAAACGTAGGGTAAAGGCAGATTTTTACCTATGAAACAAATACCATTTCAATCAACTTCTTTCCACGTATCCCGGTAATGCTCTAACAATCTCCGACTTTCCTCCTCATACCCCCGCAAAATCCCTTCCACTGCCTTCAAGGCGCTGTCCCTCCACCGGAAATAGGTACTCCGGTTAATCCCTACTCCCTGGGACAAATGCGGCTCCAGTTTCTCCATAATCTCCGAAATATTACTCAACTGGTGCGGTGTCATATATGTATAATACAAAACCCAGTAATATCTCTCCCCCTGTGGATGATATAACCTCATCAATTCCACCGATTCATCAATCAGCTTTAAAAACTTATTGGAGCTGCTGATTGCTTCCACCCTCGGCTTAATATTCGCCTCATCATCATTTAGATCCATTCCTGCCTGATAAATAGATTCCAGAAAGCTGTCCACATCCGTCCCATACTCTTTCCGAAAGCGGTGCTTCACCTGCCCGATCTGCACCTGCATACGCCAAGAAACTGAACGGTAAATTTTAAACAATATAATCACATTATGATACGCCTTGTTTTCTTTATTTTTCTCCGTAATAACTCCACTCTTACCCATAATAATCCTCCAAATCAAATAAAAAAGCCGACTACTTTGTTTCGTTTTAAAATTTGCTTTGAAGAATGAATGGTCTGCTACCTATAATCACTTGAAAATACTGTATTCTATTTTTATTATTATTTTAATACTACATCTTCTCTTAAACATGCTTTATGCCACCATGGCACAAGGGCTTTTCCCTGCTTTCTGCTGCCGTGGCAGACGAAAAGCATCTTAATCATAATAAAAATTCCTTCTAAAACGCATTAATTTGCCGTGCTTTTACACGTTTTTTGATGTTCAGTTTTACAGATAAAAATTGTTAAAAAATCACTGAATGAGCAAAACGGGGCAAAATGTAGCAAGTTAAAGCCATGAAACGTAGTAAAATTGTAGTAAGAATTGGATATTTTTACTACTTTGATATTTTAGCATAAATTTATGTTGTAGTGCATCCTAAAAAACATCATCTAAACTCTACTTATCTTTATTGCAAATTAATTCTGGTTGGCTTATCCGCACTAATACATCACTATACCCTATCCATAATTACTAATTCCTGCCATGACAATATTTGTACTTCTTTCCGCTCCCACATGGACACAATTCATTTCTTCCTATCTTCTTTAATTTATTAACAGGCATTCGCGCTGTGAAAGGTATTTTGTCATCAAATATAAGCTCTAATTCGCGTAACCGATATATGTATTCTGAAATTGCCAAAACACCTTGAACCATATGAATCGCTTCGTTTTCAAATTCCAATAAATACTCTGTCTTTTTCTTCGTCCTATCCTTTGGATTTGGAATATATGTAATAAGCTGCGATACTGTATCATACTCCACGTCATTATGTCCAATTGCATTACGTAATTTAGGATTAACAATAATACCCAAAAAATCAGTATATATTTCATTCTTCAGACTAAAGTGATATCTCGTTGCCTTTGTTAATCCAATAAAGTCTTCTAAAGATACCGCATTTTTTTCAATCAATGCCAACTTTTCTACATCTGCTCTGTATTTGACATTATTCAATGCTACAGGAACAATCAACAAATTTCCAAGCGCCTCATAAACATCTAAATAAAATTGTTTAACAGTATCAAATGTGCTTGTAGTTGAGCCTTCACTTTCAAAATCAAAAGTTCCATCTTTGCAATACTGTAAAAACAATGCCGGAATAAGTGCCTGATATACATCCACGAACTCCCCATATAGTTTATAAATAAGCGCCTGCATTTCATCAAGATGATATCCTTCATGCATATTAAAAAAATCAATCATCTTTTTCATCTGAGTACTATCTAATTTTAGGATAGCACTGCTAAAGGATAAGTTATCCAACATTTCTTTTTTAGCGGAGAATAAAAACCATGAACTTCAATCATATGCACAGCCCTTAGGATTTCCGACTCATCCCGGCACTGAAAATATTCTCCCTCAAATTCTTTCTTGATTTCCTGAACCAAATATTCGCTATTGTTCTGAAAAAGATTAAATATTCTTTTATAATCTTTCCATTTAGCAGCAGTTACATTCAGCTGTGACACGGTCTTTCCAAACACTTCATATGAATCTTCATCTTTCATACAATTCATTGCTCTAATGAAAGGGGTAACTATAATATCGTCTACACCATTAGCTTCGCACTGTTTGATTGTTGGAAACTCACCGGAACATTCAACCATATAATCAGCTTTATCTGCCTCGTTAATCATATCAGCATTATCAAAATCGAACTCCAAACTTGGTGTGAACTGACCAATTTTAACATGTCCGGATAAAGATGTCCCACACTTACCACATGTCACTACAATAGGATGTTCGTTTTGCCATCCAACCTGTAAGCGAATTCTTGTTATACCGCCACACACTTGGCATTTTATAAAGCAGTTGTATACCATATTATTTCCGCCTTTTCTATGTTTTCTATATATAACTTTTTAAAGTATAACAGAAAATAAATTCTTATACCACTACATCTTCTGTTATATCGCTAGATTCTTAAACTTCAAAAACGCCCCGCCGAAGCAGAGCGTCTTTCCATCTCCTTATTAAATTGCCCGGAACATTTTCTGCGACACGGAGTTTTCACCCTTCACCTTTTCCAACTCATCACTTCCTCCAAGTCTATGGCTATTGCCAAGATGCAGTACCATATTCTTCCAACCTTTTGTATGTAACATATATTTTTGCTCTCAATTATATGTTTCCAGTATACCATACTGCCTACTTCTCTGCAATATCCTCCCTTTCCTTGTAAATTCATCAGTTTTAATCCTCCCTCTGTCCACCGAAGCCTTTATATAGCTACTTTTATCATCCAGAAGGCTCCTAATTTCAGTTTCTGCCATCGTGGCATAAAGACTCTCCTACTCTTTACTTTCTGCCATCATGGCACAAGGCTTCCACTTTCACTTTATGCCACCGTGACACAAGGTTCCCATTCATACCTTCTGCCACCATGGCACAAGGCTCCCATCCATACTTTCTGCCACCGTGACACAAAGGCATCACTATTCTTTCTACCCACTTCCCTTCGCTCTCCACGAATCCAAAAGGCTATAAACCACCTCCTCAATCTCCTCCTTCGTATAACCTTCGGGAAAATAATCCCGAATCCGCTTTGCCGAAATGGTTATCCCTATTGCTTTCATATTCCTACACAAAATCTCCTGAACCTTCTCAACACTCAACCCCCCTACTGCTTTCCACCCACAGCAGTTCCGCTTCCCCCTTTGACGGAAACACCTGCCTTTGCGCCACATAATCCCTCACCAGTTCCTGCTCCCCTTCCCTCAAAAAAGAAAGGCTCTCCCCCGCAACAACAGGAATCCGCTTCTGATCCACCAGTTCCAGCAATTCCGGCACCAGATAGGTAAGCCGGATATACCTGTGAACCGTCCTGGCACTCTCCCCAGAAGCCTCCCCCAGTACCGCCGCTGTATGCTGTCCTCCCTTCACACCCTGATGTTCCATGGCCTCCATTTTCATCCGGTAAGCCCTTGCCTTCTCCGAAGGAAGAATATTCAGCCTCTGAATATTAGAATCCACCATGGCAATAACCGACTCATCATCCGTCAAATCCCGAACAATCACCGGTATATCCGAACACCCGGCCAGTTCACTGGCCCGCTTCCTGCTGTGCCCCGCAATAATCTCATATCCCCCACCCTTATCCGGCCGGACAATCACAGGCACCAGAACGCCAAACTGCCTCACACTCTCCACCATTTCCATCATCTCTTCATCTTCCATAACACGGAATGGATGTCTCTTAAACGGATGAAGCTCTGCCAGCGGCATTCTGACCACCTGATCTTCCGCTGTTTCCTTTTCTACCCCTTTCGGCTCCTGCTCTCCAAACAGATCATCAAAAGAACGGAACTTAATCTTATCCGCACTACGACTCCCCACCGCCAAGCACCTCCTTTGTCAGTGCCGCATACCCTTCCGCCACGATTCCCTTAGGGGCATGGATAAAAATGCTCTTTCCCTCCGCGCTGGTTTCCGCCGCCTTAATGGATAATGGGATACAATTCTCAAAAATATGTATCCTGTCCCCATAGGCTTCCCGGAGCCGGTCAGAGATATCCTTTGCATCATTTGTCCTGCGGTCTACCTTGGTAAGCAAAATCCCTTCAATCTCCAGATCCCGGTTCAACTGCCGCCGCACCCGTCCAATGGTCTTGATCAGCTGCTGCAGCCCCTTCACCGACAAATAAGCCGATTCCACTGGTATCAGCACACTATCCGCCGCCACCAGTGCATTAATGGTTATCATCCCCAGAGAAGGCATGGTATCCAGCAAAATAAAATCATACCGTTCCCGAACCCTGTCAATATACTGCCGCAAAATCGTCTCCCTGCTCATCATGTTCACCAGGGTTGTCTCCATACCTGCCAGTTCAATATTTGCCGGAAGAAAATCCACTCCCTCCTCATGGTGCAAAATCCCTTCATCAATCTCCCACGGTTCATCATTGACCACCTTCTCCATCAGGTTCACCAATGTAACATCCAGTTCATCCGGTTCCCCAATCCCTAGACACGCTGTCATACTGCCCTGGGCATCCGCGTCAATCAAAAGGACTCTTTTCCCTTCCCTGGCCAGCCCAATGCCCAGATTCACACAAGTTGTACTTTTTCCCACTCCGCCTTTCTGCGAAGCTATGGTTATGACCTTTGCCATCTTTTTTCCTCCGTCCATCGTTTCTCTTTAAGCTGCCCCGCAATACTCCGGATACCGAATCTTCACCGCCTGCCAGAAATAAGGCGCATAGCCACAGCAAAACAGTTCCTCCACCGTATACCGCCCGCATTCTGTCAACTGCTCCTCTAAATCCTCATAATCGAACACGCTTGGAGTTCCATTGTTATATAAGTTGTAAGCCATTCGGACAATTTTCTTACTCCCGGAAGTCTGCCACCCATCATGCAGGCATTCTGTCTTCACTAATCCGGTCTTGAAATCATAGATCTCATTTGCATGCTCCCTTGTATCCCTGTCGATTCCCAGGCAGTAAACCAGCGCCGCATGGTAGGCATCCTGATACCGGCATTGCGGCAAATATTGTTCATAGAACAACTTATGAGTTTGACTCCGAAACAGCATTACTCCTTCTTCTTTCTTCACAGAATTCCTCCTTTTTCTCCTCTATCAAAAAGCATACAAAAACTCCATTTTTGACTACTTTCCACCTCATTCCTTTTTCTTGACAAGCCTTTATATTTCTTATAAACTATACACATATTCAATCGTTCATTCCTTTTAATTGAGGGCAGTTTTAGATAATTTTTTTATCACCTTCCTTCTCCCTTCAAAACTGCCCACCCCTCGTGTTATATTGGGTACAAAAACGTACTACATAAAAAATAGGAATAAAATCAAAAAACCTCGTAAACATCGGCGTTTATCAAAGTTTTCTAACTTTATCCCTATTATAACTCCAGCCCCCTTCATCCTCTTCCCCTCCGCCATCACTAATTCCCTGGCAGTCCTGCTGCTTCCCAGCGTAGCTAAGGATCAGGCGGAAGGCAGAAAAGGCAGTATTGCCGCCAGTATGTCTCTGTCCTTGCGCTACAGCCTGTACATGGGAATTCTGTGTATCGGGATCTTTACTCTGTTTGGCGAGGAACTCGGCACCAGTGTATTTCAGGATCCTGATGCCGGAAGGTTTATCCGGATTTTAGCATGGCTCTGTCCCTTTTTATATCTTGCCACCACCATGGGCAGCATTTTAAACGGGCTGGGAAAAACCCGCATCACCTTTATTCAGAACACGATCTCCCTGTTGCTTCGCATCGGCTTTGTACTTTTTGGCATTCCCTATTTTGGTATTTTAGCCTATCTATGGGGTATGCTAATTAGCGAAATCCTGCTGGCCCTTCTCCATCTGTGGTCTCTGAAAAAAATGATTGCTTTTACCTGGAATGCCTGGGATATGATCGTTAAGCCCGTTTTTTTATTGATGATTTCCGTTGGGATCTTTTATTTTACAAACAGTCTTTATCCCTTTTCCGGATCTCTTCCCATGTTTTTTGAGACAGCGATCCAGATTCTGTTTCTGTGCTTTTGTTATGGCGGACTTTTACTCGTTTTTCACTTTGCCCGAAAAGGTGCAGATCAATTCGCCCGCTGTTGGAACCATGCAATAAAAAAGGAAACAGAGGCAATGGGTGTTACAAAATAATCCCTCTGCCATTCCCATATCCTGTGTTCGGATAGTCCACGTACATACAGTCTGCTTCTCACGCACGACATCCATTAGTAATAGACAAAGATTCCGTGAACAGCCGGATACAGGATGTGGATAATGTCCTGCTTTATACCCCGACTTCTGCAAAATTTTTCCAAGCTAGCCAGCCTTTCAACGCCATTATTTGCGATTATTTCTTTCTCAAAATTTCCTTTGGCGCCTCGATCTGATTGGCAATCGTATGCTCTGTCAACTCAGAAAGACAACGAATCTTCTGATTAATCATATCTCTCATACAATTCGGCACGTGCTCCTGATGTGCCCGGTGAATTGCCACACATTCCTTACAATTTCCATGATAACGGCAGGCCTTTTGACAGGGGCAATGGTCCTTATCTTTATATTCCTCCCGAAAAGCAGCAGCAAATTCCTCCTGGATCCGCAGTCCCTCTGCCCGATTTCCTTTATGAAATTCCGCCATAGCTGCCTTTTCTGTTTCATTTCCGTCAATAATCATTTTTCTGTTCTCCCTCCTGTAAATTTTCCATCAATTTTTACTGGTTTTCCGGATATTCTTTATCTTTCCAGTACCACCATCGCAATTTCTCTGGCTCATGCTGCTCATGCTCTGCAAAATACACGGCACAACGAAATACATATAATACACAACGATCCTCCTGAAACCCTTTTTTCAAACAGTCTAAATGATATAATTCTTCCGGATTTTTTCCAACCAGATCCGCAACACACCGAATCCCGATATTTTGCAGATGCTGTTCCATATTTACTCCCACTCCCGGTATCCTCTTTAAGTCATTCACCCGACTGTTTTTCGATCGCACAGTTGGACATTCCCTCCTCTTCCTTTCAGAAAGCAAAAGAATCTTTTCTACGGTTTGCTCCGGTGTATATTCCGAAACATCAATTTTAACCGTGTTCAGATTTTCGTACAGAGCAAGCCTCTCCAGGCTTTTTGTAATAACCTCCTCCGTGCGAACACCTGCACTCACATCCTGCCAAAGCCTTTTCCGAAGTTCATCCTTACTACACACCAATGAAATTGAATAAATCTCACAGTCTTTTGTCACTAATCTTGACAATATATCATTGATGATTTCCTGTTGATGCATGACCCAGCAAAAAATGATGTTTTTGTATACAGAACACTGGATAAAATTATTTAAAAGAAAAACAATGTTTTCCAATACCATCTTTTTTGTTTCTGAAGTCACCTGAAACGGAGACATATCCCAGCACCAGTCGCCATCCAGAAAAACACTCTCCTGCAATCGATGTTTCAAGATTTGGCATGCTGTGGTTTTTCCCACTCCCATAGTGCCACCAATCAGATACAATTTTTTCATCGGCTGTCCTCCTCTCTTATTTTTCTTTCCATTCATATACTGTAAATTTCCTGGCTGACGGATCGCTATCCTGCCCTTTTCTCAATGTCATTCAGTTTAGCTCTGAGAATACTCAGCCATGGAACAAGGAGCGGGAAGAGGCGGGAAATGGTCTGGTGATTTTAACTTTGCAGGGATTTAAGGACTTCTAAATCCCTGAGTTTTGCGAGGAAACGAAAATCCACTTTTCAAAACAATTTTATTGCCTAAATTATTCCAAAAGCCTATGTTTGCTGGCTGTTTTTGCTGTATTATCTCTTTTGTTTTTTTTCGTAATATGCTATAATATTTTTCTATCATAAATAAGGAGCACCATCGCCATGTATGAGCTGATTCAGGTTTCCGATCATAGTTATTATATTCAAAGCCCGGCAAAGATCGGGTTGGTTCGGCTGCAAGGGCAGGAAGTTTGCCTGATTGACAGTGGTAATGACAAAGACGCGGGGCGCAAAATCCGCCGGCTTTTAGATGCCAATGGCTGGCAGCTTACCGCCATTTATAATACCCACTCCCATGCCGACCACATCGGCGGTAATAAATATCTGCAGAGCCAGACAGGATGTAAAATCTATGCACCGGGGATCGAATGTTCTTTTACGCAGCATCCTCTTCTGGAGCCATCCTTTTTATACGGCGGCTATCCATGTAAAGAGTTGCGTCACAAATTCCTCATGGCTCAGGAAAGCAATGCCGAAGAACTGACAAAAGATTGTTTGCCGGATGGCTTTGAAATCCTTCCTCTGCCTGGACATTTTTTTGATATGGTAGGCTTTCGAACCCCTGATAATGTGGTTTATCTGGCGGACTGCCTGTCCAGCCGGGAAACCCTGGACAAATATCAGATTAGCTTCATCTATGATGTTGCCGCTTATCTGAAAACACTGGAAACAGTAAAATCTCTGCCAGGCAAACTGTTCGTCCCTTCTCACGCCGAAGTGACAGAAAACATATCCAGTCTCGCACAGTACAATATTGACAAGGTATGGGAAATCGCCGATAAGATTATTAAAATCTGTCAACGCCCTCTCTGCCAGGAAGCCATTATGCAATCCCTGTTCTCAGATTATGGCCTGACAATGAATTTTGAACAGTATGTCCTGGCCGGCAGCACCATCCGCTCCTATCTGGCATGGCTGAAGGAAACGGACAAACTGAAAGCTTTATTTGAAAACAACATGTTGCTCTGGCAGCAGGCATAGGAGGATATTATGTCTATCGAAAAGGTCAAAACATATTTCAATCAATATGGCATGGAAAATCGGATACAGGAATTTGATACATCCAGCGCCACCGTGGATTTAGCGGCACAGGCACTCAACTGTGAGCCTTGCCGGATCGCCAAAACGCTCTCATTTACAGTGGGTGAGCATACCATCCTGATTGTCATGGCCGGCGACGCCAAAATTGATAATGCCAAATATAAAGCCCAATTCGGCACAAAGGCGAAAATGCTCACCCCAGACGAGGCAGAATCGCGAGTCGGCCATGCCGTAGGAGGCGTATGCCCATTTGCAGTTAACGAGGGAGTACTCATCTACCTCGATTGTTCTTTAAAACGGTTTGAAACGGTCTTTCCCGCCTGTGGAAGCAGCAACAGTGCAATCGAATTGTCCATATCAGAGTTGGAAAAATATTCTGGCTTTTCATCCTGGGTCGACATAAGCAAGGGCTGGGACGAATCCTAATGCCATGCATTTAGCCCTCTATCGTTTCCATCTCAACCCAGGCCGGATAGAATCCACAATGAAACGCTATATTCCATGAATATAGATTCGACAGGCTTGTTCCGTAGAAAGGAATTGCACCCCGCATAATCACCTCATTCTTCAAAAGCTGGACTAATTTCGTCCCCATGCCTCTGCCCCTGTACTCTGGCAGCACATCGATTCCGATCTGCCAAAACAATTCTGTATCCGCCGAACAGCCTGCCAATCCCATGATGTGATCTCCCTGCATTGCTCCAATTGCCAGCACATCCGGTCTCTCTGACATATATTTTTCACACAGTGCATTCGAAAATTTCCCTCGTCCATACAGCTCCATAAGCGCGTCTTGCTCAAACCATTTCGCTTCAAAATCAATCATTGGCTCCTTGATTTCCATTTCAGGAAGAAACATATGATGGCTTTGCCATAGCTTCTTGCCATGTTTTTGCAGCTCCAGTTCCAGTTCCATCAAATTGTTATGTTCAAATAAACATATGCCGCTCTTTTCTGCACTCCACTGCTTCAGCCACTCATGGATACTTTCGTCCGCTGAAACAACTGCATTCCTGCCCAGCGTAACCATTGACAAAAATGCTTTCTCTTGCGTATATATTCTTCTTCCCGGATTATCTTTAGCAACTGTAATTATATTTTCCTTTTTATTAAAATCCTTAATTGAACAATTAAAATCAATCGCTAACTGCTTCTTCAATTCTGCTGCTATTTGTTTTTTATTATACATGATACAAAATCCTCTTGCATACCATTAAATTATCTTCCTTATTTTTATTTCTGGCTTTATTATACCGCTAACATAGTCTTTGTCTATATTTATTTCAGATATGTTTTTGCAAAATAAGACATCCCCTCATACGATGTTAATATTCGAGTATATCATTCACTCTATCACCCCAAATTTTATTTCACAAATATTAGAAACTTTCATCCGTTTTTCCTTTAAAACCGATTCATCAATATTTTACGGCACAGATAAAACTCCCTCTGTTTTCTCATCTGCTCCCCCATAAACCGCTTGCCATTCTTCCTCTGTCAACCGATCCGAATGCCACCAAATATTATAATCTTCTTCTGGTAAAGCATGCTCTGGCTGTTCCTCTTTGCCATCCGCCGATAAAAGAGATATTCTTTCATTTGAGACATACTGGAAGCCGTCTTCATTTAGCGGACGTATTACAGTTCTGTGTGAAAAAGCTTTCGATGTATTTCCATTCGGATATACGGCATTGACGTTGAGCGTGATCGTTCCATCCTGATTTTCTGTATAGTTTACTACTTCCGGATACGGAATATCCGGGTATTCAACCTCATAAACCCCTCGTGGCCGGTATTCATATGCCATATGTTCTGAAGCATATTTTGTTTTTAAACGAAGCGTTTCCATGTCCACATTGAAATATGTACAGATAACATTTTCAAATATATTTTCTGGAATTTGATAAACTGTGCCAGCTTCTAAACTTTCCTCTGCTGCAAAATTAACCGGCTGGCTGTGCAGCATGGGATAAAACCTGTCGAATATATCGTAAAAATCCAGCCCGCCAAAATCTTCTTCACTCCAATCACAAAGAAATATGTTATTCTGCTTATAGCCAACTGGCAATATGTACCTTCTGTTCAATTCCCGGCATTTTTCATCCAATGGCAAAACCCGCAGCGCCGTATACTCCTGTGCATCGCTTAACGTCAGGGCAAAATCCTCATCCAAAAAATAGCTTCCTTCAAATATCAAATACCCTTCTTCTGTATATTGCCAAAAATCAGCCGAATAGCTTACCATATTTTGGTTTTTCAAATCTCCGTTCTGGCCATATTGATAATATCCTCTGACAATGTTTACATTACCATTCTCTGTTTTCAAATCAAACTTTCGAAACCCTGATTCTGTAGTTACTATAATTGTTATTTCATCATTTTCTTTTTCATCTACTGCTTGGCAAAATTCCAATACCTGTCCCGGCCTTGTCATGTTCACCTGATTCTCACTGTCTACAGCCACATAACCGTTTTCACCAAGCCTGGCAACCATACGCCGTATTGTATCTAGGTTTCCCCATGTATTCCTGTTTACTGCCTCATCGCAAATATCTCTAAAAATTGCTGCTATCCGCTCTGCCTCTGCATGATCATTTTCATCGAAAAAACCGGCTGTCTCCTCTGATGATGTTATCTCTACATCTGGTTTCTCTGTTGATTCATTGCCGCACCCCGCCATCATCAACATTGTCATAGTAATCATTATGAATAAGAAAAATCTTCTGTTTTTTTGCCACAACATAGCCGCTTGCCTCCAATGTCATTTAGTTAATTTCTCAGAAGGTACGCCATAGAAAAAGGAACGGGAAGAGGCGGAATGATCAGGAAATAGTCTGCCGCTGTTTCTTTACTTCCTGTTGTCCCTGACTTGTAATCTTACATTCAGTTCTCAATTGTTCTTGCTATGCTTTCAATGCCTGTTACTTTTTCAGAACATCACCTCTCCAGAATCGGATTCTATCCATACTTCCCAATCTTCATAGTTAAATCTTCCACTTCCATGATGAAGTTTTCCGTCCATTTTAAGAGTTCTAAACGCTTCCCGCTCTTTTTTCCATGGCGCATCTTCTGAGAAAATTAACTAAATGACATTGTTAGCATCTCCTATAAAATTACGCCTTTGATTATATCACCTTCTATCTCTATTTGTCACTATAAAATACAGGGCGCAACAACCGTTACTTCTTTCTGGCCATTGTCGCTGACATAGAGCCTCTCCTCCCCTTATTTTATTATTTGATATACATATATATATTAATGTGATAGAATTGAATCAATCACTAACAAAATCACAAGAACGGAGGTATCTAAATTGCACACAATATTTCAAAGAACAGAAATTTCAGAGCCTACCTTATTCAATCCATCCGACACAACAAAAAGAATAAAAAACTTTCCGGAAATTTGTATTTCAACTTTTTCTGATAAAATCATTCAAAAATTTTCTTCTCTGGATAATGTAAAAAAAATAGCAGAACTCTATTCTGCCAACGGCACATTACCTGTCTATCAAATCAACTACAAGAACACATTGATTGCCTTTTACCGTTCTATGGTAGGCGCACCTGCCTGTGTTGCTTGTTTTGAGGAAATCATTGCTATGGGAGCTAAAAAATTTGTTTTATTCGGTTCTTGCGGAATATTAGATGATAATAAAGTAAAAAACAACATTATTATCCCTGTTTCCGCTGTCCGTGATGAAGGTACAAGTTACCATTATATAACACCCTCGTTAGAGGTTGAAGCAGACGCACTCTCTGTTCAAATATTAGAAAACGTATTAACCAATTGCGGCTACTCCTATGTAAAAGGCAAAACATGGACTTCGGACGCCATTTATAGGGAAACCCGCTCTGCCATTGAAGAACGCCGACAGGAAGGTTGTCTTACTGTAGAAATGGAATGCGCTTCTATGTTGGCAGTTTCAAAATACAGACACATTCCTTTTATTCAATTTTTATATGGAGCGGATAACCTTAGTTCTGAAACATGGGAAATCAGAGATTTAATGTTTTATGGTCTCACCAATGCTGAAAAATATATGATCCTTGCCTTTGAATGCGGGCTTGCCATGACAAAGGACAGCCATACTGTTGGATAAACATCTCAGAGAATGGTATCATTCAGTTCAATCAACAGATATTAGACTTTCTTAATCTGAAGATTGGAATAGAACTATTATCTATCTGAAGCAGTAATATAGCTTTTACAATGACGGCAACCAGTCCTCTATTGAAAGGATCTGAAAATTATAAGAGGAAAATTGAAATCGAATCAAGAGTTCCATTTATGCGTTTGTCATGACGAACTTTCTTTAATACTTGCAAAATCCAAAGCCATAGTATATAATAAACATAGAAAGAGCACCCACTCCAAAGCGGATGCTCCCGAAAAGGTTACTTACCTCTCTGTGAGAGGCGCCTCTCCTGTGGGCCAGACAGGAGGGGCATTATTTTTTTCGCCTGTTCTTCCTATCTCTGTCGAGAAAGGCAAGCAACGCCACAATCAAGCTGCCAAAGGACATCAGCAGAGCCAATATCCCTATGAAAATCGAGATGATCTCATAAGCCGTCATAAGCGCCACCGTCTACGCTCCGCTTCGGTCCTTGCTAAACAGGTGCCACTGGCACCTAGCAACCTTCCTATGTATTCCGGCAAGCCGGTTTCATTGGCTCAGGAGGCTACCACCCTGTCATGGGTACTCTTCCATGAGAGAATTATAGCAAAGATCTGCAGAATTGACAACCAGGCTTTCAGGCCCCTGGCTCTACGCTGGCTCTAGAAAATAATGTCATAATAATGTCACGGTGCAAAGAAAAAGCCCGGAAAGCCGCATAAACACTGGCTTCCCGGACTTGAAAGCGTTACTCGAATTCAATCGTCCCCGGCGGCTTCGAAGTTAAATCATAAAGCACTCGATTAATCCCTTTCACCTCATTAATCACCCGGTTCATCACCCTTGCCAGCACTGCAAAAGGAATCTCTGCCGTCTCCGCTGTCATAAAATCTATTGTATTGACCGCACGTAAGGCAACTGCATAATCATAAGTTCTCTCATCTCCCATAACTCCCACCGAACGCATATTAGTCAGAGCGGCAAAATACTGTCCGATGCTCTTATCCAGCCCGGCTTTCGCGATCTCCTCCCGATAGATAGCATCAGCCTCCTGAACCATCCGCACTTTCTCAGCTGTCACCTCTCCTACAATCCGGATTCCCAAACCCGGTCCCGGAAACGGCTGGCGGTATACGAGCTTTTCAGGAATCCCCAGCTCTAATCCGGCTTTGCGCACCTCGTCCTTAAACAAATCCCGCAGCGGCTCGATAATCTCTTTAAAATTCACATAGTCCGGAAGGCCACCTACATTGTGATGGGATTTAATAACTGCCGACTCTCCACCAAGCCCGCTCTCCACCACATCCGGATAGATCGTCCCCTGTACCAGAAAATCTACCGCGCCAATCTTTCTTGCTTCCTCCTCAAATACGCGGATAAATTCCTCACCAATAATTTTACGCTTCTGTTCCGGCTCTTCTACCCCCTTAAGCTTTTCATAGAAACGCTCCTGCGCATTGACACGAATAAAGTTCAGTTGGTATGGCCCCCTCGGTCCGAATACCTCCTCGACCTCATCGCCTTCATTCTTCCGCAAAAGTCCATGATCTACAAACACACAAGTCAGTTGATCGCCGACTGCCTTCGCCAGCATCACTGCCGCCACCGAAGAATCCACCCCTCCGGACAATGCACAGAGTACTCTTCCGCCGCCAACCCTTTCCCGAATCGCCCGGATACTATTCTCGACAAACGCATCCATTCGCCATTCACCAGCACAACCGCAGATCTCGTAGACAAAATTGGACAGCATCTTTGTGCCTTCCGCCGTGTGCAGTACCTCCGGATGAAATTGGATGGCATAGAGCTGCCGCTCCACCCACTGCGCCGCCGCCACCGGACAATCTGGCGTATGGGCTATGATCTCAAAGCCTGGCGCTGCCGCCGCAATATAATCATTATGGCTCATCCAGCAGACCGTCTTTTCTGATACCCCTCTAAACAGCTTGCTGCCGGAATCCACCGTCACTTCAATCTTGCCATACTCGCGGACCGGCGCCTTGCAGACATGGCCGCCCAGCATGTGCATCATCAGCTGAGCGCCGTAACACAGCCCCAGCACCGGGACTCCCATCTCAAATAATGCCTGTTCACAGGCTGCCGCTCCCTCTGTATAACAACTGTCAGGGCCGCCAGTCAAAATGATTCCCTTCGGTTTCATCTCCCGGATCTGATTCAAATCCGTCTTATAAGAATAAATCTCACAATACACGTTACACTCACGTACCCGGCGTGCCACCAGTTGATTATACTGGCCGCCAAAATCGATTACCAAAATTTTCTCTTTGTTCACAGGCTTCCTCCTGTTCTCCACTCATTGTCACTTTGCCATACAAAACAAACACATTATACATAATCTGCCATCAATATACAAGACATGCCGAAAATTTTTCTTTCCGCCATAAATTCCCTCTTCTCATTCGTATCTATAATAGAACAAACCATTGATACGACAAGGGAGGTATCTGTTATGAAAAACAATTTCCAAAAACCGGCTGTCTTATTCCTTACCGCTGCCCTCACGACCGGTTCCGTCGTGGCATGCGGCAGTGGTTCCAAATCCTCTGTGGAAAGTACCATTTCCTATAACAGTTATGACGCTGCCGCCCCGCTGAGCAAAGCTGGCGGCGGGATGATGGATGGCGGCTACTATGCCGAAGCAGGCGAATACGACTATGACGCTGTCGCCGAAACGACCGCCGCTGCTCCCGCTGCTGCCCCGGAAAATGCTTTAATGGAAGAAATCTCTACCACCACCGGACAGGCGGCTACCCCTTTGGCGGCCGGAAATCCATCTGTCCTACAACGCAAGCTGATTCGCACGGTAAGCCTTGATGTAGAAACCACAGATTTTGAAAACCTGCTTTCCGCCATACGCCAATCTGTAACCGTGGATGGCGGTTATATTGAACAGTCCGATGTCAGCGGTACCAGTATATCCACTGCCATGGAGCGAAAACGCTACGCTTTTTTGACCGTCCGCATCCCATCTGCTAAATTGGATGCTTTTCTTTCCCAGATGAGCCAACAAAGCAATGTCATAAACCGCTCAGAAAATGTTTCGGACGTCACTCTGCAATACACAGATATCGAAAGCCGCAAAAAGTCCCTGACCATCGAACAGGAACGGTTATGGGCACTGTTAGAAAAAGCAGACACCTTAGAAGCCGTTATCGCCCTGGAAGAACGTCTTTCCGAAATCCGTTACCAGCTGGAAGGCTTTGAATCTCAACTTCGTACTTACGACAATCAGGTGGACTACAGCACCGTTCATATCAGTATCCAGGAGGTTGGTGTATTCACTCCCACCACTCCCGACTCTGTCGGAACCCGCATTCAGAAAGGCTTTATCCGCAATTTGGAGAACGTAAGCAACAGCCTTACCGATCTTCTGGTATGGGTGATCTCCCATTTGCCGGCTTTGGTTTTACTGGCCATTGTCTTTGCGGCAATCCGGACAATTATAAAAAGGATCGCCCGTGCAAGGAAAGCTCCTGAATCAGCTCCCGCAAAAAAGACCGAACGACCCAAAAAACATTTTCTCAATCCGATTGCCAAGCCTTCCAAATGTCAGGCTATTGAGCCGGCGTCTGGCGCACAGGCAGAAACAGCCTCTGATAACACGGGTTCTGCCTCCGCAGACAATAAATCATCAAAAAAGGATCCTTCCGTCTGAGATGATTTTTCCAGCTGCTTTTAAGAGGGATGTCACCAGATAAGCTATCAGCCATTCCCAGTACCCTGTGTCCGGCTGTTCACGAACACTTTATCCATTAAAAACAGACATCGTATATGTGAACGGTCCGAACGCAGGATATCAGAATGGCAACTATTGGTATCCGCCAATATCACCCCCGAAGTCAAAATTAAATTCATCTACTGCAAAAGCTATATCAATCTGGAACTCCTCCCTCTGCGGCCCCCATATCCCTGACTCATCCACAATTACAAGATAATAGCTCTCACGACTGTTATATTTCAGGCTCTTCAAATGAAAACTACAACGGAAAATTCTCTCCTGCTCATTGCTACTGGTTTTATCGGCAATAATCCGTGAAGCATCACTAATCGGCTTTCCATCAGAGTCGGTAAAATAAACCGTATAATTACAGGCAGAACGATTGCTTCCCACAGCTTCCTTTTGATAAAAATTCAGCGAAAAAACCATATTGCTTATTTTACGTGTTGCAGATAAAAGATTTACTTCCACCGGCTTTGTATCAAATTTCTCTTTATTTCTCTGATACTGCTTACTTGCGTTGCGCAAATATTGATATTCAATAACTGGCACCACCATTTCCTGAAGGCTTACACCGCCATGGACGTAATTCAATCCGCCGCCATTCATCTTAATGCGGATATTCTCTCGTGGCGCATATGCCTCTATTTCTGTCTTTCCTTCCAAAAATTTCACCGGCATAAGATATTCGGGACATTCTCCCTTTTGCATCAGGCAAAATCTTCTTCCGTATTCCATAATTCTATTAAGGAACCCGCTCTTATCCATCTTATCATCCTCTGTCAAAGGACTATATGTGTATAAGAAACCATGATCCGCAGTAATATATATTTTTGTACCACCAAATTCATTGCAGATAATCCGCACAATGTTTTTAATTTCTGTAATGGCGTCTTCACACGCGGGAAATACCATGGTATCAGAAGTGTGGCTCGCCTCGTCCACCTTGTCATGGTAAATGTAAACCACATCCATGCCCTTAACAAGCGCCTGCCGGTCTGCCCTTTTCATTCCAATGATATTTTTATACTGTAATGCAATACTGTTTCCCTTTGCTGCCTTCAAAAGCTTATCCCTGTTATTGCTGTCCGTGGGCTGCCCATCTGCCAGCACTGTCACCAGATTATTAGCCTTCTGCACCGCTGTCAGTTCATTATGTGGCAGCAGTGCCGCCATGCCAAACTTTGTGATCGTGGGAAATATAGCCTCACAGCTATCCAGTGAAACTTTACTTTGCGTTTCTCTTTGCAGCTGATCTGCCAAAGAAGCCGCCACCTCATACCGCAAAGCATCCGAAATAATAACATATGCTTTATTGCCGGCGGATGCCACCTTGCTCTGATAAAAATGTTCCTGTTGCTTTACTCCCAAAATCCGCCCATATTTTTTCAATTCATCTGCACATACATCCGACCAATTGCTCCCAAGCTGATTTAAGAACCAGTTATTATATAAATTCTCAACCTGCTCTGCCACATGCTTATATAAATCATCCAGGGAACTGTTGGATACATTAAGGCTCTTGCCAAAATTACTATGGAATAAGCGGTAATAGGTATCCATCTTGTAATAATCGCTGGTGTATGCTTCCCATATCTTTCTGGCCTCCGCAATATGAAATCCGGCTGCATGATCGTGGAAAAATGCCTGCATATTTGCCACCTGCAACAGCCCCTCATAATAGCAGGACACTTCATCATACCAGATAAAAGCACGCCGTTTCTCCACAACTGATAAGATCGTATCCACATTTATAATGAAATTGCCTATCTCTTTCATCAGGATAGTCAAAATACATTCATTGATACAGGGAAACAATTCTGTCTGAACCAGATCATTCGCCTCCAGCTTCAGAAAACGTGTTTCCAGGCTTGTCTCCTCTTCCACAACCCTGGCAATCTGATAAAGCCCTTTCCTATCATTCCCCTGCATCCAGTCACACACCAAATCAAAACAATACGCCTGATGGGGAAACGAAATATAACGTTCCAATCCAGCCAGATGTTCCGGACGCATTGTCCTGGTGGCTGCCGTAAAAAGAATATGAGCCGCCAGTCTGCCTAAATCCGCATCTTCTCCCTCTGAGTATCCGGTTGCCTGTGACACCATCACCCAAAATGGTTTTTGTGCTCCATATTTTTCAAAGTTCTGATAAATGCAATTATTTTGCAAATCAAGAGAATCCATCAGTACCGACCGGATAATCTCCCCCGGTTGTATCGTTTTTAATCCACAGATAGATGCCATAACAGCAAGATGCAGCTGGGAAGCCGTCCCGATATTTTTTGCCATAGCCGACACGCTTTTTCTTCGTTCCATATGATTAAAGAATTTTCGATATCCCTTAATCATGCTGCGAATCGTCGGATTATCCGGCAGATCCATCTCTTTTATCCAGAAAGAATTTAGATCTGCACGATACGTTTCACTGTATAATTCAATATTGATAAGCCAGTTATCTTCCGGCTTCTCATAGCAAAGCGGACAATACACTAGGAAATTGCCAGCAGTATCATCCTCTGCCAAAAGCTTCTTTGCAGTAAAATTGTTCCTTCCTGTAAGAACCAAAATCTTTGCCTTGTCTAATAATATATCCCCTATCTTATCTTCAAATTCTCTGTCTTCATCATACCAGAAAATAATACGGCGCTTATAAAACTCTGGCAGGGGTAGAGCAAATCGACTGTTTAAATCTTGTGTTATCGTTTGTATATCCATACTAGCCATCCTGCCACCTCCCTTACCTGATTTTTGCCAGGACTTCCTGAAACTTTGCATAATTCATTTTAACACCATCATCCAAATCAATAGCAATATACTGATCCGCCAAATGATGTATCTTTTCTTCGTAAATATGCAGCTCATCTGCCTGTTCCTGCAACTTCTTTAGCTGTTTATTCAACTTTACCCGCTCGCTTGTCGCTGCTGATACAATACGTTTTTCCAAATCCTCTATCGCCGTGCGGTATCGGCTCTGCTGTTCATGAACATAGTCTGTGCGAATACGGGCAATCGTATCCGGTTGGTAACGGTGCATATAAATCAAACATTTAAAACCATTCTTTTTCCCGGAATCAAACAGCCAATATATTGGACGCTTCTGATATATTTTCAAATGATCTGCATAAAAACCATTCAGGAAATAATCCCGTATCACTTCTTTAGGCTGTCCTTTTCCCCCCAATGCATCCGCAATAAATTTTAAATTATCTTCCAATGTTTCTTTGCCATAAACAATTCGGATAAAGCTTTCAAAACGATTTGCCATATCATCCTCGAAGTATTCATCATCAGAAATCGGTATGATATTATCTTTGTCAGCAGGAAACGATGCATACTTATCAGTACACTCCCGAGCGCCTTCCCTTCCATCTTCACTGGAACTCACCTTATTCCAATCACCACCTGCGTAAATCAGCCCCGGAATATCCAGAGAATAACGCCCAAACATACATCCTACTGCATAGGAAATCAGACTTTTGATGTCACGCTGCAAATCCGCTTTGCGGACAGTCACATTCTTATCATTGACTTCTGGGGTTAATTCATCTTGTAATCCATAAATATCAATAAAAATGCGATTCAGCTCTTCTTCATTAGATTTTAACTGATTAAAACAGCTATCACATTCATTGCTCCAATTCGTATACGCATCTCGGATATAATTCATATCAGTAATGTGATAATTCGCATCTTTTTCCATTTCCTTTATTGTAAATGGCGCATAACGTATAAGGGGATGTTGTTGAAAATCCCAAGATACTTCAAATGAATCCCAATCCTGTTTACACAATTTAATGTTCTCAGAGGTTAAAATTTCAATACATTGTTTTTTATCTGTATCACAAATAATTGGCATCTTTTTTAAATAACCTGACTCAAAACCAAGTGTTGGCGATAATATATTCAGCAGATACTCCGTAACCTTTGAATTTAAAATGCCGATAATATAACCAAGCTCAAGATCATTATCGGGAACGATACATTGCCCTCCATTACTAAAAAGAAAACCATTTCCATACCATCTAAATGATGGCGCCGAACATATCACACTCCAAGTAATTCCTGGCTTAAAATAGTAACCAATATTTGTAATAGTTCGTGTAATACAATTATATTTTCTTATAGCATTAGATTTCATTTCCTCCCCATTATTAAACCAATTAACAACGGTATAATTATTTCCATAATATTTTCTATATTCGCCTCCATGATTAATCGGAAACCACTTGCATTTAGAAGATTGTGCCTCTTCAGCATTCTTTGCCACTAAATGCATCCTTTCCTTATTCACCTCATACCAGAAACGAATATAATAATCGTTATCAAGGGTTTTCATTCCTTGTCGAGGATTTGCCACTTGCTCAAGTAAATTACCTTGTATAAATACCTTCGGATTTCCCAGCCAATAAGCAAAGGCCTTTCCAGGAATATTGTCATACTGCGATTGAGCAACTTGATATAGTGGCGCCGTTTTATTCAAAAAATGATATTCTTTAGAATCCTGACTTTCATAAGAAACAAGGCGAATATATACGCCTTGATATTTTCTGATATTACACTTTCTTGCCACCCATGTTGTCGTTTGCACAACCTCACCACTTATTTCTTCAAATGCTCTTGCTCCAAGATGTCCCATATTAATTAAATTACATGAAAGAAAATATTCTCGTAGCCTCTCAAAACTAGATAAAAACATCCACGAATGCTGAGTGATTAAGCTAGTGAAACCATTTTTGAATGTCATTTCATTTGTACGCAATATAAATGCTGAAAATAAATCCGCTTTCCCTTCTGGATAATTACTTACAATTGTATTAAGAAGTTTAGCATTCATATTACGACCACCCATATACGGAGGATTCGTTACCACCACATCATATTTCTGGCTCAAAGCGACAGCCTGTTCAATCAACGGAGGAATTGTATTCTGAACTGCATCATACCACAATGTCAAGTTAAAATTTTCTGTCGTCTGGGATGCCGTATACTTCCATGCTTCCAGCAACCCTTTGTAATCTCTATCTTCCAGGCTTAAAATAGAACCATATTCTTTAGCATCTTTAAATACCTCGAACAAATAATTCAAAGTCTCCTGATGCTCTTTAGACAATAAGAAATTCCCCATCTCATACGGATAAGCCCCGCCAATCCCATTACTCTCTTTAATCGCATATACATGCGGCTGAATCCCACGGCTGAAAAATCTTCTGTCATACTGTCTGGCTTTCATCATAACCACGAAATATGCCAGCTGTGCCGCGCGATCATCTATATCCAAGCCATAAAGATTATTCTCCACAATACTGGATGCCGCTTCCCTGGCCGTATAGCCATATGATTCATAAATCTGCATCAGCACATCAAACATATAGGCAAGTATATGGCCGGATCCCATACAAGGATCCATACATCGTATTTGTTCTGGCGTCAATGCCGAATATTCCTTACGGATTTCAGACAGTTTCTCCTGGACTTCCGGCTCTTGTTTTGCTTCCTCCAAATAATAATGCCATTTATGATCATCTTCATTTCGCATCCCTGCAATATAAGCATCCTGTTCCGTTTTTGTCGGAAGCAGCTGTTCTTTGGCGGCAGGATGCCCTTCTATCCATAATCTGCCAAGAGAATTCTCAACCATGTACCGCACAATCCAGTCGGGTGTAAAAAGCTGAGTTGCAGCAGGAATATTTTCCTTGCTGATTTTGATATTCTTTTTTAAATTAGCAAATACTTTATCCTTTGGTTCCGTATTATAATACTGGTATAGCCAGCCTATAATCTGAACCGCATCTTTCCATTCCTCCTCTCCAATCATAGAAATCATCTGCTCGATAGCGCTGCCGTCCCTAAGGAGATTATCCGGAAACAGCAATTCTGTATAATCATTAATCTTCTGGAACATACCCGGCAGAATGGAACTCAATGCATTACACTGAGTAATGATAAGATATTTAAATAAAGCATCTGTATCATTGGCATCCTTCATGGCATAAACTTTTTCCATATCCAGCCCGTCTAAATCCAGGTTGATTGCCTCTGCCATAATCTGTGGCCTAAAATGATTTTCATCATCCGTAAACACACGGATATGGGTAGGGAGATATCCATTTACCTCCATATACCTAAGCGCACAAAAACGATTGAACCAAGTATAAGCTACTTCCTCTATAACCGGCTCAAATCCCTTGACATGAATCTGGTTGATAAGTGCTGTTCTCTGTGCAATCTCTTCCGGTGACAATACCACCCCCCGGACACTCGTTTCTTTTGCCGGTATAATCTCCTTTTCCGATATTCCATACCGGAGCGCCCTCTGCGTAACACGGGAAAGCAGCTCTCTGCGCGCCCAGACTGCATATTTTTTTATCGCACCTTTATCCATAGATTTTCTCCTTATTTCAATTGGATACCATCGCAATTATTCAAAAGCTGTTTTAGGCTCTCCCGCATTTTTTCTACATAATCATCTATGTCTGCCTCGCTTTCCAGCTTCTTCGCCGGAAACACAATCGAGCGGTTTAAACTCTTATAAATTTTCTTTGGTGCAGCCGGTGCCGCCTGCCCTCCATTTGTTGATGACGCCACAGGCTTCTTTGGCGGCTTTGCAACCTTCTCTAACCTTTCCACCGTAATATCCTTATACTGCAACATTGGCGGAATCAGGCCGTCTAAAAGAGCCAGGCTTTTAAGCTCTGTTATCTGATGTTTCTTCTGGTCATAAAATGTATCTGCCGCCTGAATAATATTTTTATTATCAGATCCGCTCTGTCCTGCCATATGGACGGCCTCCATGCACTGACGGACAATCTCCAGCAATTCCTCTCTCTTTGCTGTCAAAAGGCGATCATGTCCTTCATGGACTTTTGCCATCAGGCCATTTAAATCTTTAATGCGGTTATAATCGAATTTATTTCCCGCTTGTACGATACAAATAAGGCGTATCTGATTCAATGCATCGTTCGACTCCGGCTCATGGCTGAGGTAATCCAGTTCATGACGCAGTTCTGTTTCTAACCGCACTGCAGTATCAAACACATGGACCTGATTCTTGAAAAATGACTCCACACGCTGAATTTTCTCTTTGTTATTTTCCAGGGCATCTTCCTTCTTGATAATACAATCAATCAGTGCAATATTGTCCTTCTGCCCGGAAAGCACATCCTCCATCAGTTCGATTGCGGCTGTCACCAACAAGCGATCCGGATACCTGTGTACATCATCATACCGGCTGTTCAGCGCCTCGTAATGCTCCTTCTGTTTTGTAAATCGCTCAATAATAAACCCGATCAATCCGTCCTCATCGTCCGGTACATCCATCACATCAAAATATTCCCGCAGAAATTCCTTGACTTCCTTCATCTTTGAAAGAGAAACAATCTGCCTTTTTGAAATGATAGTCTTCCCAATCTCGCTTTTCTTGCGGAGCATATCCGTCAGCTTGGGATTGACTGGCTGTATCGTATTTCCTGCATACTTTACAGTCACCTTCTGGTCAACAATAAGCCTTGCCACCACAGCCGCAATATCAATCTCCCGCCATCCATATGGAATTGCCTGATATCTGCTCTGGATGTCTGCCATTGACGTGGGCAGATTCTTCCGAAACTGTACTTCCAGATATTCCTCCACCTTTGCAGCAGCATCCCTGTTCGGCTCAGTTCCTGGAATAGCAGTATCATTTCCGCTTAATATTTCAATGATATCAGCATCCGTCTCCGCATTCTTCGTGATCAGATTCAGCTCACTGTATACATGGGATACCAGATACTCCAATACCTGATCAATCTTGTTCTTGGCATCCCCGGACCTGATTTCCAGATATTCTCCGGCGACATAGAACTTTGCATCCACAATAGCCTTACATAGTTCATCAGCCGCTGCCTGCTCCAATTTACCAGCCTCCTCCTGCTGATCATAGATAATTTTCTGTACCGTTTTGGGAAGCTGCGCCACATTCCTCTGTTTCACATACTTCCTGATCTTCATAGCCTGCTCCAGAGAATTGTAATAGTCTGTATCTGCCAGTACAGCAATAGCCTGTCTGTCTGACTCTGTCATCAATCTTAGCTTTGATTTTTCCACCGCATCGGTAGCAACTGTCAAAAATTTCAGCCGCATTCCTCCCGTGACGGCTCCCACTGTCACGCCATCCACCATCTGATCAAAAGAAAAATCATATTTTCCATAACGGTACTTTTTTGTCGTGTAAATATCTGCAAAAATCATCTGGGCAATTCTTTCTACAATTGCAGAAGTATCCACGGATGTCTCATGCTTAATGGCTCGCTGAATATCCTGCTCTTCATCGGTAAGGAAATTGTAGGTATCACCTGTCCTGCCGATATAATTCTGCCCCAGCAGCCTGTTCAAAGACTCCCTCACAGTCTCACGCTGAGCAAGCGTATCTACCCGGATATCATCCGCCATTAAAATCATAATATTGTCAATATTGGCCGGGATATCCTGATCAATATAGCGGATCAAATAGAGGAGTTTCAACACCTCTACATCATAATACTCGATACCGTCACCGGCCTCAGCAGCACGGGAGCATCTTTCAATCACACGCCGGATGGTACCGTCAAGGAATGTATGTACCGTATCATAAAAACGGAAAAAGGGAACCAGGGCATATTCATCCCTGTCCTGTATTTTCTGTGCCGCTTCCTGGAAGCCGGACAGCATAGAACGTTCGCCGCCAGACAAATGTTTCCCGGAATTCCCATGCTTACGGATTTCGGCAAAGACCTTCTGCATGATGATAAACTGATATGGAACAAACGGGAAATTCTCAGAAAACTCCTTCGCTTTCTTGTAGCCTTTGATATCCAGCTGAGCATTCTTAAAGGTAAACAAATTTCTCAGGACAGAATCATTCTGATCATATATAGCTGCCAACTCTGCCTGAGCTGTTGGCGTTTTCTTCAATATGCGCTTCTGGATAACCTCATCTACCGATGAAGAAGACAGAGAAAGCCGCGTCTTAAATCTCGCCTGAATCCTGGAAAACTCATCTGCCCTTACCTTAATGATCTCATCAATCGCTTCCTGCCCAGTGCAGATCACCCATACCTTTCCTTCACACTCACTGCCGATTTTCTCTGCCAGCGACTGCAGGTTAAGCAGCATGTCCGTATCCGTGCCCACATACTGCCCAACCTCATCAATCATAAAAAGCAGCCGGAAATCCTTCGGCTTACTATCCACATATTGCTTAATATCATCCACAAGCTGCGAAATAGACAGCTCCGTGGCTGTCTTGTCATGAAACCATTGTTTCGCATCCTCCTCGCTCATATCCAGCACTTCCATAAGCGTGGGAATAATGAACTTTCCATTAAAAGCAAAGGCACGACGCGTCTCCACCCACGGCCTTCCCTTTTTTTCTCCAAATGCCTTACGGAATTCTTCCGTCTTTCCGTTTTCTTCTATATATCGCTCCAGCATGGCAACTTTAAGGTTTTCGCCATAAAATCCCAGATGATTATAGAACATCTTCGCAAACACACGGAGCACCGCCGTCTTGTCTTTGTTGATGGAGCTTTCAATATCAATATTAAAAAGAATGGTCTCGGTCTCTCCCTTTGTCGCCCTGTCAATCTGCATAAATGTGGCAGGATCATCCTCAAATTTCTGGCGGAACATCTCCACTGTACTGGCATTACCGATAGCCTTATTTTCCAAAATATATGACAGCATTTTCAAAAAATGAGATTTACCACTGCCAAAAAAACCAGAAATCCATACACCGATATCTGCGGTGGGAACATCAAAAGAATCACTGTAATAATTAAAAAATACCGCAAAATGTTTTCTCAGTTCTTTTGTAATAACATATTCTCGTACTTCCTGAAGAATAATGTCCGCCGCATCCTGATCCACCTTGATGACGCCATTGATTTGTCTGTTGATGTCATCCTGAAACATATTTTGTATTCTCATCCGCTTATATCTCCTCTAAATCTCATTAAACGCCCTGTAATACGGATTAGGCGTAAGCCTGTCAAATAATCTTACATAATTCCCATCAAAGCTCCCCGGATACATTACCAAAATCGGTATATCTGAAAAATGCGGCTGCAATGCTTCCAGTAAAGAATGTACCCTCATGAAAGGGAACACATCTCCTACGCCTGTCAACAGCAAAACATCCCCCGGCTTATGCGGCTCATACTGTATCTTTGCTATATATTCTTCTTTGCCAATCGCTGCCTGCAACTGTTCCAGCAAAAACGACTTGCCGTCAGTCTCTTCCATGTCCGGGATATCATCCAGAATATCTATATCGTCACACAATGACAGGAAAATTTTATACAGGTTGCATTCTATCAAATGGCAATTAATGGCCGGATCCGATATTGTCTGCCTGATAAACTGCCGCACGATCATCTCATCAGCGGGATCATAACGAAATATACGAATATTCACTTCATTGCTGAGTCCTTTTCCTTCCAGAAATTCAGGTTCCTGAATATGGTTTTGCAGATTATCAAGACGCTCTTTTATACTTGCCATACCACGCCTCCTTTATGAAAAATAATTAAATGCCGGCAGTATGACATCATCATTATTGCTACGGATAGCATTCTCCAACATCGGATGCAGCCACACAGGATTCAGATGATCCGCATTCATACTGTCCAGATACCCATTCTCAACCAGCACTTTTTTTAATACCTGTTCCACCTTCGCAATCGTGCTGTCGCTCCAGGTTGCCACCCAGTCATCCTGTTCCTGAAGCCTCAGAAAAAATCCATTTACATCAATCTTGCCAAAGGAGGCGTCTCTTAACCGATATTTTTCCCCTATCACGATAACCATGAAATCCCAAACCAAACGGTACTGCTTCATCATTGCATATAGACAAATCTGTTTGGATACTTCTGACGGCTGTGTTGCCATCGCCTGTACCAAAGACTCATCCTTCATCGCATGAAGTCTCCGAATACACGCCAGTGCAATCTTCCTGACTGACTTCTCTGTAGGATATTGAAACAAGTTTTCTTCCATGATATGATCCGCCACCGCTTGATCCGACAAGCCCTCTGCCATCAGCCTTGCCGTTGTTCTCATCTCATAAAACAAAAATTGCTCTCTTGTAATAGCAGCGTTGTAAGGGCTGGCCTCTCTAAGCGCTGCCCTCGAAATCTCGATCATCCTATCTTCCTCTCTAGGGCTGACTATCTCTTGAAACTTTCTTTATTGATTCACAATACCATTTAATTTGTCAATTTCCCAGCAAAAACCGCTTCTCCTCATCCTGCACAATCTCCCCGGTCTTCTTTCCGTAGCGCAACCCCTTTTCCACAGCCGCCACCAAAGCAGTGCTACTTCGAGCATATCCCATTGTCCGGATCGCACTCTTTATAAGACTCTCCTTATCCTTGGCGCCTAAACACTTATTTCTCCAGTTTGGAGTAATTGTAAAAATCACTATTTTCTTTTATTCTTTATTTTATCACATTTTCTTACCCCTCACAACTCATATAAGCCCCATATGGAAGTATGAAATTTCTTGTAAATCTTGATTTAGTGTATCAACTATATCCATATTTAAAAGATTTCCTACAATAATGTAATCTTTGCTATTAATGTTACATATTGTCTGTAGACTTTTTGTGTTCATCTTGGAATAATATATAAATAATAAAAGTCGAGGTGGTTACATGGATCTTTTACATATTTTTGCTACAAACGTTAAGAACTATAGAGCTGAAGCTGGATTATCCCAAGAAAAATTAGCTGAACTTACAGGATTACACCGCACCTATATAAGTGCTGTTGAGAGAGAAAAAAGAAACATCTCTATCGAAAATATCCAGCAAATAGCGGAAGCACTTAAAGTTGAGCCGTTTAAATTATTCATTGAAAGGACTGACACTAATGTTTTATGAAAAACGCAACTTCTTGTTTCATAACTATAACCGGGCCCGTGACTTTTTCATTGCTTATCCTGAGCAACTAATTGAATTAGAGCAATACTGTACAAAACTTGTTAATAATATTACTTTGACGGTTAAAAATCGACAATACCTATGGTGTTCCAGATGAATATT
>CAJUPI010000039.1 GCA_910588125.1 uncultured Lachnospiraceae bacterium
AACCGGAAAAAGCGGCAGACCATTTTTCCGCCTCTTCCCGCTCCTTTTTCCATGGTGTACCTTCTGAGAAAATTAACTGAATGGCATTGGAGTTCCAACCGTTCCCGTTCTTTTTTCAACTGTTTCAATTCTTGCCATAATTCCGGCAACTTTTCAATGCTCGTATCCTACCCAAATTTAATTTGCGTCTTATGATTGCAGACAGGGTATTTCTTTTTTATCTGCATGGCTTTTTAAGATAACTGCTAATAACGCTGATAAAATTCTGGCAAAAACTGTACTCCACCAAATCATTATCTGCCCGCCGAACAAAGGAGGCAGGATTAGCATAAACACTAACATAAATAGTGGTTCAATAAAGGTCAAAACATAGGAAAACGTACTTTTTTCTGTGGCGTAAAAACTCGCAGTTGTGATGCGGAGAATTGCAACAAAGGGTACGGAAACCAAAAAGACAGGCATTATTTTTGTGATTTCTGTATTCACGAAATCGGATGCTCCAAACAATACGCCGAGGCTTCCTTTTGTCAAATACATGATGACGCAACCGATTAATGAAAGAAACATTGCAAATCCATACGCCATTTTTCTTGTGTTTTTCAATTCGTCGAAGTTCTTTTCGCCGTAATGCTGGCTGAGCAACGGCTGGCTTCCGTCGCCAACGCCTTGCAGTATCAGATATATAATGCAGATAACGTATGCGATACAGGCATAGGCAGCGATGGCAGGCTCTCCCCCATAAGAGATGGAAAAGCGGTTTATAATAATCAGAGATATGTTGGGTGACATGGCAAGCCCAAAGGGCGCAATTCCGATTTTGAGTATGGATGCGGATACCTTTCCGAGGTTTGAAAAGGGAATGTTCAGCGTAAATTGCCTTTTACGTAATAAATAGGCAAGTGCAATCAGCATTGTCACGCCCTGCCCGATAACGGTAGCCCATGCTGCACCGGCAATGCCCTGCCCTAATACCCATACAAACAGGTAGTCGAGAATGATGTTGGTAACAAAACCGGCAATCATAGAAACCATTGCATAACAGGAACCGCCATGATTACGGATAAAAGGCACTAATCCCGTACCAACCACTTGTAAAGCAGCGCCTGAAGCAATAACTGCAATATATTCTTCTCCCAATGAAAGAAGTTCTCCGTTTGCTCCCAACAATTTTAAAAGAGTGCCATTCAAACGGAACACCCAAATTGTCAAAAGGATGCTTGCAATAATCAACACCCACAAGGCCCCGGCTGTAAATTCTCTTGCCTGTGATTCTTTTTTCTCTGCCTTGTAAATGGAATAGTAGATTGCGCCGCCCATTCCAATTCCTGTACCGAGTGCCTGAATAACTGCGACGACGGGATAAGCAATATTAATGGCTGAAAGTCCCCAATCGCCTATGCTGTTTCCCACGAAAAAGCCGTCTACAATCGTGTAAACTCCCGATAGGGCAAAAGATAGTACAGACGGGATAACATATTGAAAGAAAGTTCTTACGTCATAAGCTTGCTTCATTGCTTTCTCTGCCTCCTGCCTTGCTGAAAAATTTTACAAATAAAGCCATATTTTCATTTAACTGTTTCATACGTTCTATACCTATTTCCTCTACCGCAAATAGTTCTGCTTTTCGTAATTTGGAAATAATAGTATCTGCATATTCTTTTCCTGCTTTTGTAAAACGGATAACTTTGTTCCGTTTATCCTCCAGCAGAGGGAACAGCTCGACAAATCCTCTGCGCTCAAAATCTTTGAAAACCATGTTGATGGTCTGCTTGGGTATCAGCCACCTCTGGCTGATTTTTTTCTGTGTACAGTCATCCCCGCCGTCGTGAATTGCACATAATACTAGCAGACTGTTGACTGACAGCCCATGAGCTTTCGCCCATTCTTCGTACACATAGTTATACTCTTGCCATACGGCGTAGTATTGGTTTAGCTGTTCTATAAAAGCGGCGTTGCTTATCATATCTGACCTCCTCAAGAAAATTAGTACGGTTTTGTACTATTTATACTATAGTCCATAACTGTACTAAATGTCAAGATAAAAATTTTATACAAAGTTTGCTGAATCAATTATTAAGTTGTAATTTTTTTTGATGGTGGCGTGAAGTTGCTATTAATTTTATAGATGGGGTAGACATGTGGAATCACACGATTGGTTAACAGGCCGGCCGAGGACAGAAATAAATAGTGGAAAATATTGGAAAATATATTTATGTTTTTTTAAAAGCTGTCGATATAGAAAATGTAAGGCAAAAAGAATAGAAGAGCACAAAGCAGCGTGATAGCTTTACGTAACCCTCCAGTGCATGGGCCCGGACCGGGGGGGGGTAGAACAGGGAAGTCCTACCCCGATGGTTTCAGAACATGACAAGGAGGGTATATTTATGATTATTCAACATAATATAGCAGCGATTAACTCTTACAGAAATTTAGGCGTGAACCAGAGTGGATTGAACAAGAACTTAGAGAAGCTGTCTTCCGGTTATAAGATCAACCGTGCCGGTGATGATGCGGCAGGTTTGGCGATTTCCGAGAGCATGAGATCCCAGATCAACGGTTTGAACCAGGCAGCAAAGAATGCCCAGGATGCTATCGGTTTGATTCAGACGGCAGAAGGTGCCCTGACTGAGGTTCATTCCATGCTGCAGCGTCTTACCACCCTGACTTCTCAGTCCGCGAACGGTACTTATAATACCGTGGCAAGAGGCAACCTGCAGAGCGAGGTTTCTGAGTTGTTGAAGGAAATCGATCGTATCGCAAACAACACCGATTTCAACGGTATTAAGCCGCTGGCAAACGAAGGCAGCGCCGGAAAGATGACTTTCCAGATCGGCCCGAGCGGAAAAGAGACGATCGTGGTAAACAGCCAGGCGATGACTGTCAGTGGTATCCAGGCGGCGATTTGGGATGCGATGGCAGGCACAGATCGGGAAAAGGTAGCTGCAGGGCAAGCAGGCGGCGGAAAGGATTTCGAGATTTCCTTCACCGTAGGCGGTCAGGAAAAAACAGAGACTGTAACAGCGGCAGCAAAGGGATTCATTGATAAGGATGGTAAAGTAAGCGCAAGTGATTATACAGCTGCAGAAACTAAATATAATAACATTAATCTGAATAGTTCAAGTACTGCTAAGTCAGCATTGCTGAAGACCCTGGATATCTCCGGCAGTAGTACAGTTGTAGCGAATGCTGCTATCGATACCATCAATTCCGCTATCAATGCAGTTTCCAGCTATCGTGCAAAACTCGGTGCTGCCCAGAACAGACTGGAGCATACCGTCAATAACCTGAAGGTTACTTCTGAGAATATCACCTCCGCCGAGAGCCGGATTCGTGATACGGATATGGCGGATGAAATTACGGCTTTTACGAAGAATAACATTCTTCTGCAGGCTTCCCAGTCCATGCTGGCTCAGTCCAATTCCGTACCTCAGAGTATCTTAAGCCTGCTGCAGTAATCAGGTGAGGGTTGCTTTTGGTTATGGTACAGAAGTTTGTTAAGAAACAAAAGCAAAATAATTTTATGTTGATTTTCAATTTATAAAATGATTGAACCCCCTGGCAGGACGCTGATAAGCGTTTTGCCAGGGGGTTTTCGAAGGAATCCGATATAGCAAAGTCAAAATTAACAGAGCATTTCCCGCCTCTTCCCACTTCTTTTTCCATGGCTGAGTATTCTCAGAGCTAAACTTGATGACTAGTCAGCCCTCCCGCGCCTTCCTCCAAGACGTACCTCTCGACATTACTTACCTTTCAAACGATACTAAAAGCCAATTTTTGCACTTGACAATCGATGCCAAATCTCCTATGATAAAGACTATACAAAAAAGGCGATGAAAAAGAGGAGTACAGTGAGATACCCATCAGAGAGGATCGCTCACCGGCTGTAAGGCGATCTGGGGGAAGCCATTGGAAGGTAGCTTGGGAGCCGGGAGTCTGAACGGATCGAAAGGTGCCATGATATGTATTTGATATATCATGGCAGGAGTCGTGCAAAGTAAGATTCTCCGTATCATCCGCGTTAAGGATTTATGAAGAGATGCTGTTTTCATGGATCGTATGGCTCAGCACCGGCAGTACGGATGGAAGATTTTTGCTATCACGTCCATGGCCGGTATGCCAACCATAGACGGCATAAAAAAGGTGGTACCGCGGAATTCTATTTCGTCCTTTATCTGGCAGATGGCCGTATAAAGGACGTTTTTTATTGTCAAAGAATGTTCTGGCCGCTGCCGTTGCCAAACAGAAAACCAGGAGGTCAAACAAACATCATGAAAGAATTGGAGAAAAATTACAACCCGTCTCAGATCGAGGAGAAGCTGTATCAGAAGTGGCTGGACAACAAATATTTCCATGCCGATGCCAGTAGGGGAAAGCGCGAGGGCAAAAAGCCTTTTACCATCGTGATGCCGCCGCCCAACATTACCGGACAGCTGCATATGGGACATGCCTTGGATAATACCATGCAGGATATTCTTACCCGCTATAAAAGGATGCAGGGGTATGAGGCGTTATGGCAGCCGGGAACCGATCATGCGGCTATTGCTACAGAGGTCAAGGTCATCGACAAGCTGAAATCCGAGGGGATTGACAAGCAGGATTTGGGCAGGGATGGATTTTTAGAGAAATGCTGGGATTGGAAGAAAGAATATGGCGCCCGGATCATCAACCAGCTTTATAAATTGGGCTCTTCGGCAGACTGGGATCGGGAGCGGTTTACTATGGATGAAGGCTGTTCTGACGCGGTGCTGGAAGTGTTTGTCAAATTATATGAGAAAGGCTACATCTACAAAGGTTCCCGCATTATCAACTGGTGCCCGGTTTGCAAGACTTCTATCTCGGACGCGGAGGTGGAGCACGAGGAACAGGACGGCTTTTTCTGGCATATCAATTATCCCATTGTGGGTGAAGAGGGGCGCTATGTGGAGATCGCCACTACTCGTCCGGAAACGCTTTTGGGAGATACAGCAGTGGCAGTGAATCCGGAGGATGAGCGCTATCAGGATCTGATCGGCAAAATGCTGGAGCTGCCCCTGACCGGCCGGCAGATTCCGGTAGTGGCGGATGCATATGTGGATAAGGAATTTGGAACCGGGTGCGTGAAGATCACCCCCGCTCATGATCCGAATGATTTTGAGGTGGGCAAGCGTCATGGCCTGGAGGAAATCTGTATCATGCATGATGATGCCACGATTGATTTCGCCGGCAGCCCTTATGATGGCATGGATCGGTATGAGGCGCGCAAGGCCATAGTAGAGGATTTGAAAAAGCAAAACCTGTTGGTGAAGGTGGTTCCGCATTCTCATAATGTGGGTACTCATGATCGCTGCAAAACTACAGTGGAGCCTATGGTGAAGCCTCAGTGGTTCGTGCGTATGGAGGAGATGGCAAAACCGGCCATTGAGGCCATCAAGACGGGTGATTTAAAGATTGTGCCGGAAAGCTTTGGCAAGACATATCTGCACTGGCTGGAGGGTATTCGTGACTGGTGCATTTCCCGTCAGCTGTGGTGGGGACACCGGATTCCCGCTTATACCTGTCAGGATTGCGGGGAGCTTTTGGTGGCTAAGGCAATGCCGGAAAAATGCCCGAAATGCGGAGGCGTCCATTTTGTTCAGGATGAGGATACTCTGGATACTTGGTTTTCTTCCGCTCTGTGGCCATTCTCGACTCTTGGCTGGCCAAAGAAGACGGAGGAGCTGGAATATTTTTATCCTACCGATGTGTTGGTGACGGGCTATGACATTATCTTTTTCTGGGTTATCCGTATGGTGTTTTCTGGACTTGAGCAGACTGGGAAATGCCCATTTCACACGGTGTTGATTCACGGGCTGGTGCGGGACAGCCAGGGACGCAAGATGAGCAAGTCTCTGGGGAACGGCATTGACCCGTTGGAGGTGATTGACAAGTACGGCGCGGATGCTTTGCGTATGACCTTGATTACCGGCAATGCGCCAGGCAATGATATGCGCTTTTACTGGGAACGGGTGGAGAACAGCCGGAATTTTGCCAATAAGGTCTGGAATGCTTCCCGCTTTATTATGATGAACATGGAAAAAGCACCCCTGGAAAAGATGAAGGAGTATGAGCTGGCTTATGGAAAGGGGGCAGGCCGGCAGCTGGCGGGAGAGGCTGGCAGGAATATCGGCAAAAACACAACAGGAAATGATTTGCCGCTTATGATGCCGGATAAATGGATCCTTTCCAAGGTCAACGGCTTGGCCCGGGAGATGACAGAAAACCTGGATAAATATGAATTGGGAATCGCTTTGCAAAAAGTGTATGATTTTATCTGGGAGGAGTTCTGCGACTGGTATATCGAGATGGTGAAGCCACGGCTATGGAATGAGGCGGATGAGACGCGCGGAGCGGCCATGTGGACGTTAAAAACGGTATTGATTCAGTCTTTGAAGCTTCTGCATCCCTATATGCCGTTTGTGACAGAAGAGATTTTCTGCAACTTACAGGACGAGGAGGAGTCCATCATGATTTCTTCCTGGCCGGAATATCGGGAGGACTGGAATTTTGCTGTTGAGGAACGGGAAGTGGAGACGATCAAAGATGCGGTCCGCGCCATCCGCAATGTACGTACCTCGATGAATGTACCGCCCAGCCGTAAGGCCAAGGTGTATGTGGTGTCCCAGGAGGAAAAGGTGCGGGAAATTTTTCAGCACAGCAAGGTGTTTTTTGCCACCTTGGGTTTTGCCGGCGAGGTGGTGATCCAGTCAGATAAGAGCGGGATTGATGAGGATGCGGTGTCAGCGGTGATTTCCCAGGCCACCATTTACATGCCTTTTGCAGAGCTGGTGGATGTGGCAAAGGAGATTGAGCGGCTATTAAAGGAAAAGGAGCGTCTGATAAAGGAGCTGGCCCGGGTGAATGGGATGCTTTCTAATGAGCGCTTTGTCAGCAAGGCGCCGGAGTCTAAAATCCAGGAAGAGAGGGCGAAACAGGAGAAATATGGCCAGATGATGGCACAAGTGGAGGAGCGGCTGGCGCAGCTACAGCGTTAAAGGAACTTACAATTCGATTCATAAACAGAAAGTTTTCACATATATTATAGTTATGGATGAACAGGCGAAAGATTATCTTTTGAAGATACCTTTGTGGACGAAAAAGAAAAACACTCTCGAACAGACCAGGAAGTTTCTGGAACAGTTAGGCAATCCGCAGCAGGAGCTGGCGGTGATTCACGTTGCCGGAACCAATGGCAAGGGTTCGGTCTGTGCGGATTTGACAGCTGTTCTTAAGGAGGCCGGATACCAGGTAGGTACTTTTGTGTCGCCGCATTTGGTTGATATCCGGGAGCGTTTTCTGATGAATGGGGAACCGGCAGCGGAGGCGGTTTTTGAAGACTGCTTCCGCCAGGTTTTGTCCGTGACAAGAGGGCTGATGGTACAGGGCTATTGCCACCCGACATTTTTTGAATTTGTATTTCTTATGGCAATGGTTTTGTTCGCGCGGGAGAAAGCAGAATATGTAATTCTGGAGACTGGTATGGGCGGACGGCTGGACACGACCAACGTGATTGCCCATCCCCTTGCGTGCATTATCACGTCCATCAGCCTTGACCATACGCAGTATCTGGGAAATACCATCCCAAAGATCGCGGCAGAAAAGGCCGGAATTATTAAAGCTGGAGTTCCGGTAATTTATGATGACAATGATTTTGCTGCCTCAAAAGTCATCCGGCAAAGGGCTGGCGAACTTGGTGCACCGGCCTATGCGGTCTCAGAGAAAGAAATCCTGATGGGGGAGTACGCGTATTTTGCGGCTCCCTATCAGGCCAGGAACGCAGAGCTGGCATGGCGGGCGCTGGAGATCCTCAAGGTGCCGGGAGTGGATAAAGAATTGTGCCATAAAGTATGGAAAACCGTCCGCTGGCATGGCCGGATGGAGGAGGCCGTTCCGGAGGTCTGGTTGGATGGCGCGCATAATCCTGGCGGAATCCTGGCGTTTATTGAGGCTGTGAAGGTCCAGCTGGCCAGAGAGAAGATACAGGTTCAGCTTTTGTTTGCTGCAGTGTCAGATAAGGATTATAAAGAAATGATCCATTTGCTGTGTGATGCACTTCCCATAACACGGGTAACTGTGGTACACTTAAGAAGTGAGCGGGGATTGGATGGGCAGGTGCTGGCAGATCAGTTTAAACAGGCCGGTTGTCCGTCCGTGGTGATTTGTGAGACCGTCGCTAAGGCGTTGGAGGTGGCGCTTCGCCAACAGGCGAAAGGGGACAGGCTGTATGTGGTGGGTTCCCTGTATTTAATCGGAGAGATTAAGGAGCTGCTGAAAGCCGGAAGTTTTCAGAGGGACAAAGACAGTACAAGACGAGGAGGGATGGACGTTGCTGGATTTTGAAGAGGAATTGAAGCGTTTCCGGCCCAGCCTGGAGATCGGGAATGTGGAGGATGCCATCGGAAAGGAAGATTTGACGGATATGACGGATCTGATGGTGGAACTGTTGAACGAAAAGAGAAATTAGACGGAGACAAAGCATGGATGTAGGAATGAAAAGCCGCCAGATCGCCAATGCCTATTATAATATCGGACTTGCAAAGGCGAAGGAGCGGGATTTGACAGGTGCCGCGGATGCATTGAAAAAAAGTCTTCGGTTCTATAAATACCAAACGGATGCCCGGAATCTTCTGGGACTGATCTACCATGAGATCGGCGAGGTAGGGGCGGCTCTGGCGCAGTGGATTATCAGCCTGAATTTTCAGCAGGCAGGCAATCTGGCGGAAGAGTATTTAAAGGCGCTTCAGGATGCCCCGGGGTATTTGGATATGGCGGATCAGTCGGCAAAGAAGTACAACCAGTCACTGAATTATGCCCATAACGACAACGAAGATTTGGCAGTTTTGCTGCTGATGCGCATGGTAGAAGAGATGCCGAACTTTGTGAAAGCACAGCAGCTCCTGGCTTTATTGTATATTCATCATGAGGATTATACGAAGGCGGGACGATGCCTCTTTCAGGCGCTTAAGGTCGATCGCTACAATCCGATGACACAGCGTTATATGACGATTGCCAAACAGAATACCGGCCGGGCGGAGGTGGAGAAACGAAAGCTGAAAAATGCTTTTTCCCATCGGCAGATGCAGGATGATGATATTATTCTGCCGCCCAGCTATAAGGAAAATACCGGTCTGCAGTCAGTGCTGAACATCCTGGCAGGATTGGTTTTGGGAGTAGTGGCGATGTTTTTTTTGGTGACACCGACCATCCGGGAATCTATCAGCAGCAAATATACGGAGGAAGTGCGCCGCGGTTTGGAGCAGGTTAATCAGAAGAGCCTGGAGATCGATGAACTGAATCGTCAGCTGGAAGAGGCAAGCAGTGCAAAACAAGAAGCAGAGAGTAGCCTGGCGGCGATGGTTAATAACAGCGGCGGTGTGCTCAGCCAGTATCAGCGGTTGGTACAGATTCTGGAGGCTTATCGTGCGGAGGATATGCCGGCGGCAGTGAGGCTCTATGTAGAGACAGATTTTTCTATATTAAATGACGGAGTTCTAGACAGTACGGTGGCGTGGGTGCAGCAGGATATGGCACAAAACGGATATCAGGTGTTGGAACAGCTGGGCGATGCGGCGATGAGCCAGGGGAGCATGGCTGAGGCAGTAGATTATTTTCAGAAGAGCTTGCAGATTAAAGGAGACAATATTGGGGTGATCTACAAGATTGGACTGGCCTATAAGGGAGCCGGCGATACGGAAACGGCAAATGAATATTTTGGAGATATTATTATGAACCACCCGAATTCAGAGTTTGCGGCGCAGGCAAAGGAGCAGAGGGGATTCTAAGAAAGCGATTATTTTTTACAGTAAGATGAATGGTAAGAGATACAGCAGGAAGAGGCATTCTTGTTGTATCTTTTTTGTAATTAGATAGTAAAAGGAGGGAAAGCAATATGCATCAGACATTCAGCTATGAGGCTAGAGGACAGGCATTAATTATCCATTTGCCAAAAGAACTGGATCACCATAATTGCCGGAATTTGAAATATGAGACGGATTTGCTCTTAGCAGAGAATTATATCAACCGGATTGTGTTTGATTTTTCCAAGACGGAGTTTATGGATTCGTCGGGTATCGGGGTTTTGTTGAACCGTTACAAACAGATGACAGCCAATGGGGGGAAAGTGACATTATGTGGGGTGAATGCCCGGGTGAGGAGGATTCTTTCGATCGGAGGGATCAGCCGGCTGATGGAGCAGTATGAGAATAGGGAAGCGGCGGTGACCGGGTGAGCCCCGGATTGTTCAGCTATCAAAACAGTTCTGGCAGGCGAAGGTTATTCGAGTACAGGCTGGAAAAAGCGGTTACATATTTTTAATGAAAGATAACAGAATGCTGCAATGGATACAGCATGGGAGGTAAGAGAGCATGGAACGTTTTCGGATGGAAATTGAGAGTTTATCAAAAAACGAGGAACTGGCGAGAGTGGTGACGGCTGTATTTATGAGCCGTCTGGATCCAACGTTGGAGGAACTGGATGATGTCAAGACAGCCGTTTCCGAGGCGGTGACAAACGCGGTGATTCACGGGTATCAGGAGGGGGAAGGCATCATCTATATGGAGCTGCAGGTTGAGGAGAGGCAATTGACAGTGATGGTGCGGGATCTGGGAGTGGGGATTGCCGATGTGAAGCGGGCCATGGAACCGATGTATACAACGGATCCGTCAGGAGAGCGCTCTGGCATGGGCTTTTCCTTTATGGAAGCATTTATGGATCAGGTGCAGGTGGAGTCGGAGCCGGGACGGGGAACTCTGGTGACTATGAAAAAGAAAATCGGCAGGTGAGGGAGCATGGAGGAAACCACAAAATTGATCCGCCTTGCCCATGAAGGCGACCAGAGTGCCAGAGATCAGCTGGTATTGGACAATGTGGGGCTGGTGTGGAGTATCGTACGACGTTTTGCCGGAAGAGGGCATGAACTGGAGGATTTATACCAGATTGGGTGTATCGGTTTGATCAAGGCCATTGATAAGTTCAATCTGGATTTTGATGTGAAATTTTCCACCTATGCCGTACCGATGATCACTGGAGAGATCAAACGCTTTCTGCGGGACGATGGCATGATCAAGGTGAGCCGTTCCTTAAAGGAGCTGGGTATGCGGGTCAGCAGCGCCCGTGAACAGATGATCTGGGAGCTGGGAAGAGAACCGGGATTGGAGGAACTGGCGACGCGAATAGGCGTCAGTTGCGAGGAGGTGGCCGCTTCCATGGAGGCCGCAACAGAGGTGGAGTCCATCTACAGGACGGTTGGCTCCGGAGAAGATCAGAATCTGCGTCTTTTGGACAAGTTGCCCGATGAGCGGGAGGCGCAGGAGGAGCTGCTAAACCGTATGGTGCTGGAACAGCTTTTGAAGGAATTAAATGATAAGGATCGTGAGATCATCGTGCGGCGTTATTTTGAGAATCAGACGCAGAGTGAGATTGCCGCGGATCTGAATATTTCTCAGGTGCAGGTATCGCGGTTGGAAAAAAGAATTCTCAGGAAGATGAGGGGCTGCATGGAAGGGTAGTTGTTTAGCTGGGAGAGTTTTGAAAAGTACGCTTTAGCCTTAGAGAAGGGGAAACGCCGGGGAGCCTTGTAAGAACTGGTGCGGCCTGTTTTATTGTTTCGGGATTAAGTTGTTCTTTCGTTTTTGGATTTTGTTGAAAATAAAACGAAAAATCCAAAAGCTAAAGAACGGTTAAAATCCCTGCACACAAAACAAGCGGCGCCAGTTTTTACAAAGTTCTCCGGCGTTTCCCTTTCCCTAAGGCTGGGTTTGGGGGGATTTTAATTGATATAATATAAATATTGATGGATTATGGCTATGGTATGTATGAATGGATGTAATGTTGAAATTGATAAAATGTACAGGATAGTTTGACAAGAGGTTTTTAAATGGTGATAAATAATTGCGAATATCTGAATTGATAATCACACATACTACCCTCAGCGGACAAGTCTATCCTCTTGTCTACTGAGGGTAATGTCGTATGATGGTACAAAATGTTGACAGCAGGTGCGTTCGTATGAATAGCTATGGATGTTTGGGATGAAATTTATCTGTAGTGTGTTATCGTATCGATTATTTTGAAACAGTAAAGGATGTGAGAATATGGATTTTCTGAAGCATTTGATAGGGATTGTGACCGTATTTTTGTGCCTGTCGATTGCGGCGCTTATTGTCTGGTATTGCCTGTTTGGTAAGGTCAGGCAGGAACCGGGAGGAACACTGGTGGAGCAGGCACAGGAGGTAATGTTGTGAGCAATAAAACCAATACGGTCTATTTAAATCTGAGTGAGATCACAGAAGTGCATGAAAAGGATGTATATGTGAAGGATGTGGCAAAGGTATATTGCAGTGATACGAACATCCGGAATAAATGCGAATGTGTCAAGGTAAAGCATATTATTGGTGAGAAATGTGAATGCTATGTGGAGAGTGCTTTGGATGTGATTGAGAAGCTGGAGGCTGTGGATCCATCTGTTTCTGTGACGAATATCGGAAAGGTGGAATATATCATCGATTACCAGCCGCCGCTGCGTCCGCGTTATTTGTGGCAGTGGGCCAAGACGTTGTTTGTCTGTGTAATTTGTTTTTGCGGGGCGGCATTTGCCATTATGACTTTTAATAATGATGCCAATGTGCGGGATGTCTTCCGGGAATTGTATTGGCTGATTACCGGAAAAGAAGCGCAAGGGACTACCATTTTGGAGCTTACTTATTCTATCGGGCTGGCATTGGGGATTATTGTGTTTTTCAACCATTTTGCTAAGTGGAAACTGAGTACGGATCCTACCCCGTTGGAGGTGGAGATGCGCCTGTATGAAGATAATATCAGCAAAACGTTGATTCAGAATGACGGAAGAAAGGAGCAGGGGATTGATATTCGGTGAGATAAGCAAAATCGCCTGCATGGAAATGGCTGAGGGTGCCTGGCAGATTCCGTGGTGGCAGGCGACAGTTATGGGAGTTTTGGGCTTGAGTGCGGGGGGCGTGATTGCAGCCGGAGTGTTTGCTTTTTTGGCGATCATTGGTGTGTTTCCTCGTCTGATGGGGAGAACCGGAACAAAACGGATCCTGCTATATGAAACTTTGATTATTCTGGGAGGAATCCTGGGAAATGTGTCGGATCTCTATGAGATTCCGATCAGAGCCGGCGGAAATGCAGCATTGGGGATCTTCGGCCTGGCATCGGGGATTTTTGTAGGTTGTCTGGTAATGTCTCTGGCGGAGACTTTAAAGGCGCTTCCGGTTATTAACCGGAGAATCCGGCTGGCAGTGGGGCTGCAATATGTAATTTTGTCAGTGGCACTGGGAAAGTTGGCGGGATCATTGGTGTATTTTGTGAAAGGGATGTGTATGTAGGATAAGGCTTCGATATATGCAGACCGGATGGACGGCGGAGAATTGTTCAAAAGGAATATTCCCTTGTCCGCTGAGGGTAAGATAAGTTAGATAATAATCAGAAATATGAAATGATGTGTGAAGCCATAAGACAGGGATTGATAGGAGGGATGATTATGGAATTGAATAAACAGGAATATGATAAATATGTGAAAAAGGTTACTCCGTCACATCCGCTGGGGGCGGATATGCTGCGGGCCTTTGTAACGGGCGGTACGATCTGTCTGCTGGGACAGCTTTCTATGATGAGTATGATGAATCTCTGGGGAATGGAAAAGGAGACAGCGATGACATGGATGCAATTGGAATTGATCTTGCTTAGTGTCGTATTGACCGGGATGAATATATATCCGAAAATCGTCAAATGGGGCGGCGCCGGAGCACTGGTGCCTATCACCGGGTTTGCTAATTCGGTGGTGGCGCCGGCGATTGAGTATAAGGCGGAGGGACAAATTTTCGGAATAGGCTGCAAAATATTCACAATTGCCGGACCGGTGATTTTGTATGGAATTTTGAGCAGTTGGGTGTTGGGAGTGATTTATTGGGTTGGGGGAGTGATGGGGGTTATTTGAGAAATAGAGGGGAAAGCAAAAAATTAATTTGTTAATTGGTTTTATGAGCAGGATGATGGATGAAAAAAATTCATTAGCCTGCTTTTTTAATGCTCTAGGATATAAAAGGATTACTAATACAGCGTTCGCTTTGTATTTCATATAATAGATAAATGAATTTAGATAGTTTTAGACAATGTTTAAACTGAAAGTATGAATATTTTATTAATGGAGAAAGTTTATATGAGTGGAAAAATTACAGAAAAAATCCCATATGGATTTATGAGACATGAAAAGTATGATGTAGTGGTAATGGATAGTGAAAAAATGGAATCAGTGAAATTGATGTTTAGTTTATGCTTTGATGGAATGAGTCTGGGACAGAGCAAGAATGTTATAGAATCTCAAGGGATTGAGTATCTGGCCAAATATAAGAAAGATAAGATCGTAGGGTGGTCTTTGGCAGAAATAAGAAAGATATTGTCTGATTCAATTTATGGAAATGAGAGGTACAGTGCTATAGCTAAGGAAGAATTAGAAATAGCAAGACGAATGTTGGCGCTAAATATAAGAGTGGTTGGAAAACGTATGGAAATAAGTGCTTTGGTTGGAATTGCAGTGTGTAAGGAGTGTGGCAGTTTTTTGGTGGAGAAATCGGTATCAACTAGAGGGAGGACGTATTCATATTATATGTGTGAGAGAAATAAAAAAGGAAAGGGATGTTCAACGCGTAAAATAGCAGTTCAAGAGTTAGACAAGAAAGTTTTGGAGGAAATGAAGAAAGAAATGGGAGATATAGAGGTTTTATGCTGTAAGGATTTAATAAGGGAAATTGCTATAAGGTATTTGAAGTATGTAAGTGTGGATTGTGCAGGGAATATAAAGGTGATATGGAATACATAAACATACAAAGGTAGAAAGAGAAAACATTACTGATACCAAATACTGATTGTAAAGGCAGAATATTATGTGTATAATAAAACTAGAGCATATTAGAGTGTACATTTTGCAAAAAGACCAGATATTATTCAGACAAAAAGATAGGAAACCATGAAATACGCTATTGATAGATATGAGATAGGGTTAGAGAAAGAGGTTAGTGCAGATATATTTTATAATAAGTATATTCCCCGGAAAAAGGACAGGTTTTTTTGTCCTGAATGCGGTGAGCCAGTATTTTGGAGTTCCAGAGGAGGTTCACAGCCGGACAAGTTTTCGCATTATAACAAGACGGAACAGACTCCGGAATGTGATAAACGAGTGGATGGGCGATCAGGATTGAATTTGTATGAGCGTGTTGGATTGCCTGTTTATCTGTCTATCAGAGCTGATAATCAGTTTTCTTTGATGATAGGATTTCCTGCGGTTGGTGAGCAGTTACTTGCCATGGCTGCATCACGGGATATCAAGGCTTGTATTACAGGGGCAGAACATTATAGAAAAGTTTCTGTGAATGTAGTCAATTTTCTGGAAGATGATGTTACTTTGGTGCCGATTAATTTCATCCCATATCCAGGAAAAAATTTTGGAGTGACCATTGAACCAGAAGAAACATTGGAACTTCGTAAAAAGTGGTCTGATTATGCAGATGGATTTGGTTATGGAGGGGCGATTTTTACATATGGGGAAACAGGAGGAAAAAAGATTAGGAAAGGCGGTAACATTTCATCGGATAAACAATATTATGTGATTGCCAGAAAATTTGCTCCACCCCAGGAGATTTCTTCACAAAAGCTTGGAACGATAATATTGAGTGAGAATGTCTACAATGTATATTTAATTACGATTAATGTTTCGGTAGAAAACGCAAATAGATACCAATACATAAAAAATTATCTGCAAAGACAGTTTGGTGTATGGCTGCTGCAGACATCGCCGGAATTGATTCCGCTGTGGCCGCCCATGGTAGAACAGGGGGCTGTGATACCTGCCAAAAGCAATGCAAAAGTGTATTGTTCAGTATCCAGTGGAAATGACGAACCGAATATATATAGATATGACGGCCCTGAAGTTTTCCCGATAGCTGTCAATAAAGCTGAAGGCGGTTGCCATACAGTTTCCTTTATCATACATTCTCAGGAAGTATTTCTTTCTGTAGATAGGAAATATGCAGGAAGAGAAATAGCGTTTCAATCCAAAAAGATTATTCATCCGGAGTATGGGTATAATTTTTGTATTGAAAAGAAAAACGGAGATTTCGTGGAATGGAAGGATATCACGAAAGATGTGATTTCACAAGCCTTTTTTCTAAACTCAAATGCAAAAACAGAAATTTATATTGGAACCAGGGACAAAATATTTCAGCAAATATTTGTTCGTGAGAAGAGAGTAGCTGTTTCTGCCCAACACAATTCAGAAGAAATTATGTTTGTGGAGGAAGGCGGAGTTTTTATTCATTATTGGGCAAAAACTGCAAATAGAGGGAAAGACTTAAAGGAAACATTGACAGTAGATAAAATAAGAAAGTGTTGTCAGGGAGAGTTAGTTCCCGTCCCATATTGGGTAAAAAATATGTTCCTTAAATGGAAAAGGATGGGGAATAACAAGATATTTAATGAAGTAAAGAGGATGATTGTTAATGGAAAAATACCAGTCGGCATTTTGAAAATATTATATGAATGCTGTAGTGGGGAGGAATATCATATATGAAACAACCAGAGGAAAGCATTAATCATTTGAAGGAGAATGAAGCAGCGAAAACAGGAAACAATGATAATGCAGAAAATGTAAAATCTTTGCAGCAGACCTTGAGGGAAACGGGAAGAATTTTAGTGAATGATTTTTCAGAAGAGGAAATAGAATATATTTGTATGAAAATTACACCAAGAAAAATTCGTGTATATTTTCAAAGGCACCCTCAGGAATTCAATAAAATTCGGCCGGGAAGCAGAGCTGCTTCTTTATCGGATGATATGACGGTAATGCTTGTGAGAAAAAATATTACGAAAGATTTTATCGCATCATTTATCACGAAGCAGCTTGATATCTGGAGATTGGAAATAGAGAAATATCAAAAAATGCAGGAAGAGAAGGGAAAATCGAGATCCACAGCTTTGCTTGAAACTATATTTCAAAGTGTGTTTCAGGAAAATGTAGGTCTCTTTTTTAAAGTGACAGGAGAACCTTGCTCTAAAGAATATATTGCATTAATGGAAGTGGCGTTACAGCTCTTGAATGAAAAGAAAAAAAGAGAAGAAATTTCAATTGAAACCCTGAAAAGTGAAACGGATGAGAGAGTAAAAAGAAGTGAGATTACACAACTAAAAGAAAAAGTAAAGAATTTGACGGATCAAAAAGTAAAGTTGGAGCAGGAAGTAGAAACGGAAAAAAAACTCTATTCCAAAGCACAAATGTCATTGTCCAAATTATCTGAGAGAAACAGTGAATTGGAAAGAGAAGTAATGTTAATAAAAAAGCAGATTGAACAAGAGAGAGAAAAGGAGGAACGGCTTCAAGCAGAGCTGGATAAATACCGCAAACTATCAAAGTACTGTGATGAGGAGACAGAAGAGCAAAGAGAAGATTACCAACACACATCTATTTGTCAGATATTTACCGATTATAATGGAAAAAAATGCAGGCGATTAGCAGACATAGAGGATAGAAGGATCAGCCGATTCATTAAAAACGAGGAAGAACCGCCCTATTTCGGTAATCGCGACAAATTGCCATTGCTTGATGGCCCTGATACAGAGGAATATGTTGGGATATGGAATTGGAGCGTTGTTCCCAATTATAAGGATTCTAATAGAGACTATGTCAATAAGATGCAGTATAATAGTAATTTGAAGTACATAGAGGTCGTGGAGCTTACGGAATGTCATAGTTATGAGGAACTTTTAGAGTGTCTTATTGACAAGAATCTCTCCTGCATATCAGGAAGCAAAGTGCTTTTTGTGTATCAAATGGCAGAAAATCAGATGAATGGTTTGCTGTGTGGAACTAGAGAATTGGAATTTTGCAATGGGGATGTCCGGTTGAAGAAAAATGTGTACATATTGCCTCAGTATATTATTGACAGTGGCGATGTAATAGAAATTGCTGGAAAGAAGATTTACAGATACCTTAATATGGGTATGCCTCAAAATATTTTGCAAGTAAAGAGCCCACTGGAAGTTGTAAAGGAGATTGTGGTAAGGCGTGCTACAAGTGCCAGATTACGACAAAGTGGCCTTAGTATAAAAGAAACCCAGCATTGTCAGGCTTTTTTGAAAGAACTGCCAGAAAAGACGATGTATCAGGAAATTATTGATGCGTATGAATGTACGCAGAAGGAAGCCGAAGAATACCTATCTTCTTTTATTAAACAGGCTGATTCCTATTTGTCGGAAAACGACATTGATATGGAAACGTTAGGAGATGCGGTGGAGAGAAATGTGGAACTTGTGAGGAGATGTAAGGAATTGCTTTTGGAAGACTGGCGGAAGGAGAATTCCGAAAAGCTTCTCATGGCGCAGGAGAAATTGGAAAAAGTGCAGAGAGCCGCAAGGGAGGAAAGAGATAATTATATTACATATAAGGAGCAACACAGCAAAGTGCAGGAGGAACTGAAAGAACTCCAGGCAGAGATTTCAAAACATGAAAAACTGGCTCAGGATGTACAAGAAAAAATTGCAGCACGAATTGCTCTGGCAAGAAAAGATGCATCGGATTTTATATCTGAGATGGCATTTGTTATGCCAATCGATACGAAAAATAAGAGTGTACTGTCAGAGGAAAGTTCTATATCGATTACTTATAGAAAAAAGAAGTATCATCTGGGTACAGAAATAACAGATATGGATTCTTTTGAAGAGGAACTGACAGAGAATTTAATTTTGTCTGGTTATGATGAAAGAACTGCGCTTCAGATGGCGCAGATAATTGTATTTGCGATTTGTAATAACATGCCCATTGTATGTGGTGAACACACAGAAAGGATAGCTGATTGTATTTCCTCTATGTTCGGATGTGATGGGACTTGTATGATTTCTTTGCCAATAGGAGAACCACGCTGTAAAGAAATCTGTGATTTTATTGGGCAAGAGATAAAAGAAGTTAATAGAGTATTTATGGTCAATGGAATTTTTGAGAGCTTTAGCCTGAGCGCTTTTCATGAGATAAAGCAGCGTTCAGAAGAGTGGGGGAATAAGGCAATTCTTATTTTCCCATTGAATGGTGTTAATACAGAAATGATTTCAAGCTGTGTATGGAATCAAACTATGTTTATTGACGGAGATTTGGGAATTACAGATTTTGGGCTGGATACTTTAAACGCTTTTCATTCTTCCGTCGATTTTATTTTAGAATACGACACAGAAGTTTTTCGAAAAAAACGTAAGCTGTTAAAACAGTTTTATGGATTGATTGATAATATGGCAATTTTAAATTATGCAAAATATCTTGCTGTGACAGATGGAACAATGGAAGCGGATGAAATGATATTTGTTCAGGTTTTGCTGAGTGCGAAATCTTCTGGGAAAAAGGAGGATTTCTTAGAAAAGCTTTCAGTAGTTGGATTGGATGTAAAGTCCAACAGATATATTAAAAAATATCTGTGAGGTACAGAGGATGAAAGACAGAATCCTGTATGCCATGGCTAATGACTTAGGGATTGATAGGTTTGAAAATGAATCAGAGATGCAATATTGCAGCAGAGTTTTGTATTCAGCAATGGCCAGTTGGGTAAAAGCTGCTGCATTGGATCGGCCGGTCACCAGTATACAAGGGGCTGTACCAGGGGTGAGTAGGAGACATATTTTTGATAAATGTACTGCTGTTCTTAATGAAATACTGAAAAGGTATCCGGAATCCAGACCATGGTTTGAAATGGAACCAGAGACAGGCAGTCCCATAGGTGTGCTGCAGGGCAGGCTCATAAGACATGGGGATTTGCTGCAGGTTGGATTTGGTACAAACTTGATTCTTACAAGAAGCAGTCAAATGCCGCTATCAGGTAAAGTGGAGTGCAGAAAAGGAGAGATACTTTCACAGGATACATATTATTCAGGTATAGCAATGCTTCAGGAGACACAAGAACGCATAATATTCGAACCTGAGCCAGTTATAGATGTAACAGGATGGTTTGAGGATTTTGTACACTCCGCTTGGTGGAAAACTGAGAGTATAGATAAGGATGTTCAATACTTTAATGCATATAAGAAGTCAAAAAATAATCATTCCTGTTGGCAGTCAGAACGGCCAAAATCAGTGGAAGGAATATGGTTTGCTCGCCGTAATATCTGTCAAAACGGATATGAGTATTATCTTCTGCGTCAGGATGAATATTTGTATGAACATCGGGTGGACCCATTCTTACAGAAGGTTAGCGAACATAGACGTTTTATGATGGCAATGAGGCACATGGTAGGGAATGATGTGCCAATAGATGTGTACCATTATACAGACCATGTTTTAGTGAAATTGAGAATTCATTTGCCGCAAAAGGAAAACTCTCTGTTGGAAACATTCGCATGGCCTCACAATTCCATTACGGATAAACTGGAATGGGATATGGGTGAGTTGGTGTGGGAATTTGTAAAGCCGCACTTATGTGGATTAGGGATAAAACTGATAGAAGAAAGGACAAGACATGGATAAATATGGAGTAAGAAACACTTATGATGCCATTAGAAACCGACTGCTGGATTATATCAATACTGAATATCTTGGTAAAAATGACGCATTACGTGCTGCGTGTGAAAAAGAACTGCAAAAGGCAGGAATGGTTTTCCAGGAACCTTATATAGAGGCTAATCCCGCTTATCTGGAAGCGGAAGGGGGAATTAACGGCGCAGCGTTGGAGATGGATGTTAAAAGAATTCTTCTAAAAATGGCAGAGTTGGATTTAGGCGTGTTTAAGACCCCATACAAACACCAGATTGAAGCCTTGGAAGCATTTTATCATGGCCAGGACCTTTTCATTGCTACAGGTACCGGTTCTGGAAAAACAGAATGTTTTATGTGGCCGATGGTGAGTAAATTGGTTCTGGAGCAAATGCGTTCTCCCAGAACATGGGAGATTCGCGGGGTACGGGCAATCATGCTGTATCCAATGAATGCGTTGGTTTCTGATCAGTTGGGAAGACTTCGCCGCATGATTGGCAATGGCGAAAACGGTTTTCATAGCTTAATCAATGAATTGGCTTCGGGAAGCCGGGTAGTGCAATTTGGAATGTATACTGGACGTACACCATATTCAGGCAGAGCTGACAGAAATCAGAACTTGAATTTGGCGAATACGATGGAGAAAGATATTCTTAAGCAACCGGAAGAAACTAAGAAAAAGCTCCATGAGCTTGGAAAATATCCATCTAAAAAAGATTTGGAAGCGTTTGTGGAGCGGTTGCGAAAACAGGAGGATTGTCTGACAGATCCAGAGGATGCGGAGTTAATAACCCGACATGAAATGCATCAGTATTGTCCTGACATATTGATTACAAATTATTCTATGCTGGAATATATGTTGATGCGTCCCATTGAAAGGGGAATTTGGAATAGGACGAAAGAATGGATTAATAGCGATCCGGAGAATAAGTTATTGTTCATTATGGATGAAGCTCATATGTATCGAGGCTCATCTGGAGGAGAGGTTGCTCTTTTAGTTCGCAGATTATTGCATAAGCTGGGTATTAACCGTAATCAGGTACAGTTTATTCTTACCAGCGCCAGCATTCCTTCAGAAAAAGAAAAGGAGAAAGAAATATACCAATTTGCCTATGATTTAAGCGCCCAGCAAAAAAATAAAAATACGTTTGTATTGATTAAGGGAAAAGCGGAGAAGCTTCCAGAAAACGGCAGAGAGTTTGATCCGATTGTTCTTATAGATTACGATCTGGATGCATTGCAGCAGGACTGGAATGGGCGCTATCTGGCAATTATGGATTTTGCCAAGAGAGTAGACTTTCCTGTATACAATGGCCCTGAGGACGAAGTAAATGTGGAAACATGGCTATATGATTGTTTGCGTTTGTGCAATCCTATGCTGCGGATTATAAAACAAACCCGGGGGCATGCAGTCAGCTTTGAGAAATTAGTGAAAATTGCGTTTCCCAAAAGTGAATCATCTGCAGCGGAAAAGGCTACCAGTATATTGCTTGCAATCGCTCCATTTGCAAAAAATACTGAGGGGAAGGTTTTGTATCCTGCCAGATTGCATATGATGTTTCGGGGATTGCAGGGAATTTACGCCTGTTCCAATCCATCTTGCACAGAAAAAAATTATGAGGATGCAAGACTTGGATTAGGTTGTGTCTATCTGCGAAAACCGGGAACACGCTGCAAATGTGGAGGTATGATATATGAACTGCTGAATGAGCGATCTTGCGGTGCATTATTTCTGCGCGGCTATATGGACGTATCTGAACATGAAAAACCTTTTGTCTGGAATGAACCGGGTATCCAGTTTACGGATAACTTGAAAGAAATTCTTTTTTATCCGATTCTTCAGGATAGTGACTTTAAAAGAAGTAAAAGAAACAAGAAGATTCAAACTGCATATCTGAATGCGATGACAGGATACCTGGACGAATTTTCCGGGGAGCCTGATGGGGAGAAAAACTGTATTCAGGTAGCGTACTGTTGTGATGTGGAAATTAAGGGCAGACCGGATTTATGGACGTTTGGGACTTGCCCTAAATGCGACAAAATGCGCTTTGAGGCAACCGATTTTGTTACAAAAGGAAATGAACCGTTTTTCAATCTGGTATCAGAGCAATTTTATATACAGCCACCTGTTTCTCAATATAAGGATGAGGCCAACGGAGGACGAAAGGTTTTGCTGTTTTCAGACAGCAGACAGCGTGCGGCTGTTCTGGCAAGGGATTTGACCCGCGCGGCAGATGAATGGGCCATGAAAAAAGCCTTGACAGTTGCAGCAAAGGAACTCCAGGATTGGGCGGCACGGAACCATAAAATTCCCAAATTAAACATTTTATATGCCGTTTTTCTGAAAGTTGCTTATCAAAATAGACTTCAGTTTTTTTACGGAAATAATGAAACGGAATTATTGGAAGATTTAAAGAAGATGGAGGAATTATATGAGAAAAAGCAGGGAAAGATAAAATATAATAGTGTCAATAATAAATATTTTAAACATAAACCAAGTCAGTACTATGAACATTTGCTGCGACAGTTGTGCAGCAGCTTTCGGTCTTTGACAGATGCTGGATTATGTTGGATGGAGCCTTGTGATATTGATAATGACGGGGAAACCTTTGATGAAATCGAAGAGGAACTGGAGGAAGAGGAAATTGAGATATCATTAGATGAGTTCAAAGTGCTGTTTTCTGCATGGGCAATGGAAATCATGACTTCACAGTATGCGGTGGGCTCTGAAATTGATGATGACGTGCGAAGAAACATTACTGCATATCCCCGGCTGGGAGTCGGGAATGGAAATGAATTGCCGCCCAGGATCAGGAAAATGTTGGAGGCTCAGGGATTTACAAAGGATCAGATTGAAGTTGTGATCAGGCAGTTATGCAAGTTCCTTGTCAAAGGCAATCATACATCCTCTAGGTATCTTAATTCGGATATGATTATGTTACGTTTTGGCGAAAATCATGAATGGTATAAATGTCCCAGATGCAGTGGCGTATTTCCCTTTATATTGTGGGGGAAATGTGTACACTGTGGGAAAGGGATTCCCAGAAAGATGACACAGGAGGATTTTGATGGCCTTAAATTCTGGCGGGCACCTGTATTGGAAGCGGTGCATGGTGATCCGCAGGCACATATGACACGCATTAACACAGAGGAACATACCGCACAGCTTTCCCATAAGGATCAGCGGCAAAAAACGTGGTCAACTACGGAAGATTTTGAAATGAGGTTTCAAAATGTCCATGTAGACAATGATCGTCCAGTAGATATATTGAGCTGTACTACGACTATGGAAGTAGGTATTGATATTGGTTCGCTGACAGCGGTTGGCTTGAGAAATATTCCCCCTATGCGGGAAAATTACCAGCAGCGCGCTGGACGGGCAGGTCGGAAAAGCGCAGCAATATCCACAATCGTTACATATACAGACAATAGGCCTCATGACAGCTATTACTTTCATAATCCTGAAAAAATCATTTCCGGTGTTCCCAGAACACCATGGATTGATGTTGACAATAAAAAATTAGCATATCGACATATGAATGTAATTTGTGCTACAGAATTTTTTGACATGATGGAGGCAGGGGCGGACGAAGTTGGGATTCGTGATTTTTTCCGGAAAGATTTTAAAAATTTTAAAAAGTTTATCGGCGGGAAAAGAGAATCGGATTTTGAGTTGGAAACGCTCATTCCAGAAGGGATAGATTTCGATATAGCGGAATATAAAAAAGAAATTTTGTCTCGGCTGGAGGAATTGAGAAAAAGCACGGAAGAATTTCCGGAGGAGTATCAGGATGGTGACAACCACCAGGAAAAGAGCGTGCTAGACACTTTTCTGGAAAGAGGGATTTTTCCAACATATTCTTTTCCTAAAGATGTTGTGGGTTTTCATGTGGAAAATGAAAATGGATCATCCATTAAACAAAAGCCGGAACGCGCTCTGGACATAGGAATTAGTGAATACGCACCGGGACGGCTAGTTGTAATTAATAAGGTTACTTATAAATCAGGCGGTATTTACAGCTTTCATTCAAAATTTCGTGCGGATGAGCAGGAACACCCTGCCCGGCCTTTTTTTGAAAGCAAAGAATATTTTAAAGATCTATACTATTGTGGAGACTCTGCCTGCAGTTGGATGGGACTGAAGCATGAAGACCAATGCCCGTTTTGTGGAAAATCAACCATTCGGAGTCAAAAGATGCTAAAGCCATGGGGATTTGCGCCTGTTAATGGAACCAGTGCTAAGGAAGCAGGGGCTGAAGCAGAAATGACTTATGCAGAGGAACCTTGTTACTCTATTACACCCAAAGAAAGTGAGATGGAGACGGTAATCGGTTTTAGTAACCTCCGTTATTCAAAGAGATCCGATGATCCATTGATTATCTTGAATAAGGGGCCAAAATCTACAGGTTTTATGGTCTGTAAAGATTGTGGGGCTGCAGTTCCCGGGGATGACGAAGCGATTCTTAGGAAGATATATAAACCGTATCGCCATCCGTATACAAATTATAGTTGTGATCACGGGGTAGGAAGGGTTGTAAACACTTATCTGGGCAATCAGTTTAGAACAGACATGGTGGTGTATGAGATTACCCTTGATGTGAAACAAATAAATGTAAATCCTGGAGGGCTTTGGATACGAAGAGCCGGCCAGACTTTAGCGGAAGCTATGACTTTGGCAGGTGGACGCTTGCTGGATATTGAATTCAATGAAATCAAAAGCGGATATCGGCTGCGATATTCCGAAGATGGTTTTAAAGCATATGTAGATGTCTTTTTGTTTGACAGTCTTTCCAGTGGAGCAGGGTATTGTTCTGCATTGGCGGAAAGAACAGAGGAGTTGATGGAGGAAACAAAAAAGATCTTGGTAAGCTGCCATGCCGGATGTGACAGTGCCTGCCATGAATGTCTGATGCATTACTGGAATCAACGGGTTCATGGCTTGTTAGACCGTTTTGCGGCGCTAGAGCTGTTGGAATGGTGCGAAAATTCCAGTCTTCCGTCAGAATTGTCTTATGATAAACAGGAAAAATTGCTGGAACCATTAAATGCTTTGGGAGCGGAATATAAAATAGTTGGGGATGGGATACATCATTTTGTTGCGATGCAAAATAAAAGATGCAAGATTGCAGCATATCCGGCGATGTGGTGTGAAAGCAGTATTTTGCTGCCAGCAGGGACAATTACACTTGCGGATAAACTTTTGAAATATGCTTTACCGAAAGCTGATGAATTGATTCGTAATGGATGGAAAAGATGTTTTAGTGATTGATTTATGCTTTCAAAAAGCGGAAGCTATTTCTTTTATGAGTATTAAGAAGGATAATCATTAATAGTGTCACTAACTCTCGCACCAGTGGCGCGAGAGTTGAAAGGATATGATGGATATGGATATTATTATATATCAGCCTTTTGTCAATGAAATTAAGGAATTGATTCAAAGGAAGCAATTTCAGGCAATTAAAATAGTAAATACAGAAACTATTAATCTTACTGGGAAATCGGTGAAGAGATATATCGTCAGCAAAGAGAAAAGGGATGGGGAAAATCCATTGTACAGATATTGGCGAAGGAGTTGCAAAAGGAGTTCCCAGGAACACAGGGATATTCAGCGGCAAATCTGTGGAGAATGCGTAATTTTTATCTGACATATTGCAATTCTGAAAAACTCGCACCGCTGGTGCGAGAAATTAGCTGGAGCAACAATATCGCTATTATGGAAAAATGTAAAGATGATTTACAGAGAGAATTTTATATTCAGATGACAAAGAGATTTGGCTGGACAAAGAGAGTCCTGATTAATTTTATTGAGGCTAAGACATATGAAAAATATCTTCTGAATCAGACGAATTTTGACTTAACACTTCCAGAAGAACGGAGAATTCAGGCAAAATTGGCTGTGAAGGATGAATATACGTTTGATTTTGCAGAACTGTCCCCTGAATATACCGAGCATGAACTGGAAGTGCAGTTGGTAAACCATATCAGAGCCTTTTTGATTGAGATGGGAGGCGACTTTTCTTTTTTAGGAAATCAATATCACTTAGTTGTTGGAAGCCGGGATTTATATATTGATTTGCTTCTATTTCATCGAAGATTAAGGTGCTTGGTGGCAATTGAACTGAAAATAGGGGAGTTTGAGGCAGAGTACGCGGGAAAGATGCAGCTTTATTTAACTGCTTTAGATGAACAGGTAAAGCTGCCTGATGAGAATTCATCTATCGGAATTATTATTTGTAAGAGCAAAGACAGAACCTATGTGGAATATGCACTAAAAAGGTCGAATGTTCCCATAGGGGTGGCGACATATCAGCTCTGTAGTTCTTTGCCGGATAATATGAAAGAAATGCTGCCAGAACCGGAGGAGATTGTGAGACGGCTGGGCATTTTTGAAAAGGATTAATGAATGTATTTTTAAAAATGAGAAGATATGTTTTTAGACAGATTTTTATGCCAATCTAAATTTGGAAAAGCAATATATAAGAAAAATCGAAGATAAGGTCAGGAATATGGGTTCGTATAGCTAGGTGATAGAGGGTAGAGGTATGGAAAAGGGAATTTTGATATATCGGACATTGGTGGAGACGAAAAGTATTCAACAGACCGCAGTAAAAACAAAAGAGCCGGCGGATAAAGTAAAGAAGATAGCAGAGCAGTATCAGGTGGAGGTGTTAGAGTAACCAAGTAAAGAAAGGTAAGATGGCATAACAAAATTTATCATCTTGCTTTTTGTATATACGTGTATCGAGGAGCTGGTCGATAGAGGAAAAAGAATTTTGGACAAAGGGGAGCGTTGGATGTCCGGGGACTTTATATAATAACGTGTGGAGTATTCCAGAAGAATTTTAGTATAATTGTTGGTTAAATTAAAATAAATGAAGAATATCAATATACCGCTATATAAAATGAGAATATAGTGATATTATATATAAAATTTATAATTAATAAAATAATTAACTCAAACTTCGCACTTGAATAAGTGCCTATGCACCTTGAAAATACAATAAAAA
>CAJUPI010000040.1 GCA_910588125.1 uncultured Lachnospiraceae bacterium
TTCGCAAAAATCAGAGATTTTAGGAATTCTTGATCCCGAAACCGGAAAAAGCGGCGGACCATCCTCCCGCCGCTTCCCACTCCTTTTTCCCTGGCGTACCTTCTGAGAAAATTAACTTGATGGCATTGCCTCAGTCCCCTTTCCTCTTCTTAACCTCCCACTTCCGCGCACAGAAAATAAAATGTCCCAGCCTTGTCTCAAACAACAAACTGGTGGGATATCTGGTCATAAAATCCTCGCGGAATTCATCCTTGCTCAGCAGCTCTTCCTTGCTCAGCTGGTATTCGGTATTAGATTTAAACAGCTTGCCAAAATGGTGCATAAACTGCTCTAAAATCTGCACAGAGGCTTCCCTCACCATCTCCGGCTTCTGCATAGCCGCCAATCCCAGCATCATACCGACCCCACGGCGAGCCAACTGCTCCTCCAATCCCATCAGCAGCTGTACCTTTCCCCCGTCATCCATATCATAGCACAGGCGATAATAATATCCATTCCGGATACTTCTGCCGTTATATTCTGCACTGACCAGATCTGCTTCCAGTCGGAATACATCCTTCATCGCCTGGTTGACCGCACCGGCTACCACCGGCGTATCCGGGGTTTCCTCATATACGCTTTTGGCGGCCACATTTCCCATGATCGCCTGATCCTCCACCATAATGTGACCCGTCAGCCAGCCAACCATCACATTCAGAAACCGTTGTACTGCCATGGGCGAGTAATTTGATGACTTTAAATATTTTTTCAGAGAGACCAGTGTAGTATCTCTAAATTCATCATGAATCCTTTTATGCTTTTCATACCCCTTGTAGCGAATGGAGCGCATATAGGCTTCTTCTTCGGAAAAATGTGTCATGGTATAGTCTTCTAGAAATCTAATGCTTTCCTTACAGGCGCTCTGGCTTTCCGGCTCATACTCCGCCAAATCCATCAGCTTCCCTACCATCCGAAAAAGCCTGGCATGAGCCTTATCTACTACCTCTACTCCGATATTAAGCCTCTCATTCCACAATAATTTTCCCATTGCTTATGATCCCCTTTCTACCGCTATATCCCTTTATTCTTAAAATAATAAAAATAATGATATTAAGGCCAAAAGGTATTTTGGCCCCTATGATACACGGATTGCTCCGCATTTCATACCCCATCAGCGAGCTTTTTGCTGCTGGCTATCCATGCAGCCGAACGGTTCTGGCTAAAACGCGGCCTCTCCTCTGGCCAGCCGCTGGTTCTTAAAACATAATCGGTGAAACCAGGTTTCTGAGAAGCGCCACCACACTCCAGGCAGCAATCTCACTGGTTCCTGAATATATGTCCACCACTGCCTTCACCCCTTCAACTTCTGCCGTAATTCTGTGATCATCTCCTGTCATACCAGGAACGCTGACAATGGAAAAACGTGTCTTTTCTGTCCCGGCTGTAGCCAAAGAGGCGGCTACCGATACATTAACCTTGGTAGGAAGGAGTTTGATGGCTTCTTTGGTATTTCCGACAAAGACCTCCTCTTCTTCCTGGCTTTCCATCAGGCTTTCTCTGAAAACCGGAGTGTTTTTCAGGGAAACCGGCCCTTTATGCGTCACCATCTCGGTCCTGACCTGTCCCATCAGGGAAATCGTCCGCAGCACATCGAAGCCGCCGATGGCGCCGGAGGCGATATGTACCTGCGTTCCCTCTTCTTCAGCTATCTGGCGGATCTCTTCATAAAATGCCTCCTCTGCAAAAGCTCCCACCGACAGTACTACCAGATTGGCCCCATGGCGAAGCACTGGTTTTGCGATCTCTTTTACCAACTGTACGGAAGCCATCTCTGCCACATAATCAGGATTTTGTTCCAGAAGTGCCTGAATGCTTTTGCACACCGGACAGCCAGCCTTCGCAGCCATTGATGCCGCACGCCCCTCATTCCGCCCCAGGACCCCGACAATCTCATACTCTGGCAAAAACCCGCTTTTCCATGCATCCATAAGGATATTTCCTAAAAAACCGCAGCCTGCTATAGCAAGCCGCTTTTTTCTTCTTTCCTGCCCCATTTATGATTTCTCTGCCTTTCTTTTTTGGTATTCTTTCTATCACTGTCTCTGCCGCGATTATAACATAAAAATATTTATTTTTCTATCATCATCTTCTACGGATATCTTCTTTTATGTCATACGGACTATTAAACTTAGCTTTGAGGATATTCATCTTTGGCGGCGAGGGCATCATCCCTTGAACCATCGTTTTCTCATTCAGCCATTATTGGCAGGCTGTCGGACGGAATGGGAAAAAAGGCGTTGCAAAATAACCCGCCCGTCATTCCTCTATCCTTTGTTCGGACGGTTCACGCACACACAGTCTGTCTTTAACGGACAAAGTCCGTCAATATCAGACAGAATGTTCGTGAACAGCCGGACACAGGATAAGAAAAATGACGGGCGGGTTATTTTGCAGCACCCTCTTTGTCATTGCTGTCTGTTGTCCCGCACAAGTCGTTTTGTCGGAAGGAAGAACTTGCAGACAGGAAAGATATACCGGGGCCTTCAACAATCATCCTGCCGGCCCAGGTACACAACTGCGATTAAGCAAACCTCAAGGATTTAAGGACTTCTGAAATGATTCCATGCTCTCTACCCATTCTCGAACCGCTTCATCTGAAGCGTTAGACGGGAACCTCATACCTTCTTTCCATTCCCCGCTTCCTGCCAGCTTTGCCAGCAGTTCTCCGCTCTCTCCTAATCCGGATGATGCAGATGTACAGAAAGGAATCACCGTTTTTCCTGCAAAGTCATTTGCCTTAACAAAGCTGTTCACTGGCCATGCCGCAATCCCCCACCACAACGGGTAACCTACATACACCACAGATGCAGATTTCCAGCCCTCTATCGTAGTGGAAACCAGCTCGATCTCCCTCTTCTCTGGGTCTTCATGTTCCTTTCCCACACGACTGTCCTTATCTGTCCAATCCAAATCCTCATCTGTATATGGCTCTACAGGCTCCAACGGAAACAGTTCTCCGCCAGTAGCTTTCGCGATCACACCCGCCACCTGCTCCGTATTCCCTGTTGCCGAAAAATATACTACGATTGTTTTCTCCTCTGCTTCACTTTTTTCTGTTTCTTCTATACTAGTATCTTCCGCAGCCACATTTTCCAATGCATCTGACCCTTCCCCCGGTTTCTGTTCATCTGTAGCTTGTTCAGGCTGAACCGTATAGTCATTTTTTGTGTCCTCAAAATTGGAGCCACATCCCACTAGTAGGCCTGCTGTCAAGGCCCCTGCTATAATCAATGAAAATATTCGTCTGCTCATACTATAAATGCTCCACATTCTCCCTGTCTATTTACCTCAAAACCATACACAATTAACGTCAGCGAAGCAAAAACACCTCCTGGCTGGTGCGGCCGTGTGATACTGCTTTTTCATGGCTGTCATAATAAATATCAAGCTTATGTCCCTGAATGGCAGAGCCCTTATCTTCCACGGTATAGACCGTATTGCCGATCCGCACCCTGCTCCCTAAAGGCAAAATAGTCAGATCCGCAGCAATCGTGTGATCCGCCTGGGGCGCCTTGCCAGAATAAGTAACTCCGCTGCCGCCACTGCATTTTTCGCAATTGCAATAACCACTGATAGAAAAGATTCCCAAAGACTGGCCGGCATCAGAGCCTGCCGCCCGGACAGGCTCTGATGCGGTAGTCCCAGAAGCTTTGGTTGATGCCTTTTCTTTGCTCTTCGCGGCATTTTTACTGGTATCCTTAGCCGTTTTTGCCGCCTGAGACGAACCTTTGCTGTAGCTTACCGACTCACCTAAGATATAGTACTCACCGTTCTTTACCGTGTATGCTTTTATCTTAAATTCACTGCCATCAAGTTCAGACCAGTCAATCTTTGCCGAAAAGCCATGCCAGCCGTCCTTTAAGCTGGCCACCAGCTCTTCCCGGTACTGATCAGCCGTCGCATGAAGATACTTGACCGGCTCAGATTCCCCTGAGCGGAAAATATGCAGCTCCACCTGCTGCACATCATTGGTATCTTCCGGATTCCAGGCCCAGCCAGATATGGCGGCGGAATCCACTCCCGTGATCTTCCCTCTGGCAGGTGCCGCACCAGATGGAAATGTCATGGCAAGCATGGTGATAAGGGATACTATTGTAAATGACCATTGTTTCCAACAACTCTTTTTCATCTTTGTTTCTGGCACCTCCCGGCATATATATTTAAAATATTACAAGATAGTTGTTATTATATTACACAATTGTTAAATGGTCAAGCAAATATCTCCCCGTTTTCCATAGTTTTCCTTTTTCTGCCCGCTTTATCCCTCAAACGGCGCAAGATCCCTCACAACATCGGCCACATCGGCCGCCCGGTCATTCTCATCAATATCTACCAACACATACCGATCATTGCCCATGCCCAGCTCCTTCATATAAGAAAGCTGACGCAGCCCGTGGCGGGACTCCATCCGCTCCACAAGGGCATGGCGTTCCTCCTCTTTCATCGCATAGATAATATCCACACATGCCTGATCCAGAGCCAAAATATCCAGCGAGGCACAGATCCCCACATTCGGTGTCACTACCGGTTCTGCATAGATCCCCTCACAGTCACAGGACACAGACATATTCCGCATCACATTAATATAGGCAATCCTTTTTCCAAAATGATCTGCCACCGCCTTGGTAGACTCGGTCATGCGCTCCATAAACTCCTCATCGCTGATATCCCACGGATCACTCTGTCCCGGAGTGGTATGAATCATCGCTTTGCCAATCTTTCCATCCGCACAGCCAATACCAATGTTTTTGTTCGAGCCTCCAAAGCCTCCTTTGGTATGGCCCTTAAAATGAGTCAGCGCGAGCAGAGAATCATACTCCGGCAAGCTCTTTCCCATGGACATCTCTGTAAACCATTTTCCACCCTTTACTGGAAAAGGCACTGCTCCCTCCTCATCCATAATATCCACCGGAGCAAATGTCCAGCCATTGACCTGCAAGGTCTCCCGATGCTTTTCTGTCGAATCCCTGTCTCCCTCATAATAGGAATTGGTTTCAATAATAACCCCGTCCGGCAATTTTTCTTCCAGCAATGTTCTTACCCATTCCCGCGGGATAATATTGGGACCATTTTTCTCGCCGGTATGGAGCTTTATGGCTACCTTGCCGGCAAGCGCCTCTTGAATACGCTCAAATATTTTCACCAATCCCGCGGCAGACAAATCTCTGGTAAAAAATACTACCGACTCCCCGCCAGTACGCTCCTCATAAGGAACATAATGATCTCCTCCCGTTTTGGGAACTGCCCTTTTCTCTGACATAACAATTTCCTCCTTCTTCCTGGCATTCTTTCATCATGGCAAGCTTGACTTTTTTGTCATGGTATGTTATTTTAACACTTAAACCTAACTTTAGGTCAAGAGGAGATTTTTATGTATACGATTGGACAAATATCACAAATGTTTCATATCCCCATCTCCACGCTCCGCTATTATGATAAAGAGGGCCTTTTTCCCCATATGCAGCGAAGTTCCGGCATCCGCAATTTCACGGATAAAGAAATTGAAACCCTACGGGTAATCGAATGTCTAAAAAAATCCGGCCTGGAGATCAAAGCCATCAAACAATTTATGGCATGGTGTTCCCAGGGCAGCGAAACTTATGGGCAGAGGCTTAATCTCTTCTTAAAACGAAAAAAAGCCGTGGAGGAAGAGATCCAACGGCTGGAAAAAACACTGGATATGATTCGTTTTAAATGCTGGTACTACGAGCAGGCCATTCAGGACGGCAATGAAGACCATATCAACGAAATGCTGCCGGACCATTTGCCGGAGGATATTCAAATCCTTTACGACCATGCCCATCAAGAATAGTGCATCGCCATCTCTGTCAACCAGAAGCACTATCCTTTTTCCATATCCGGTGATCCGCATCTTCTTTTACAAGCTCAATGGCAACAGCTGTCAGAGGAATGAAAAAGATGATTCCCATAATGCCAAAAAGCTTTCCGCCAATCATGGCGGCAATCAGCGTATAAAGCGGAGGGAGCCCCACAGAACCTCCTACCACCCGGGGATAGATAAACTGGTTTTCCATAAATTGCACTGCCAAATAGACAATCAGACATCGAAACACAGCAGAAGGAGCAATCAGCAGAGTGAGAAACACACTGATAACACAGGAAATCAAGGCCCCTACGTAAGGAATGATGGCACATACTGCTGTCAGAATCCCCACCAGGCTTCCATATGGCAGCCGGAATATGGCAAAAGATAAAAACATCAAAATCCCGAGAATTACCGCTTCCCAACATTGGCTGGACAAAAAATTCGTGAAGGAGCAATAAAATACTGTACAAAAATGAAGCAGGTTCTTTTCCCATGCCGGTTTTAAATAGGCGTGAGCCAGCTTCCGGGCATGTCTGTCCAGCCGTTCTTTTTCCAGTAGCATATATATGCAGATAATTGCAGCAAAAGCGCCAGTCACAATAATATTGACCGTGAAGGAAAGCGCATTCATGAGATTCCCGAAAAGCACATCCATACCATCCGAGACATTTTGCATGATTTTCTCAAAATCAATATCTGAAACCCATTCCTCCAGCCATTGAATATCCAAATCATGGCCATTTAAGTATTCAATCCATCCCGGAATACTGGCTTTTACCTGGACATATAAGCTCTCCAACGAGCGGGTAATTTCCGGAACAAGCAAAATCAGAACCAAGAAAAACACCAGCAAAATACCGGTTATGGTAATGAGAAAGCTGAGGTTCTGAAGCTTTCTGTCAGGGAGCTGCTTTTTCGCCCTTATGAAAAACTTTTTCAGACGTTTTTTCACACCATTTGCCGGAACGCTAATAAACAGCGCCAAAATTCCGCCAGCCATGACGGGCAGCATTAAATCCATAATTTTTCCTGCAAATCCCAGCACAGCCGGCAGATTCATCAGCGCCGCAAACAGGAGGATTCCCGTAACCGTTATCCCTAAATTCTGTTTTGTTTTTTTGTCCATTACTATCCTCTTTCATCAATGTCATTAAGTTTAGCGCTGAGAATACTCAGCTAGGGAAAAAGGAGCGGGAAGAGACCGGAAATGGTCTGCTGATTTTGACTTTGCAGGGATTTTAGGAATTCTTGATCCCGAAACCGGAAAAAGAGGCAGACCATTTCCGGACGCTTCCCGCTCCTTTTTCTCTAGCGTACCTTCTGAGAAAATTAACGAAATGACATTGCCTCTTTCATATCCGTTTTTTACCCAATTGCCCCTTGCCCTACAAAAGAATATCGGAAAAATAAGTATGGCTTAAGCCTTATGTCTGATTTGGTAAATAAAACCGCCAATCCCAAAGCTAGCCGCAATGAGCCCTAATAAAATCCATCCATTAAAACCTTGAAACTCAAATTTTAAAGGCTGAGTGGCCGGTAAAAGAATACCCAGTACCACGAATCCTGCCATGCCTGCCAAATTAAAAAGCTTGCTGCCCGGCAAGCTGAGCAGACAGGCAAAGGGAAGGAACATCAGGGTAATAACATAAAAGAAAACATTTAAATAATGAGCCATATTTGCCATCATTATACAAAATAACAAGAATCCGATTAATAAATACATCGGAATCAATATAATTTTGAACAATCTTTTATTCATTGGATTCTCCTCTTTTATCACGAAAAGGCGAAATCCCAAAGCCTTCCCCCGATCGGATCTGCTACAGAAACTGTATTATATTATACACACAAATTCCCATAATCACAACCATCAATCCAATAAACAGACGGTTCACCATATTGGCATCCAATTTTCGGTTCACCGAACGCCCCGCTACCCCGCCTAAGATTCCTCCGCCTACCATCAACACAAAAAGCCCAAATCCAAACTCTGGCACTGTTTTCGTCACCAAAGTATTAATCAGGCTGGTAATCTGAGAAAACAAAATGATATAAAGAGAGTTCTGGGCCGCCGTCTTCGTATCCATCGAGAAAAAATAAAACAAAACCACCAGATTGATCGGCCCCCCGCCAATTCCCAGAAACGAAGAGCAGATTCCCAAAACAAGGCCAATCATGATACAGGCCCAGACAGCCGTCACATGATGGGTGTGAATCTTATCCTTTTTTATCATATAAAGCAAAGTCCCAAAGGTAATTGCCAAAAGGCACGCCGCCTGAACCGCCCCCACCCGATCCCGATCCGGCGACAGCTCCAAAATATACTGAAACATGCTCTTTCCTGCCACGCCGCCAATAGCCGCACCGATGGCCAGACTTGTCCCAGTTCGCAGATCCACCAGGGATTCTTTGCTCATTCTGGCCTTCACCACCGAATAGCAGGACATGGATAACACGGTACAGCCGGAAAGAAAGCTGATAGAAGCCACGCTGAGCACCCCAAAAGCATCCAGAAGCGGCTTAATCAGTACTCCTCCCCCAATCCCGCAGATAGCTCCCACCACCGAAGCTCCAAAGCTGACTGCCAAAAATATCACATACAGATACCAGGCCATACAATCTCCCTCCTCACCTATAATAAAAGGGGCGTCGCCAAATCAATGCTGTTAAGTTTGGCCCTGAGAATATTTGGCCTTTTAAGAAACATTAACTTATTGACATTGATTTTGCAACACCCTCTGCTTATCACCTACTTTTTGTATCGTTCCGCCATCTCATCCAGGCTGACCTGCTCCACAAGCGGTGCTTTGCCAAAGGAGCCAAACTGGACAATCAAGGTTCCCACCACTTCCTTCACTCCGCGCTCCACACAATCCACGATAGCAGCCACATCCTCATCCGGGATATTGCCATACATTACCGTATCCATAATCGGCGGCAGGAATGCCCGCGGGTCAAACTGATTCTTCTTCGTCTCTAGCAGTTCATAGATAGCACCAATGGAAGCACTGGTCCGTTTTTCCGGATACCTGGCAAATAATTCCTTCATATTCCGGGTCACTGCCAGACGGATATCCGTATCCACATTGATCTTGCTGATGCCACAAGGAATCGCCGCCTTAAGCTCATCAATGGAAATGCCATAGGTATTGGAAAGCTCACCGCCCAGGCCGTTGATCTCATCCACAATATATTTCGGCACAGTGGAAGAGCCGTGGGACACTAGCGCTCCGAAAATACCTGCATGGTTCATGCACTCCCGGATGGCGATGGCAATCTCCTTGCGCAGCTTTACGTCTTTGCCCTTGGAAGCACCGTGCATGGTGCCGTAAGAAATCGCCAGGGCGTCCACCTCTGTCTTTTGGAAAAATTCCACCGCGTCCAGAGGATTGGTATAGGTGGAGGATGCCGAAAATACATGATCCTCCACGCCAGCCAGCACGCCCAGCTCTCCTTCTACGCTGACGCCCCTGGCATGGGCATATTTCACCACTTCCCGGGTCAGCTCAATATTCTCCTGGAACGGCAGCGAGGAGCCGTCAATCATTACTGAAGTATATCCGCCCTCAATGGCTGCCACACAGGAATCAAAATCCCGCCCGTGATCCAGATGCAGTACGATAGGGATCTCAGAATCTGCACCGTACTTTTTCACCGCATTGGCAATATTCTTTGCCCCGGCCTTTTTGTCCTCCAGAGTTGCATTCATAAAATCCGTTCTTCCGCCCATAAACCCGTTGGCCAGATCCGCTCCCTGCAGAATCGCCGCCGAGCGAAACATCTCATGCACCTCAATAGCCGCCTTGGCCTGAGCCACTGCGTTGACATTAAATGCCCCCTGGCCAAAGCCGTACTTAACAGTCGCCTCCAATAAGGGGCGTAATGGAATCAATGGCATAATTATTCCTCTCTTTCTCTTGCCTGCTCCTACCCATGCATATGCGCCGCACAATGACAATCCTCCGCACCTTTGCCGTTGTAAACCTCATCCTTCATCATCAGATGGACCGCGCTCATCTTAAAGGTCTGCGGCAAAGCCAGAATATTCGGGTTCGGCCCCACAAACTTCTTCTTGGCATCCTCCAGCGCCTCCTCGATCGTCGCCCGGGTCTTTAAACCCATCCCGCGGGCAAAGCCCGGCTCCTGAGCGCCGCACACATAGATGGCCGAAGTATTCATTTCCGCAATATGCCCACAGCTAATCATAGAAAAACCATGGAACGGATGGAAAGCATTGCAATACCGGTATTTGCGGATATATTCTTCATTGGTAGCAAAATACTCCCCATACCGGTTCATATCTGGCAGCGTATTCATGTAGTCCTTCTGGAACATTTCATACATTTCCCTGGTATACGGCCACAACTCGTCATGGAAATACCCATTGCAGATAGAAGAACAGATAATCACACATTTGTCGCTCATGACCCTCTTATGGCGAATCACCTGGGCCGAGATAGCCTGCATCAACATAATGGGATTGGTTCCCATGCCCTCACCGTAATGGAAAAACTGCGGCATGCCAAATACCATCACATCATACTTTTTTTCTGCCCACGGCACATAAGTGCGCTTGTCCGCCGTCACCCAGGAATGCGGCTGCATCACTTTGGCATAGCCACTGTTGATCTCTATCTGCCGGGATTTGGTATCCAATACGGCATCGCAGCAGAAGAATTTCTTCCCCATGCATTCTTCCATATGCTGCCCAATCTCATCAAACTTGGTTCGCATAAGGGACGTGCCGCTCACCGGAGTGAAATCCTGCCGGTGCATGACCTCCGGCACGTGATGAGAAGCGATGGATCTCCAATGGGTAATCCCCGTGGCACAATGCTTATATCCGCCGGAATATCCCCCATAGGGATTCCCCTGGGTATGGCCGATCAAAATCGCCACATCACTGTCATAGACATACTTGTTCATCAACACCGGATCTCCCCGGCGGGTGGTCCCTAAATCGACCAGATGATCGTAATCCTCACTGTCATGATTGATAATCTGATGCGTATACCAGAATTCATTAAATAATTCATTTCCCAGGACTCCCCGGATCTCCTGCTCTGTATTCTTCCGGTGCAGGCCATTGGAGCAAATCAGCAGAATATCCTTTTTCTCTACTCCTGCATCATACAGTTCCTGCAAAATCAGCCGGATAGACACCTTCCTGTGTGAGGTCGGCTGTTCGCCCCCCTTTACCCGGTCCGGAAAGATAATCGTCACCTTAGACCCCTTATGGGCCAGCTTGGAAAGGGGTTCCATCCCCATGGGATTGCGGATGGACTCCAAAGTCTTAGCTTCAATCTGATCCTCCGGAATACAAGGCGGATCCGGAACTGTCTCCCCGGGAATAAACACATCTGTAGTATCCGGCAGCTCTGCCGTCATCATTCCCTGTCCATACTCAAATGCAAGCTTCATAAAATACCTCCTTCTTTCTATCTGCAAATTTTTATATGGTCAACATGATAAATACGATATAGGAAAGATTATTTCCCCATATAAGTCTGGATAATCTCCAGATACTCGTCCGGATAATACCCGATCTCTCCTGAGAACCGGGTGAGTGCGATCAGCCCTCCGTCCATCACTGGTACAGAGGCCAGCATCTCAGCATTATCCGTCTTCAGCCCGCCGCCATACACCACATCCATCCCTCCGGTCACTTCCTTCACAAAGCTTCCGATCTTGGTGATATAATCCTTATCCGGCGGCACCTTTCCCGGCCCGATGGCCCACACCGGCTCGTAGGCAATAGTAACCTTCTTGCGATCCACTCCGGCCAGCCCGGTCTCAAGCTGCTCTCTCAGGACCTCCTGCCAGCGCTCTTGTTCTTCTGAAGTCTCACCGATACAATACAACACGGAAAGCCCCGCCTTCACCGCAGCCTGAATCTCCTGGTTCAGCAGCCGGTTTATTGCCGCCGTGTCACTAACCCCGGCCTCTGCTAAAACGCCTGCCTTATCCCGGCGCTCCTCGCAGTGGCCGATAATCGTAGTAACGCATCCCATAGCCTTCACTGCATTGGCCGTCCGGTTGGTGGTAAACGCCCCGAAATTTCCGCCAACTGCCGTATCATCCCGGTATACCCCCTGGCATCCCACCTTCACCGGGCTGTCCTCGCAAAGCGCCGATACAGCCGGAATCAGATGCGCCTCCGGGAAATACATGGCAAACTCCACCTCGTCTTTGCCATATTTCTTTAACTGTTCCTGCGTTTGCTCCACAATATAACTCCCCCACTGCCCGATGGAAGCAATGGCATTGACCCCGCCAAGCTCCCTAGGGATATCAAAACGCTTCAAATTCAAAAAAATATGTTTCATCGTTTCCCTCCTTCTCTTTCCCGTTTCTCCTGATACAAATCCTGGAAATCAATATACTCCATAACCTCCGCTCCCGTCAGGGGCTTACACCACTCCACAAACGCCTCGTTCACATCATTGCCCCGTTCATTGATATACTCCTCGGGAACCACCCGCTCGTAAAGCATGACCTCCTCAATCGGAATCATCCGCACCGAGATCTGATAACTGCCATCCAAAGTCTCCTCCCGGATAAAGCCCACCATTTTGCCGCCTTCCCCGCGCATAGCGGCCTTCAGGGCCTCCCGGCCGGCCAGCACCGCCTCGTCGCGATCTACCGGAGACTGCAAAGCGATAGACGCCCGGCCGCAGATTCCCGGCTTCTCACTTCTGGCCTTAATGCCCAGCTTTTTAATCACCAGCTCCGCCAGATACGCACTGACATCCCCATAATAAACGGACCTTCCCGTCTGGAATATCGGCGGCACAATCGGCTTGCCGGATTCATCCTTCAGGCCCTCGCTGGCTACTACCACCACACCGCCTTTTTCTTCATAGAGCCGCTTCACATCCTCCAGAAATTCCTCCTCATGGAAGGGTCTCTCCGGCAGATAAATCAAATGAGGCGCATCTCCCGGCTTTTTCCTGGCCAGTGCCGAAGACGCCGTAATCCATCCTGCATTCCGCCCCATGGCCTCTACCACACACACATGAATCGGCAGGGACTTCACATCTACCCCCACCTCAGCCACCGTCTCAGCCAGATAACGGGCAGCACTGCCAAATCCCGGCGTATGGTCTGTAATGGCAATATCATTGTCTATCGTCTTGGGAATCCCCACCACACAAATCCCCGCATCTTTGCAGGCACGGTGGATCTTCCCGCAAGTATCCATCGTTCCATTGCCTCCGTTCAGCAGCACATACTTAATATCATGCTTCTGAAAAATTGCCGTCATCGCCTCATAATCCTTCTGCTCCAGCGCATACCGGGAGGAACCGATCGCTGTAGCCGGCGTAGTCAAAAGCAATTTCAGCTTCTCCTCCGGATATGCCGCCAGATCCAGAAAACGCTCCTTCAAAATCGCCTCACTGCCGCCTATCGCACCATATACATGCTCAATTTCACCGCACCTCGCCGCCTCCTGGATCACTCCATACAACGAGGAATTAATCACGGCCGTCGGCCCTCCGCCATGTACCACCAATACATTTGCCACCTGCCATTCTCCTTTCCCTTGTGACCTTTTCTTATGCCTTTCGTATCTTGTTTTCATCATACCATATTTTCCGGCGGATTTGTGTTGTTTTTACTCAAACGTTTGCTCTATAATCCTCCCTTTTATTAGGTAAAATCAATGAAACAAAAAATCGCCCTCCATTTCTCTTATCTTGTGTCCGTGAACTATTCGAACAGAGGATAAAAAAATGGCGGGCGATTTATTTTGCAACGCCCTTCTACGCTTTATTTGTCCCAACTTACTCTTCCCTTTTCCTCACAAATTGCGCGGAAAAACTCATATCCAGAATTGGTAAGAAAGCATTTTACAGAACCCATCCAGCCATTTTTTAATTGGCAGCTCTGAATATCTGCCAGTGGGAAACAGGTTCCGATATCGGCAAGGCAAATATCTGAAGTAATCTCCTGCATCTCTCCTTCACTGCCATCGGGTGCATCATCAAGCTCGTAAAGATAGGCGTTCTTTTCGCACCCGGCAATTGCCAGAAAATTCTGGGTAATCCCAATATAAACATCATAAGTGGAATGTTTTTTCTTGTCCAAGGCGATTATGCGCCCATTCTTATCCGGAATCAGCTTGTCTTCCATGTAAATGCATCTTCCAAAAATCCCCTTTATATGAGTTTCCTGGGATATCGCATGGATACCCGCCACCAGAGTTTCCCCGACCGGAATGTGTTCCTCCAAAAGCCGCCGCATATTTGCTTCATCAAAAATTTCAGACATATCAAATCCTCCTCATATTTCGGAACACCTATTTCCCAAGCGCTGCAAACATACTTCTTTTATACTCCTCCACACCCTCCTGGTCAAAGGGATTCACCCCCATCAGCTCTCCCGAAACAGCACAAGCCACCATAAAATAATAATACAATTCCCCAAAGCTCCGCTCGGAAACAGAATCCATCTCAAACCGGATACAGGGCACTCCGCCCCTTGCGTGAGCTTCCCAGGTAGCCTCCTCCGCCGCCCGGTTAATGTCCGCAAAATCCATACCATCCAGATAATCAAACCCATCCCCATACTCCGGACAGGGCTCTACCGCCACCGAAGCCCCCGGATCCTTCACCGACAAAAAAGTCTCAATCAGATTCCTTCTACCATCCTGCATATACTGCCCGATGGAATGAAGATCCTCCGAATAAATAGAAGCGGCGGGGAAAATCCCTCTCCTCTCCTTGCCCTCGCTCTCTCCGAAAAGCTGCACCCACCATTTCGTGAAAAAACCAAAGCGGGGTTCAAAGGAAACCATCATCTCAATATTATACCCCTGATCATACAAAAGCTGCCTCACGGCGCCGTAGCGCACCGCCAGATTATCCTCCCCATGCTCCCTGCAATCCTTCTGCGCCGCCGCCATTCCCGCCAGATACTCATCCACGTCCAACCCCGCGGCAGCAATGGGAAACAGTCCCACAGGAGTAAAAGCTGAATAACGCCCGCCTACCGGCACCGGAAATTGCAAAAACAGATACCCGTTCTCCGTGGCAAGCTCCTCCAGACGAGAGCCTCTGGTTCCGGTGACAATAATCCGCTTAGCAAGCTCCTCTTTATCATAATATTCTCTCATCCACTGCCGCAGAATCCGGAAATGGCTTCCCGGCTCCAAAGTCTCAAAATTCTTGGCTATCACATCAATATAAATGCTTTTTCCCTTCATCCTCTCCAGAGTCCGCTGAATCGTATAGGGAGAAAGGGTATTGCCCAGATACACAATCTCCGGGCCGTTCTTTCGAGGCAGCGCCTCAATCACTGCTCTGGCCGCCTGATTGGATCCCCCTACCCCCACAATCACAAATACATCCGCCTCCCGGCGAATCTCCTCAGCCTTTTCGCGAATCTGTTTCCGCTGCATCACAGACGTCTCCTCTGACCGCCAGCCAAGCACCTTGTCCTTATCCTCTTTTTCATACAATGCCCGGCAAATAGTTCCCGCCTTTGCCCTGGCCTCTCTCAGCTCATCCTTTCCCAGATAGCTCTCCGCCTTACTCAAATCAATCGAAATCCCCATATTTCTCCCTCCCCTCCTTAATTTATATACCATTATAGTAATTCCATTTTCCCTTGTCAATTCCTCTAAATAACCGTAAATAATTGTTGCCAAAAACATCTTAAATAAACCATACCGTTATCCGGAATGATTTTATTACCCTTTTCCCATCAGCCTTTCCAGCAAAATCGCCCCTGCTCCACTGGTAATCGAATGAGGAAAGCTTCCTCTCCTCTCAAACCGTATGCTCTCCCGTCCCACTCCATAGCTGGACTTCTGCATTGCCGTATCCACCGCCACCCGAAAATACAGCGGGGATTCTTTCACCAACAGCCCGGACAGAATCACCATATCCGGGCAGAACAGATCAATATAGTTTGACAAGGCAAGCCCTAGCATACTCGCGGCAGACGTCAGCACCTCGCACGACAGCACATCCCCCTCTTCGGATGCCCGGCAGATATCATAAAAAGAAAACCCCGGCTCATCCACCTGCTCCGCCAGGATACTGCTTCTCCCCTTTTTGATTCCTATCCGGAATTGCTCCATAATCGCCGGAATCGTCGTATAGCAATCCACGCACCCATATTTGCCGCACTGACATGGCTCTCCGTCAAAATTGATCGTCATATGCCCAAAGGCATCCTCATAATAAGGCGCAATGCTTTGCAACTCCCCCTTCATCACTACGGCTGAACGGATATTCATGGCACAGAGAATATACAGCATCCTTTCACTGTCCCTTGCCTTGCCATATTCATATTCCAGCATGGCGGCCGCATTGGTTCCTTTCTCCATCTCAACAGGAAGCTTTAAACGCCTTTCCAGCTCCCGCACAATGGGATAATCCACCCAGTTCTCATTGAGATACAAAATAATCGGCCGGATCATCTTGCCAGACTCCCGGTTGAAAGAACTGAATACGCTGACTCCCACTCCCAGTATCTGACCTTTTTCCAGTTCAAGCTCTTCTAATATCTGATGAAAAAGCCCGGCGACCCGATCCATGGCCTGATCCGGAATACTAAAAGAATTCAACGGAAAATCTTTAAGCATGAGAATCTCCATACAGAGATTCATCACCGCTACTTCGCAGTAGGTTGTGGAAATATTGACAGCCCCCAAATAATAACGGGAAGACTCTACCGTATACAAGATCGGTTTCCTGCCTCCCGTTGACTGGCCAATTCCACACTCTGCCACCAGCCCGGCCTCCTCCAGGCACTCCACTGCCCGCTTGACAGACATCGCTGTCTTATAAAGGCCGTTGCCAATATCCGCTCTGGATACCGGCCTATGTTTTAGTATATAAGAAAACACCTGGCAGGTCAGCGGGGAAAACTGCTGGAATACCCGTTCCTTTTCATTCATCTTCTTTACCCCATTTCATCAGAAATACCGCAAAATAAGCCATAACCATTTCTCATATTTCGTGTCCGGCTGTTGGCAAACACAGAATATAAAAACGGTTGATGACTTATTTTATCGATGTCATTAAGTTTAGCCCTGAAAATACCCAGCTATGGAACAAGGGGCTTGCCTTCTGAGAAAATTACATCTCAGTCCAAATTCGGAATCGGGGAAAATAGCGTTGGCTTAAAATTCCGCAAAAATTCTTCTCTCCCCCCATGGGCGTCTAAAAGCCGTCTCTGAGCTGCCTTGGATTCTTCCTCTAAAGCCTCTACATCCGCAATTTCCTTCAGCTCCTCATACAGCCGGGACAGTGCCTCTTCATACTCCGGCCCTTCTGCCAGATCCTGCTGTTCTAACGGATCCTTTTCCAGATCAAAGAGCTGCGGCCTTTCTCCCACATAATGTACGTATTTATAAGGCCCCTTTCTCAGCATAAACATTGCCGTATAGATTCCCTGCGAATAATATTCTGAAAATGCTGTCCGCTCCTCCTTCTTTCCCTTGGCATAGGCCAGCAGTGAGCTTCCCGGAAGCCTTCGGTCCTCTTCACTTGCCTCAACCCCCACATTTTCCAACACTGTGGGATACACGTCCGCCAAAGAAACAATGGTATCACGCCGCTCTCCTGCCGGTATGTCCGGTCCTTTCATCATCATGGGAATTCCTACACTCCCCTCATACATGGTGGACTTAAAATAAACCCCGTGATCTCCCATGGTATCTCCATGGTCCGCGCTGTACAAAACTCTGGTACAGACATCCAAGCCCGAATCCCGCAGAGCATCCATCACCACTCCCACCTGCTCATCCATAAAAGAACACAAACCATAATATGTCCGTATGGCATGAATGGCCTGCTCCCGGCTGACCTGCTCCGTGCCGCAGTAGCGACGATAGTCCTCTACTACCGGATGATGGTTCCACTCCTCCGGCTCAAACTGAACCGGCCGGCGGATCGCCTCCTCATCCGGATAAAGATCCAGATATTCCTGGGGAACAATCAGCGGAAAGTGAGGAGTGACAAATCCCACATAGAGGACAAACGGCTTTTCCTTTCCGGTCCCCTCTGTCTTCAGATAGGCCGCCGCTCTTTTGGCCACCTCACGGTCATAAGTAATATAGTCCGACTCTCCCGCACCGGCCGTCAAAAGCGCATCCCGAAACTGATAACGGGTGATCTCCTTATCCCGTATGGCTCCATAGACATCTCCCACCCCATTCTTGATGTTTAAGGGGATCCGCTGATCTACAAAGCCAGTCTTGGGAGACTCGTTTTTATAATGAAGCTTTCCGATCGTTGTGACGGAATACCCTTCTTCCTGAAGTCTGCCGCCCCAGCTTTTCACCTCTCCCCCATAGGCATGGGCATTGTCCCAATATCCATTACGAGACGCATAATCGCCGGTGGCAAACACTGCCCTTGACGGCACACAGATCGGAGAATTGCAATATGCATTGTCAAAGCAAACACCCTCCGCTCCCAGACGGTCCAGATTTGGCGTTTTTACTTTCTCATTCCCATAACAGCCCAGCATCCGTTTGCTGTGCTGATCGCTTAAAATTATCACAAGATTCATCGGTTTATTCTCAGACATTATTTCCTCCGTTCTGCACCTTCGCACCCTTTCTTTTTCTGAATCCGGCCAAAAGCTGATAAGCCAGGATAAGCAGAGTCAGCACCAGCACGGTTCCGGAAATCGGTCTGGCAAAAAACGCTGCAAAATTTCCATAAGAGGACATCATTCCCCGCCGGAAATTCAATTCGATAATCGGGCCCAAAACAAATCCCAGCACCACCGGCGCCGGCGGAAATTCAAATTTGCTCAGCCCATACCCTACCAGGGCAAACATGAAGATAGACCACACATCAAAGACGCGGTTGTTCATGGCAAATGCCCCCACGCTGGCCAGCACCATCACCACCGGCAACAGAATGTTCCGCGGAATCATCAAAAGCTTCAGAAAACCGGGAAGCCCATAGAGCTGCACCACAAACATCATAATATTGGCAACGATCAGAATGGCAAACATGGCATAGATCACATGGCCGTGGGACGAGAACAGAAGCGGCCCTGGCGTAATTCCGTGGAGCATGAAGGCCGCCAGAAGCATGGCCGTCCCGGCATCTCCGGGAATTCCCATGGTCAAAAGGGGAATCATCGCTCCGCCCGATACTGCATTGTTGGCCGTCTCTGAAGCAATCAGCCCGTCAATACAGCCCGTCCCGTACCTCTCCGGATGCTTGGAGGTATTTTTGGAAACCGAATAGGCAATCAGGTTGGAGATTGCCGCTCCCAATCCTGGCAAAATCCCGATCCCTGTTCCAATTCCGGCAGATACCACAAAGTTTCTGAATTGCTCCCGGAACTCCTTGCCGCTAACCCCCAACCCGCTGGACTTATAGCTGAGGACCGTCATTTTCTCCTGACTGGCGGCATCTGCCGCTTTGATCACCTCCATAACCGCGTAAACGCCGATCATTAGAGGCAATAGCTTAAAGCCGGCATCCAGATCCCGGATACCAAAGGTAAACCGCCGTACCGTATCCACCGGAGCCATGCCTACCGTGGTAAAAAGGATTCCGATCAAAGCGCTGATAGCTCCCTTGATTACTGAGCCTCCTGACAGGCTGGCAATCAATGTCAGGGACAGCACCCCGATGGCAAAATACTCCTCATAGCTGAACCGCAGCGCCCACTTTGCCAATATCGGAGAGATGGCAAAGAGAATCACCAGGCTGAACAGTCCGCCCAGCAAGGAGTACAAAGTCCCCACCCGGATAGCGCGCCCGCCTTCTCCCCGCTCCGCCATCGGATGCCCGTCAAAGGTGGTGGCAACCGAGGCCGGCGTACCAGGGATATTGATCAAAATTGCTGTGATCAACCCGCCGGAAATACTTCCTATATAGATTCCTAGCAGAATCGCCATTCCATGAATGATATCCATCCCATAAGTCACCGGCAAAATCAGTGCTATTCCCATGGATGAGGTCATTCCCGGACTGGCCCCGAAGAAAATTCCTAATATCACTCCTGCCAGACAAAGCAGCATAATCTGCGGCTCCATAATCTGAGAGAAGCCTTCGGCAAACATCGAAAGACCACCCACTCCTTTTCTCCCCCCTTCTAAAACCAGCCCGCTTTGGGCAAAATCAACATAAAGACATTATTAAACATCACATAAATAACGGCTGATACCGCCACCGCAATAACCAGATAGAGAATCATTGATTTTCTGCTGGACGGCCATTTCCCCATGACCACCATCTGACTGAACAGATAGAGTATGGAAGATACCGTAAAGCCGATTTTATCCATCAGGAAAATGTATAGTGCATAGCTTCCCAACACCAGGATTGTCCTGGTATAATTCTTTTTTTCTCCTGCTTTTTCCGGCTCTGCCTGTTTCGCTTTTTGGACTCCTCCCACGATCAGACAGACACTTAAGATCAGGATAATCGTTCCGCAGATCTGAGGAAACATCCGGGAACCTACGACCCGGTCAATATTAGTCAGCTTAATCTGGAAGGACAACAGCAGATAGGCTACTGACAGCACAGCCAAAACACTTCCAACGATTATATCTTTATATTTCTTTTCCATTCCCATCCTCCTATTGCTGCCATTTCATGGGCGTTTACCGGTAATCTTTTACCTCCTGCACCCGTTACTTTCCCTACTGGTAATGGCTGTCCAGAATATCCTGATACTCCTGCAACCGGACCTTGCACTGTTCAAAATAAGCGTCCGTATCTGCCGGAGCCATATATTCTACCGCATACTCTACATTCTTCGCATCCGCCTGGAACTCTGGATTTTGGCAAACTCTTTCCAATGCTGCTGTAAACTTTTCGATAATCGCCGGATCGGTATCCTTAGGAAATCCGCAGAAGAAAAATTTATCTACCACAAAATCCACACCCAACTCCTTCATAGTGGGAACCTCCGGGTAGTCAGGATTCCTCTCTTCATTGAAAAAGGCTAACAGATGAAAATCCCCAGAAGCCACATAATCTTTAACCAATCCCACCGGAGCCTTCATAAAATCAATGTGATCTCCCATCATGGCTGCGATCTGGTCTGACACAGCTCCTGCGTCAACCAGCTGATATTGCAAGTCAAATTCCTCCTCCATCATGGCAATGATTGCCGTATCATTTGTGGCCAGCTCGGTTCCGAACTTCACGGCTCCCGGATTGGCCTTCGCCGCCTCCTTCAGCTCGTCAAAGGTCGCATATTTCTTACTCAGCAGACAAGTCGTGTAAACCTTAAAAGGAATCCCTCCGGAGGCAAAGCCGTCATAATCAAACTCCGTTACCCCGGAAATCTTGTTCGTCAGCAAAGCCTCATGACATACCAGCATCGTATATCCGTCGGCCTTGGAATCTTTCACCTGATTGGAAGCAATACTCCCCGCACCGCCGGCCACATTGCTGACCACCATAGGCTGTCCCAGTTCCTTCTCCATATACTTGGCAATCAGCCGGGCTGCCGTGTCGATACCGCCTCCGGCATTGGCTCCCACAATGATCTGAATCGGATTCTCCGGCCAGCTAATCTCTGCTCCGGCCTCAGCAGTAGCAGGCGCCTCCTTTGCGGCTTCGCTGCCTTTGTTATCCTGACTTTCCGCCGCCTTCGGTTCCGTCCCTCCTGCCGCCTGCTTCTGGCCGCCAGAACAGCCTGACAAAACGGATGCTGCCATCATAACTGATAAAAATACTCCCAATGCTCTTTTTTTCATTTTCTCTCTCCTTCTCCATCGCCCAAATCACATAGTAACAGGTTCCCACAGATATCTGTTTTTTATTATCTGTAATTATAGTAGCAACCCCAAACTTATTCGTCAACGATAAGAAGTTTTGATTTTTTTGCACAAAAATTTTGCAAAAAAATGTTGAAAAATGGAGGGATTTTCTCTATTATCGAAAAATCCCTCCGAACTTTTATTACCTATGTTAAAAAGTTTTGATTCCCTGTTTCTGGCAAATTCCCCTTATATTTGTTCCATCGGATACACAATCCCCCACTGCCGGCGCAGCTCGTCCATCCACCGGAGCATCTGTAATGTCTCTTCATGGGGCATCTCGGGGCACTCTAGCTCTCCATGCTCAATGGCATGGACACAAGCTTCCACCTCATACTCATAGCCTGTGATCTGTTCTGGCGTCTCGTAGGATGCCACTAGCTTTCTCTCTGTGTCAAAGACCTTGATCCCCTCACAGTTGTTGATATTCTCCGTCTCAATATATCCTTTATCTCCATAGATAATGCCCCGGCGGTCGCTCAGGCTGCGGGCGCTGGAATTTAAGGCCGCCATCCTGCCGTCCTGATAGAGAATCGTGATATTTTCCTGCATATCCAGTCCATATTCATTGAAGGTAGCCGTCCCAATGATCTTCTCGATGTCATTGCCAAACACCATTGACGCAAAATTCAGCGTATAAATACCGATATCCAACAGCGCGCCTCCTGCCAGCTCCGGCTTTTTGATCCGCTCTTTCCAGTCAATGATATAACTTAAATTCGCTGTCAGCATGTACGGATTCCCGATCACCCCACTGGACAGTACCTCTTCCAAAGTCTTTCTCATAGGCATATACCTTGTCCAGATCGCTTCGGTCAAAAGAAGCCTCTTCTCTTTTGCCATGGCAAACAATTCCCGCGCCTGCCCCTCATTGACCGTAAAAGCCTTCTCACAGAGCACATGCTTGCCATGCTCCAGGCACAGCTTTACCTGATCATAATGGTGGGAATGAGGCGTCGCTATATACACCAAATCCACCATAGGGTCTGTGAGCATTTCCTCATAAGAGCCGTAAGCCTTCTCAAAACCATACTGATCGGCAAAATCCTTTGCCCGCCCATAATCCCTCGACGCGATGGCATACCGCTTTACTGTGTCCATCCCCTGCAGGGTTTTCCCCATGGAGCCGGCTATCCTCCCCGCGCCGATAATTCCCATCTTTATCATATTCTGGATACCTCCTAAAATCATTTTCAGGCCAAAGCCTTATAGCAGCATTCCCCTTTCACATACGTCTCCTCAATCCGGCACGCCTCACCTAACACCACCAGATCCGCGTCCTTTCCTTCTGCCAGCGAGCCTACTCTGTCGTACACCCCTACCAGCTTTGCCGGATTCTCTGTCAAGAGCGGCACGATCTCCTCCAGCGGCCGACCGGTAAACGCCAGCAAATTCTCCAGCGCCTTTCCGGTTGTCAGCGTGCTGCCGGCACGGCTTCCGCCATTTGCCAGACGGGCATCCCCGTCTACCACCACCACATCGTTGACTCCCAGCTTGTAATTCCCATCCGGCAGCCCTGCTGCCATAATGGAGTCGGTGATTGCCACCACATGGCCCGTACCTTTGGTTTTCAAAATCAGTCGCACGGTTCCCGGATGCAGGTGGCGTCCGTCGCAGATCATTTCACAATATACCCTGTCATCCTCCAGCACCGCCCCCCAGATAGCCGGCTCGTGCTGGTGCAAAAGCCGCATGGCATTGCTGGTATGGGTCGCTGCCATCGCTCCGTTGGCGATCGCTTTTCTCGCTGTCTCATAATCGGCTCCTGAATGGCCAATCGCCACAACCATCCCCAGCCGGCACAGCTCCGGTATAAAATCCACCATTCCTTCAATCTCCGGAGAAACCGTAATATAACGAATCTCCCCGCCAGCAGCCTCCTGATACTCCCGTACCAGCTCTGTATTGGGCTTTTGCAGCAAATGCTCCGGCATCGCTCCCTTATACTCCGGACTTAAAAACGGCCCCTCCAGATGAATCCCCAACAGCCGGGAGCCTTTGTGCTCCAGATCCTTCCAGCGCTTATACTCCTCAATGCACCACAGCGTCTGCTCCCTGGTGTCCGTCAGTACCGAACACAGCCAGCCGGTCGTCCCCTGCTTTGCGTGGAACCGGCAAATTTTCTCATAATCCTCCGCCGTCGCCGCATTCACGTCCACGCCAACCGCTCCATGCGTATGAATATCCAGAAATCCCGGCACAATCCGTTTCCCTGCCACATCCACCACTTGTGCATCCGCCTCTGAAAGCCCTGTGCCGATACGCTCAATCACCCCGTCTTGCATCCGCACATCCGCACGCACAAACTCACGCCCCTGATACACCATTCCGCCTTTCAGCAATACTGCCATTTCTCATCAACCTCCTTCTGAAATTTGCTGCTCTTTCCCACCTTTTTATACCGTACACGGCACCTTTCCTTCTATACCTGCATTAATCCTCCAGCCGTGCTACATACTCCGTAAAAGTCAATGTAATATCCTCATGATCCCGCAGAAGGCTCACCGGAAAATCCGCCGTCGTTTCCCCATACCCGGCACGGCGCACCACCGCCCGGTGCCAGTTCCTAAAGCATCCCAGCCGAATCTTCTTGGCATGGGCAATCTCATAAATCCCCACCGTCACGCAATATTTCGGCATGTCCTCCAGCGCGCCGCCAAAATCCCCGATTGCATTGGCTGCCCGTGTCTCTGGGCTGATCGCCAGCACCCGTGTCTTCTGTGCCAGAAATTCTTCTGCACTCAGCGAAGCATCCGCCTCATTAAATGCCACATGGCCGTTGATTCCGATCCCGCCAAAAGCAATGTCCACACCTCCCAGCTTCTCGATCAGCTCCGGGATCTGCTCCACATGATCCGGATCCGGAAAGATCCGCTGCTCCTTTGGCATCACCAGCTCCGGCCGGATCTTCGAGTATACCGTCCGCTCCATAAACCCGCGAAAGCTTAAGGGATGATCCACGGGAATCCACTTTTTGTCGTCATCCAGATATTCGTCCATGTTGATAAACCATACATCCTTCAGGCTGATCCCCTGCTCATTGACCATGTCAACAAAACAGGGATACTGTCCTACCGGTCCCACAGGACAGATAAAAACCGTCCGCCTGCCTTGCGCATGATTCGCCTGGATCTCCTCCACCATCTGCTCCGCCATCTGCTGAAATACCGCATGATTATCCTCCAGACAGAACAATTTCATCTTTGGCGCTGCTAAAAGCTGCTCCTTATCATAGCTGTAATATCCGTGCCTCATAACCATTCCCTCCTGTTTTTTCTGTACACTACATGAATAAATGTGAAATATTCAGCTCCTGAATCATTGAGACAATTTCTTTCGTCCTGCTACAGCCGAACTTCCGTAAAAGCCCTTTAATTTGTGTTTTTACGGTAATCATTTCCACGCAACGGATACGGGCAATGTCCTTTACCTTATTCCCTTCCAAGAGCAGTCGCAGAAGCTCCCGCTCCGCCGCCGTAAGCTGAGATACGTTATTGATAAAAAATAACAGGCTCTGCTCCGATCTCTGCAAACGGCTGTATTCCCGCATGATCGTCTCCTGAATCCGGGACTCCATCACCGGCTTTCCACTGTAGGCATTGCGAATATGCTGTAAAATCTCCTCATCCGGACAACCCTTTACCACATAATCCACTGCCCCTGTTCCCATAGCCGTGATAATCGTCTGGTTCGTCTCATGAGCCGTCAGAAAAATAATCCGCTGTCCCCGTCCCTGGTCCCGAAGCTTCTCCGCAGCCACAATTCCGGCGTTGATCGTCTCCATCTCAATATCCATCAACACAATGTCTGCATCGTGCTCCCTGGCCAGCTCCACTGCCTTCTGGCCGCTCCCCGCCTGCCAGACGACCTCCATATCCTCTTGTCCTGCAATCAGCTCACACAGATCTTCCCGGAGCAAGTCAAAATCATCTACAATTGCCACTCGAATCATATTTCCCTACCCAATCCTTTTATAACCGTCTTACTTTTTTAAAACATGCGTTCGGAAATCCCCCGGGTCCTGTCTTGGCTCATAGCGCGGAATCGCCACAAAAAAACTGCTTCCTTCACCTGGCCGGCTCTCCAGCTTCAGCTTCCCAAAATGGCTTCTCACAATTTCCCTCACATAATGGAGCCCCATTCCCCAATTGGTATTTGTATTCTTGCTGGTATAAAAAGGGTCAAATATTTTTCGCTGCTCCTGCCTGGTCATTCCCGGGCCGTTGTCACAGACTTCAAAGCCCACATACAACCGTTCCGCATGAATTTTCATCGCCAGCCGCTCTCCCGTCTTTCCCGACATCAAAAACGCCTCATGTGCATTGGTCAGCAGATTATAAAACGCCTCGCTCAGATGCTGCTCATCTGCCAGCAAAGATTCCTCGAGACTGCCCGATACCTCCACGGTGGCATCCGGATACTTTTTATGGAACAGGCACAGGGTGGTATCCACAATCCGGCCGGCTTTTACCGGAGACAGGAAAATACTGCTCTGCCGGACGCTTTTATATAGTTCCTCCATCCGTCCTAGCATGCTTTCATTGACCTCATCTAGCATCCCCGCATAGGCGGTCAGCTTCGCCAGATCCGGCTCTTTCTCCTCCAGCTCCCGGCGGATTTTCTTGCACAGGACCCGGTTCGAAAGCAGCTGATTCTTAATGCTATGGACGAACACGGATACTCCCATACTCGCAGTATCGAATTTTCTGCGGACGCTGACATCCGCCCGGCTCTCCTGCCAATCGATCACCATATAATTCTTCAGATTCCAGAAGCCCATCACTACTGAAGCCAGAGTAAATCCCGTAAACAGATACCATCCCTGCACACTCATCAGCGAATTGGCATATAACCGTCCGCTGAAACGCATATATTCCGTGGAATAGATCTGATATACCTGCAGAGGATCCTGCGTGCAATATATGACATACTGTGCTGTCACACTTAGGATAAATACCATGATATAGCGAAACTGCTTTTTCAGATAGGGAATGGTCATATCCCGATATTCCTTCACGATCAAGGCCGCAGCCAATGCCACATACAGAAAAATCCATCCCTGTGTCAGCTTCATCAGCACTGTCTGAAGGGCAAACCGCCCCTTTACCAGCCGAAAAAAAATCTCCGGATAATACACAGCCAGACTTAGAAACGGCAACACAAACACCGCCGCACTTCGTTTGCGCAGCCGGAGAACCGCCGGAAGCATACTGTAGTGAATGGCAACCAGCAGCAAAAAAGGCGGAAACAGATAGCGCCCAATCGCTATCATATATCCCAACTTTCTCAACGGAAAAATCAAATAAGAAAGTCGCCGCTGAATCCGGTTATCAAAGAACAGAAACATCTTCTGCTCCGGAGACAGGCCGCCGGTCTTAGCCAGGTAAATCATAATTCCCACAAACATACAGATAAAGCTGAAGCAAAGCCCTACCAGCCAGATCGTCTGCTGATCCCGCTTCACGAAAAACAGAGCCACAGAGGATACGGCCAAAAACAAAAGCACCACCAAAAGCATCCTCTTTCCCCCTTACTTGTCATTATATCATATTTTTATCTAAAAGAAACCAAAGATATCTATAATTTCCGCAAACGTTTTCCCAGAGGTGATAAGGCCAATGCCACTAAGTTTAGTTCTGAGAATACTCAGCCGTGGAACAAGGAGCGGGAAGAGGCTGAAAAATGGTCTGCCGCTTTTGACTTTGCAGGGATTTAGAAGTCCTTAAATCTCTGAGTTTTGCGTGGAAACGAAAATGCACACTGTCTGAGCGAAG
>CAJUPI010000041.1 GCA_910588125.1 uncultured Lachnospiraceae bacterium
CTCTCATTAAAGCCGAAACGGATTATGACCGCTGGATGGACACTTACCCTGAACAAAACGGAAATACTTTTTATGACCTCAGCATTCAGCAGCTCCACGACCAAATCATGGAAGATACCGAACACCGCCTCCTAGACGATAAGCTGGATTAAAAAATCTGTACCCAAATCGTACCCACCGCCCATTAAAAAATCCCCGCAAGCCTTGATTTCTCAAGACTTGCGAGGATTTACCCTCTCACTCGAACTCAATCGTAGCCGGCGGCTTCGGGCTCATGTCATAGCAAACCCGACACACATTTTCAACCTCAGCCAAAATCCTCTCCGTGATCCGCCCCAGCACATCCCAGTCCACTCGTTCAATGGTTGCACTCATGGCATCCACCGTGTTGATTGCCCGGATAATCACCATATAATCGAAACATCTGGCATTATTTTTTACGCCTACGGACTTAAAATCCGGCACCACGGTAAAATACTGCCATACCTTTTTGTCCAATCCCGCTTTTTCAAATTCCTCCCGCAATATAGCATCCGATTCCCGTACCGCCTCCAGGCGATCCCTGGTAATCGCCCCCAGGCAGCGTACTCCCAGCCCCGGCCCCGGGAACGGCTGACGGTATACCATGTGAGGCGGAAGCCCCAGCTCCACGCCGCAGGCACGCACTTCATCCTTAAATAGCTGTTTGAGCGGCTCTACCAATTCAAACTTAAGGTCCTCCGGCAGTCCCCCCACATTGTGATGCGATTTGACCATCTTGGCTGTCTTGGTGCCGCTCTCGATGATGTCCGGATAAATCGTTCCCTGTCCTAAGAAGTCAATTCCCTCCAGCTTTCTGGCTTCCTCCTCGAATACGCGGATGAACTCGCCGCCAATGATTTTGCGCTTCTGCTCTGGATCGGAAACACCCTCCAGCTTGCCCAGGAAACGCTCCACTGCATCCACATAAATCAGATTGGCATGGAGCTGATTCTTAAATACCTCAACCACACTCTCCGACTCATTTTTGCGCATCAGGCCATGGTTTACATGGACACACACCAGCTGCTGTCCTATCGCTTTTATCAACAAAGCCGCCACTACGGAAGAATCCACACCTCCCGAAAGCGCCAGCAGCACCTTTTTACCGCCCACCTGATTACGAATCAGTTCCACTTGATCCTCGATAAAATTCTTCATATTCCAGTTCGCTTGCGCCCGACAGATATCAAAGACAAACTCTTTTAATACAGCCATATCTGGCAATGCATTCAGCCTTCGCTCACACCTTGCAGTCGGATGCGCGATGGCCAGCACCGGGATTCCCTGATCATAAATATCCGGATCGACCTCCACCGGCACTCCATCCACGACCCGGTTCTCACCGCCGTTCAATATGATTCCTTTTACATTCGGCAATGCCCTTAACTGCTCCATCGTAATATCATGGGGATGAATCTCGCTGTACACCTCCAGCTCCCGAATCTGCCGGGCAATCACCGTATTTTCCGTACTGCCAAGATCCAGAATAACAATCATATCCTGCTTCATGATGGCTTCTCCTTTGTTTGTTGATTTATTGTCTTTTTTCCATTATATAAAATCTGGCATAATTTTCAATAAAAATATCATTTTGCCTCTCGATTTTCTCATAATTACAGGAATCCTTCCAATCACATAAGCGAGCCGGATTCCTCTCATTTTTTCTGAAAACCTGGTATTCATACATCCATTATACCAGCCATTTCCCCCTGTCTGTTGCATAGCCGGCTTATAGTCCTGAACATTTTTTTGATATCCACCGGCTTTGCCAAATGCTCGTTCATTCCAGCGTCCTTTGCCATTACAACGTCCTCTTCAAAAGCATTCGCCGACAACGCTATGATGGGCACATGCCTGGCGTCCGGCCGATCCAGATCGCGAATCACACGAGCTGCCTCATATCCGCTCATAACCGGCATCATCAAATCCATGAGCACACAGTCAAACATTCCTGGATCGGAAGCCACAAACGCATCCACAGCCGCCCTTCCGTCATTCGCCGTCACAACCTCCGCTCCTGCCTCTTTTAGCATAAACTCCACAATTTCACAGTTGAGCTCATTGTCTTCCACCAAAAGAACGCACATCCCGTCAATACTTTCCTGCATATTCATCTCGTCATTCACAGGCTGTACACCCCATGTCCTGTCCACACGGATCGGCAAGGTAATCCAAAACACACTCCCCTTGCCGATCTGACTCTCTACTTCAATCGTACCCTTCATCTGTTCTACCAGCTTTTTCGCTGTGGACATCCCAAGTCCGATACCGTTATAATGAGTTCTCGCACCTTGGTGTTCCTGGGTAAACGGCTCAAAAATGTGTTTTTTAAAGTCTTCCCCAATACCAATACCGGTATCTTCAATCATAAACCGGTAATTTGCAATTTCTTCCTGGCAAGCGAGCTCCTTTACTCGAACAAATACAGAACCATGGGGCCGGTTATATTTGAGGGCATTATCGATAATATTTATCAGAATTTGCTTTAAATGCAGCGGATTTCCAATCAACCGGCTATGCTGCAAAACGACCTCGTCCAGCACCAACCGGATCCCTGCCGTCTCCGCTTGGGCAGATAAAATCGTGATGCAGTTTTTCAGTATATCATAAAGATCAAACGCTTCTTCCACCACCACCGGCCTTCCGCTCTCCAGCTTGCTGACCTGCAAAACATCGTTAACCAGGGACAACAGATGCTCCGTTGAAACACGGATTTTCTTCCGGCACTCTTTCTGCCTGTTTCGATCCTCCTGGCTTTTTTCCATGATAGCCAGCATTCCCAGAATCCCATTGATAGGGGTGCGGAGATCATGGGACATATGGGAAAGAAATTCGCTCTTTGCCGAATTTGCTCTTCTAACCTTTTCTAACAGCTCCATGATAGCCTGTTCCTGTTTCTTTCTCGTCACCATGGTTTCTGTGATATCCTGGTGATATCCGTTCAGGCATGAACCAGGTTTTTTAAAGGTTTTATCCGGAACACCGCCGCAGCGGACATAAATTTTCCCCAGCCTTGGATGATTCCAGGGATAAATCACCTCGGAACGCCCGGTTTCCCGCATATCCTGTACCGCCTCCTGCACCATCTTCACATAATCCGGCTCAATATTTTCAAACCAGTGCTGATAGCATTCCTCCGGCTCGATCTCATCCGGTACCCCCAAAAGAATCCGCATGGTTCGGTCCGCATACATCCTCGGCAGACAATCCTCCTCCAGTTCGATCGTCCAGATACCGGTCTTTGCTCCCTCCAGAATTTCCTCCAGGCTTTGCCTTGCCTCCAGTTTGTACTTCTCTTCCTGTTCCACTACGGCATTGACATCTCGCTGGGCAAAAATCGCACAGTTCTCTTCCTCCGTCTTCTCTGTAGCGGAAAAATGAATCTCCAGATGATTCAGCCCGTATGAGCTGTCTTTCACCTGATACCGGACATAAAATTTCTTCTTTTTTTTGAGTTGAGTCAGCACATATTCCTTTTTCGTCACCGCACGGAGCCGCTCCTGATCCCGGGGAACCACATACTGAGAAATATAACGCTCCATCGCCGTCTCATAGCCATCCTCAAAATTAGCGGCCCAATCTACACTCATTCGCTCACTGTTTCGGTATATCTCGCATTCACCAGTATCAAAGTTCACCTGATAGATGCCGAGATAGTCTACGCTGAGGGCATGGAGGACATTATAGCTTTGCTTTTGAAGCTCTCGGACCAAATCGCGCCGTTTCAGGGAAGATACGATAAAATATGCTGCCGTCTGGAGCATATTCGATGTGTACTCCAGCGATTTTACAGGAGGATTGTCCACGCCGTAAAAACCGATAAGCTTTTTGCCATCATAAAGGGGCACCACCACAAGAGAATTGATATTCTGCCGCTTCAGGTTCTCATACTGAAGGGGTTCAAGCTCCCGGATCTCTTCCACATTCTCAATGACAATATGTTTGCCGATGCTGAAATTCCGATACCAGCTCGCACACACCTCCGGAGGAACATTTTGAAGATTTTCCTTTTCCGGTTCCACCCCTTCAGCCACCCACTCATAGGTATTATCATCGCCGCCCGACTCATTCTGTTCAAATATATAGGTCCGTTCTCCGTTCAATGCTTTCCCCAGATGCTCCAGCAACACCTCCAGCGACTGATCTGGTGTTCTCTCTAGCAGCGCGACGCGAAGTCCCTCATTGATGATGGCTTCCAGATTCTGAACGCTTTGCATATCATTATGCTGTTCCTGGTTCCCGGCAACCGGCACGCTATTGCCCGCCTGTTCAAAAAGCTCTCTTGAATCCCCCATATCCGCCCTCCATATAGGCCCCTTCCGGCCATATTCACTGCACCTGTGAATTCTGACACGGAGAGGATCCTCTCCGTAAAACTTTGCTTTTGGAATATCAACACAATTCCGCTTTTCCCCATACCATCCTGAGAGCTTTGCAGCAGCTCTTGTGTCATAATACCACGCGCCCACAGTCACGTCAATATACGAGCTGTTGAAAAACATCAGACAAATCCTCTTGAAAAATCAGGCAAAAGACAGCTTATCTTTGATAAAAACGCGTTTGGCACTCAGTCCAACCGGTTCTTCACCGTAAACACAGCTAATTGAGTCCGATCCTTCAGTCCGAGCTTCTCCAACAAACGGGAAATCCCATTGCGCACAGTACCCTCCGCCAAAAACAAATCCGCCGCAATCTCCTTATTATCCATCCCCCGCGCCACGCATTGCATCAGCTCCCGTTCCCGTTTCGTTAACCTAGCCACCTCCGGCGGCTGTAATCCCGCCGATGACACCATCTGCCGCCGCATTTCCTCAAATACACTATCTCCAAACACCCGCATCCCAGCACAGACTGCCTTGATCGACTGGATAACCCTCTCATCCTCCATCTCCTTTAAAATGTAACCATCAGCACCGCTGCCCACTGCTGCTTCCACAGTCTTTGTGTCATCAAAAGTCGTCAAAACCAGAATCTTCACCTCTGGAAAATCTTCCTTGATCCGGGTAATCCCCCAACTTCCGTCATATTCTGGCATCCGCATATCCATCAGCACTACGTCTGGCCTTTGTGCCCCACACAATTCCCAGGCTTCCTTGCCGTCAGCCGCCAGTCCCACCACGGAAAGTTCCCTGTCCCGTCCCAGGATAGCGGCCAGCCCCTGCCGCAAAATCTGAATATCATCCGCAATCACAATACGAATCATGCGTTTCCCCTTTCTGCAAATCATTGTCATTCAAAAATCCGCTCATTTCGCCAGACTTTTCGGTTTCACCGGCAGCCAGATGTAAATCTGAAACCCTTCTCCTTCTGATGACAAAATCCGCAGCTGGCCCCCGGCAGTCTCCACCCGCTTTCGGATTCCTCGGATTCCATTACCTTCCGTCACCTCACCGCAGCCACAGCCATTATCAAAGATATATAAGCTAAGGCTGTTTTCCTCAAATTTTACAATCACATCCATATGCGTAGCCTTGGCATATCTCAAGCAGTTGGTGATTGCTTCCCGAAAGCATTCATAAACCACCATGGATAAATGGGAGTAGCCCGGGCCATCCTCTCCCTGAACATTCACCTCTACCTCCAGCTCCCGGACACTTTTCGCCAGCTGGCGAATCCCCTGTGTGACCAGTTCGCAACCGGCCTCCTGGCGCAGCCGGTTGATGGAAATACGCAGCTCACGAATTCCGTTCACTGCCAGCTCCTGAGCCTGGGCCAGATACTCTCTCATCGGTCCTGTTTCCCTGTCAGTCCAGGCATCCGTCTGTTCCCATTCCACCTTTGCCAGCCTTAATAATGATTGAATCATCGTCAGCGTATGTCCGGTCGTATCGTGCACCTCTTGGGCGATCCGGTTGCGCTCCTGCTCGATCGCCAGCCGTTGCGCCGCAACTGCCAGTTCCTGGCTCTGCCGAAGCTGCTCGTAATATTCTCCTACATCCGTCAGGAGAAAAATACCGGCCACCAATTCTCCGTTCCGGCTGCGCCGGACATACTGCCGCACCCGGACCCGCTCTTTTGTCTCTGGCACAAACTCTGCCTCCTCTGCCAGCAATTCCTGACCACATTCCACCAGCAATCCCTGACTGCCCAGATACATCTGGATCTGTCCGAAATCATCTCCCGTCCGAATCCTCAGCCAACTGGCGGCCGCCTCATTACAGTAGACTACACTTCCCCGCTTATTATAAACTGCCACCCCCTCTGTGATAGAAGAAAAAATCTGCCCAAACGCCAACGCATTCACATCCAGAAAATCATAACGCAGAACTGCCAGCAACATCAAAAAGCTGGAAAGCGCAAACGCCGGCGGCGTCAAATCGAAGGATACTGCCAGCCATCCCGACAAGTACAGAAGGTTGAACCCCAGGGGCACTGCCGCTGACAAAAGAATCACCGCCAGGTGTACCGCCGCCACCCGTTTTTTGCGAAATTCCCGCAACACCACCGCCAACCCACCCAACACGCACAGATAGGTATACCCCATATGCTCATAAAAAACCCAGCCGTATACCACCTGCTGCACCTCAAACCTTTGATAAAACAGATGATGGTACTCATTGGTCAGAAACGCCAGATAATGCAGCACCGGCAACCCAAACAGCAACACGCGCGGCCAGCCCGCCAGCCGGTGCCGGCAATATAGAAAAGAAAACATCAGCCAGGCCGGCCCAATAAAACTAATTCCCAGATAAGATATGCCATAGATCAGGTATTTCATCTCTTTGATCATGGGAAATCCGGCAAAAAGCTGCGGAACGCACCATATTATCACCAACAACTGGCAGGCTGCCAGCGCACCAGTCGTACCATTTCTGTCCGCCCGCCAAAAAAGCCAGCCACAACTGTACGCGGAAATTCCAATTGTGATCAGATATAAGATAATCAGTAAAGCAGGAACCATACTTTTTCCCTCATTTCTCTTAACCTTCCGTGAACAGGACAATGTCATTCCGTTTAACTCGGAGAATACCAAACCATGGAAAAAGAGCGGGAAGAGGCAGGAAATAGTCTGCTGATTTTGACTTTGCAGGGATTTAGAAGTCCTTAAATCCCTGATTTTTACCTGGAAACGAAATCATTGACGCTTCTTTTTCTCGCTGACTGCCGCAAATACAATCAAGCCGATCCCAGCCGCCAAAAGATATACCCACCAGGAAATACTCAACCAGAAGCTTTTTGTCATATAAAGCGCTACCAGAATCAGGATTGTCCCGGCCATCCCTGTCCAATGCCGGCAACACCTCACCAATGCCCATATAAATATGGCCAGACAAATTCCCTCCAGAATCAGGGCATTGACAACCTCTCCGCAGAACCAGGCATGGATCACTAAAATCAACAGACAGACAAAATATCCTATGGTCTGCAAAAGCTCCAGCTCTTTGCCCGATTTTTCTTCCTCTGCTTGTTTGTGCCCTTCTTTCTTTTCTTTATACTTTACTTTCCATACTCTTCCCAGATACCAGAAATATCCCGCTACCGGGAAAAGCTCCAGCTCCAGCCTAATTATTGAAGGCCATTCAAAAAACGGTTGGTTCCAATACGACAGAACCAACAGCACCCCCACCACAGACCAGGTTGCCCTCCGCCACTCCTGGATCGCCCCGAACTGCAGAACATACAGGCTCAGATAAACCAGGCAGATAAACTTCCAATATCCTTCCTCATTCATTCCTGCCATCAAAATCAGCAAAAACATTGCCACTACATGATACCAGTCCACACGCCAGCCCCCAAAAACCTCTTTCTTCGGTTCGCAGATCCTGCCGTGGCATCTGGCGACAATTCCTGTAAGCAGCAGCGAGCCCAGCACTGTCAAATACCAGCGATTCTCCGGCCAGCCATAGCATAATGCCAGCACAAACGGCATCGGCAGCATTGCAATGCTAATGATCAAATGCGGCCAGATACGTCTTCCCAGATAAAACATTAAATAAAACCCGGTAAACACCATCAGACAAAATACTAAGCTCCAAAGCCCGCCTCCGCCACCAGACGAGCTGAGATAGACACGGTTATAGCAGCTAATATAACATTCCCATATTACCAAAACCGTCAAACAGCTTCCGCAGATATCCCAGAATATGGATCTGCCGTCTGCCGTATCCCGTTCCTTTTCCAATTTTCTTTCCAGAACCAGCCCAGCCACATAAACCCCAAGCACCCCCGCCAGCCGCCACATCCGATTGCCCGCCGTAAACGGAATCATCAAAAAATCCTCTCCGAGCATTGCATATAAGGTCCCGGCCCGGCAAATCCATTGTCTTTTCCGGATCATCCTTCCCCAGCCGGCCCTGACCCTTCCTGCAATAGAAGCCTTTTCAAGAATCCTCTGTTCCTTGGCCTCTTTCTTGCTCCCTGTCAGAGCCTCCGAAAACAGATATCCCGCCATCAAAAGGAAAAACGGAAATGCCACTTCTGTTTTAGAAAAATAAACCATCCCCATCCAGGTCCCTTGAATAAGAATTGCCCAGCTATATCCTTCCTGCCGTTTCCGTTCCCAAAAAATCATTCCACATAGAAGCAAAAATCCCGGCATCCCCCGATCCAGCAAATTCAAAACCAGTCTGGCCGCGTTCTCTCCCAGACCATGCAAAGTCTCACACCGTAGCCACAAATCCAACGGCCAGGAAACCACATACCATAAAAGGAACGGCAACACCCACTGCGCCAGCTCAGATCTCCTTCTCCTCGCCGCCATTGTCATGGTAAAAATCAAGGCCCCAGCCAATGCCCAAAACGCATGCCCCCGCAAAAGCATTGACGCATCGTTCACTCCTGACATCTGCCCAAGAAACGCCTGACATCCCGGTAAAACCGCATCACACAGCAAAAATACTTGGCAAATCCATCCTCCTTTCCCAGCGCACCAGCGGCTTTTCCTCCGATCCCCGGCCAGAAATCCCAGCGCCACGATCATTCCCGCCGCCACCAGAGATCCCATATCCTCCGGCCTCTGCCGGCCTGCCAGCTCAAAACCAGTCCAGGCTGTCACATAGTGAACCGTCCCGGCCGCCGCCAAACTGAAAAACGCCGTTTTCCAGCCATCCACCGCGTCCTTCTGCTGCATCATGGTCCCTAAAAGCACAGCTCCCAATGCCAATGCCAGATACCAGCGAAGCCATGGCGTGAATAAAAAAATCCCGCTCACAATTCCCATAAAAACAACCGGAACAGAAAAAAACCAAAAATGTACCGGCGCAAACCAGGAAAATTCTTCTCTCAACAATTCAATGCCTGGCCCACCCACGGGCAGCCGAAAGGCTGCCTCCTTCCTTTTTGTCCTCTGTCTTTCCAGCAACCATTTTCCCATCATCAAAAGCCAGGCGTATCCCATCATTACACTGAGCCACTCCCCGCCGCGGTTCAGCCCATGAGCCAATGCCCAGAATGTCATACTGATGGTCATTCCCCAAAAGCATACGCGGGTATAGAGCCGATCCCGAAACTGTCCGACTCCTCCAAACAGCATAGCCACTGTCAGTAAGCTGCCGAGCCACAATACCCGCCACCGGTTTTGTCCCACCAGCACATACTCTGGTCCCAGAAGCTGAAAATAAGCCGCCGCCAGCACAGACAAAAACAAAAAAATGCTTCCCAACACATATAACGCATTCCCTGTCTTATGGATATGCAGCCGCTTCTCCGCTACAAAGCTGACGCAAAAAAACATTGCCGAAAATGCCAGCACCAGATAAACCTTAGTCGGATTCGACAAAATCTGCCATGCCGTAGTCGCAAAAACCAACCCGGCCAGCACGACAAACACCATCCCGGCCAACAATGCCAAGATTCCCATACTGCTGCCTTTTGGCCTCTCCGATTTTACCTTTACGGATGCAATTCGGTTATTTAACTGCTCCATATGCTGCTGTGCCTGCCCGGTACAGTTCTCTTCCGATACCGCCACCCGTTCCGGCTGCCCGATGGGTTTCTTCTCAACTCCCGCCAGCTCTTCCGGCTCCAGACAACCGTATTTTCTCAACTCCTCTTCCAGCTCCCGAAGCCTTCTCTTTCTTTTATCATTTTCAACACACAGCCCCACAATCACAGCCAGTTCTGCAAACGGGGCTATCAGCCATACTACGAGAATCAGAAACCACATAACAATCCCCCTTCCAGCGCATTCTTCCTTGTGATACCTCCACTATACCAGCTTCTGCAAGAATCGCCCAGGTGCCAGCCATCACATCTGCCTGTGACATTTGTCACCAATTCCATTAAAAGACAAACATTGTCTCACAGGGCCGTCCCTTTTTTCGGCACAAACAAACCTCCCATATCAACGCCCTCTAGCGTAAGCAGTTTGATCTTTTTTTCTATCCCTCCGGCATAACCGGTAAGACTTCCGTTCCCCCCAACTACCCGGTGACACGGTATTATAATAGAAACCGGATTGTGGCTCACTGCCTGCCCCACTGCCTGTGCCGACATTTTTTCGAGTCCCTGGCCGAAGGCAATCCTTTGGGCTATCGCCCCATAGGTCGTCACCTCCCCATAAGGAATCTCGCTAAGAATCTTCCAGACCCTTCTGCGGAACTCACTGCCCGGCAAAGCCAGCTTCAGCGCTTCTGCCGACGGCTTTTCTCCGGCAAAATATCGGTCCAGCCACTGGCGGACCTGCCTGAAAATCGGAGAGTCCTCGCATTCCTCTAATTCTTCTTTTAAAGAGTCCATAAAATATTTCTGCCCCTCAAACCAGAGTCCCGTCAATGCTCCTGCTTTTTCCGAGAGAATTATTTTTCCTAAAGGGGAATGGTATGTTGTTATCTGCTGCATTTTGATCTCCTTTTTCATGCCTGCCATTGGTGATGAGCTGCGGTATGGATTGTCATAAATTATTTTTATTATACATGAGTCCTTATCGGTTTGTAAACCTGCCGCAGCATTTCCTGCAGTTTTTGCAAGAAAAGATTCAAAAATGGGCATTATAAAAATGTTCACATTATTTTCACACAAAAATTAGCACTCACCACTTGACAGTGCTAACAATATATGTTATATTACAACCATAACAAATAAAACATTTCAAACAGATGTTTTTCCATGAGAAAAACACCTGCCACAATAAAAAGGAGGAATCAATTATGTTATTTACACCTGCAAGAAGACATTCTGGATTTGATTTATTCGACGATTTTTTCAATGACCCGTTTTTTAGTACTTCCATCAGCCAGCCTGCGAATTCCCTGATGCGCACTGACGTCCGGGACGATGGCACCAACTATCTGCTGGATATTGAGCTTCCCGGCTTCAAAAAAGAAGACATCCAAGCAGAACTTAAAAATGGTTATCTGACCATCGCCGCTTCACACGAAGATAATAAAGAAGAAAAAGATCCCAACGGCAAGGTTCTCCGTCAGGAGCGCTACAGCGGTTCTTGCAGAAGAAGCTTCTACGTGGGCGACCAACTGAAACAGGAAGATATAAAGGCCCACTTCGAGAACGGCGTATTAAAGCTTCAATTCCCCAAGGAAACGCCAAAGGCTATCGAGGAAGCTCCGAGATATATTCCAATCAATGGTTAAATCGCATTATCTGGATAAAGGATCCGAAAAAAGGATGCTGAGGACGTTACAAAATTAGCCGTCGTCATTTCCTTTATCCCGTGTCCGGCTGTTCCCGGACCTACTGTCTGATATTAGCGGGCTTTGTCCGTTAAAAGCAGATTGTATATCCGAGAACCATCCGAACACGGGATAGAAAAATGATTGGTGGTTTATTTTGCAACGTCCTCTGTATTTTAATCCGGTATTTTATCCCCGACGCTCAAAGCATCGCCGGCATTTGCCGGCCATATATCCTACCGGCAACAGCCTCCCGCAATACTGGCAACGGGCAATATATCCCTTTTTCCCTCTCGAAAGATATCGCATGATAATGGCCTCGGTCCTCTCCCGCTCTCCCGCCAGCCATTCTTCATCAATCGCCTTGTCAAAACGGTAAGAAAACTGATAATAAAGATCCAACTTTTTATAATAAGTCTCATAATTCTGCATGGTATTTCTCTCGCTCCGGCTATCCTTATCTCCCACGCCATTGTTTTGTCCGGTACTTCTCCTGGCAATTCTTTTATGCGCTCCGTCCATCACCGGATGATCCAGGCAGATATCCGCCGGATAATTCATACAGTATTCCAGCCACTGCTTCACCACCTTGCGATCCTTGACGTCAATCGGGCAGCTGATCATCCGATACAGGATCGTCTTGTCCTCAAATCCCAGGATCCGCTCCTCAAAGCGCTTTGCATATCCATACAGACACAAAAGCTCTTCAATGCTGACCTTTTCAAACGGCGCCTCCGCCTTCTCAGAATGCCATACCTGCAGGATGACATCCAGCGGCTCATCCAGCTCCAGCAGTACCTGGGGAAATCCCAGGCTGACTGTCTCCACCGGCTTTTCCTCCGCCTCAAACCGCTCGCGCACATAAGCCAACGCCGACGCGCCCATGGCATTCACATATCCGGTATCATAGAGCCCGTAACGCCCGGCCCGGCCGGCGATCTGCCGAATCTCCGGGATTTTTAATCCCCGGCGTTCTATACCGTCAAACTTCTCCGTCTGAATAAATACAATCCGGCGCACCGGCAGATTCAATCCCATACCGATAGCATCCGTAGCCACCACCACCTTCGTCTGACCGCTGGTAAAAAGCTGCATCTGGCGGCGGCGGATCTCGGGCGGCAGGCTCCCGTATATGACGCTTGCCTCAATTCCTCTTTCCTCCAGCCTGCCGGCCACATCCAATACCGATTTCTTGGAAAACACCACCAGGGCATCGCCCTCCCTCACATCTTCCGGAAACCGGAACGGAGTATCCTCGCAGACCAGCGCTGTCTTTCGCTCATAACGGTGAACCTCCCAGTCATCTTTGCAAATCTCAATCAGATGCCGGACTACCTGTTCCGCTGCCGGACTCATGCAGACATGGATCTCCGAAGCCTGAAGCCCCAAAATCGCCTTTGTCCAGCAGTGTCCCCGTTCCGGATCCGCAGTCATCTGTGCCTCATCGATCACCGCAATATCATAAATCTTATAAAAATCGGCCATCTCTACCGTGGAGGCTGTCACCCGGCTGTTCTCCTCCGCAATGCATTCCTGTCCGGTCAGCATTGTACAAGCCACGCCAAACTCCTTCATCTTCTCATAGACCTCCAGAGCCAACAATCGCAGCGGCCCCAGATAAACCCCGTCCCCGGCACTCTTCAGCCGTTCCAGCGCCTGAAATGTCTTACCACTGTTCGTCGGACCGATATGCAAAATAAAATGCCGCTTCATCTCCAGAGCCTCCGGAAACTCCAGTTCCGGACGGGAAGGCACAAGCTGCAGGATCTTATTCTTTAACGCCTCGGTCCGGAATGTGCGAAACAAATCATAAAGTGGCAAACGGCAGATCTCCCCGGCCGCATCTGTTTCCAGATACTCATAAAATGCCGGGCCAATCAGACGTTCATCCTCCGGCAAAAGCAACGCCAAATCCAGACGCACCAGTTCCGGCAGCACCTCCTTTCTGACGCGCTGTAACGCCGGCTGAAGATGGTAACGAACCGCACAATAATAAAGATTATTAGCCTGCCGGTGATAATTTTCCAGAGCATTCCTCGTCACCTGGCTGTTTTTTACACGCTTCAGCGTGCGCGCCAGGCTAATCGCCTTTTCCGCCGCCCCCTTCGCCTTTGCCGAAGAGGAACGCCGGATTTTTCCCGCACGCTCATACTCGCGCAGGTATAATTGTATCAACTCTTCTTTTAATATCATTTAAGTATTAACCTTTCCATAAAAATACCGCTTTTCAGGTATCCTATCAAGAATATCACATTCTTCCGCAAAATAACAGAAAAATCGTTCTTTACTCCTCCCCCGCCTTGAAATTATAAATCGGACGAATAATCTTTACAATATCCGCTGTATCCCCGATATTTCTCACAATATCCTCCATCCCCTTATATGCCATCGGACACTCATCCAACGTTCCCTCATTGACTGAAGTGGTATAGATTCCCTTCATCTGCTTCTTAAACTCCGATACCGTCCAGTTCTTTTTTGCCTGTGACCGTGACATCAGCCGGCCAGCTCCATGAGGCGCGGAACAGTTCCACTCCTCATTTCCCTTTCCTAAGCAAATCAGCGAGCCGTCCCGCATATTAATCGGGATTAACAGCTTCTCCCCCTTCCGGGCCGAGACAGCTCCCTTTCGCAAGATCATGGATTCCGTATCGATATAATTGTGGATCGTAGTAAATTCCTCCTCTACCTTCAACTTCATCCCCCGTATCAGCTCATCCATCATCGCCTTTCGGTTCAGCATCGCAAATCGCTGGACCAGCTTCATATCATAAATATAATCCTCCATCAGAGAACCGCTGCAATAAGCCAATGCTCTCGGTATCGTTGTCTGCACCTGCTTTTTCAGCTTTTTTAACGCTCTTTCAATCTCCTTTTCCCTCCCCTCCGCCCGATAAGCGGCAATCAGCGCACGCTCATCTCTTTTTGTAGTTCCATTCAGTTCCCTCCATGCCTGTTCCTGATAGTATTCCGCTACCTCCAGCCCCAGGTGGCGTGAACCAGAATGCACCACCAGATAGAGATTTCCTTCCTCATCTTTATCTGCTTCAATAAAATGATTCCCGCCGCCAAGCGTCCCAAGCGATCGCACTGCCCGCTGCAAATTCAGCCGCGCTTCTTTGCAGCAGCGCAATTCGCCTAAGTCAATCTCCTCATTCAGGCTGTGCGGTATATCCCGCACTTCATAGCCGGAAGGAATCTTTTCATAAATCAGCTTATCCAGCTTTTCCAGCTCTATATGACGATTCTTTACCCGAACCGTCTCCATTCCACAGCCAATATCCACTCCCACCAGATTCGGCACCACCGCATCCCGGATCGTCATCGTCGTGCCAATGGTACAACCTGCCCCCGCATGAACATCCGGCATGATGCGGATCCGGGAGCCTCTGGTAAATTCCTGATCACAGAGCGTCTGAATCTGCGTCCGGGCGCTCTCTTCCACTGCTACATCAGTAAAAATTTTCGCCTGATTATAAAGTCCTGTCACTTCCTGAAACATTGCGTTTTTCCTTTCCTGAATAAATGTCCTGCTGCCATATAGCACATACAAACCGTTTCCCAATCCCTTGCTATCTTCTTCCTCCGGCAAAATCACACAAAAAAAGCCCATCCATTCCGGTATCCACCAGAATCAATCGGCTGTCTGCCATCTCTGCCCCAACGCCGACGGTCCATGCATGTCACTCTTACCATGTCCGTCCTGCCAAAGCACAACACTCCGGGAATTATCAGTCGTTATCTGTCAGGCATCTGCTCCCCACATCCACGGATTCCTGCCAGAAGCCCCTCGCCTCCCCGTCTCTGAAACATGGTTCCCTCTTGAATTGTCCGGAAAAAAATAATACCTGCTGCGCTTCATAGCCATCCTCCTTTCTGTGTTTTATCACATGTTGCAATCTTCTGTTTTTCCAATATTGAATATATCATACTTTCTACGAATCGTAAAGAACTTAGTTCTGTCATTGATGCCAAAAATCTTTTTCATGATGCAACTCCGATACAACTTTGAAGCCTTTTTGATACCATCCCATCGTATTCTATCTTCAAGAAACTCTTATCCTTCACAGAAACGAGTATCGTATCATAAGAAAGAGGTAAATCCTATGAAAAGAACCAAAAAACCTGATTGGCTTTGTATCCTTCTGTCCATGCTGGTTCTCCTTGTCTTTCCGTCCGCCGTCTATGGCGGCGAAAATGACGGGAAAAGCCAGGAAGAAGCCCTGGCTCCTTATTTTGTTATTGAAGACGCCAATCCAAAAACCGATTCCTTCCCCTTAAAGGAAACAGATGTTTCCACCAATATCAATGGCATCATTGCCGAAACCTTTGTCACTCAGACTTATGCCAATGAAGGCAACCATCCGATCAACGCCCGCTATCTTTTCCCGGCCTCGGACAACGTCTCCATCCATGGTATGAAAATGCAGATCGGAGATCAAGTCATTACGGCCCAAATCCAAAAACGGGAGGAGGCCAAAGAAACCTTTGAGGCCGCCAAACAAGAAGGCAAAAGCGCTTCTCTGCTCGAACAGCAGCGGCCCAATGTCTTTTCCATGGACGTAGCCAACATCATGCCGGGCGACACGGTGCGCATAGAGCTTCACTACACAGAGATGGTGATTTCCACCGAAGGAATCTATGAATTTGTTTTTCCGACGGTTGTCGGTCCCCGCTACGCCAGCTCCTCCTCCGAAAAATCGCAAAATCCTCAGGATAACACAGATACGGCTCAAGAACCCTCTGATCCGTGGATCGCCAGTCCCTATCTGGAGGAAGGCAAAACTCCTCCCGGAAAATACAATATCACTGTAAACCTCTCCACCGGCGTCCCCATCACCAGCCTCAGCAGCAAATCTCATGAGATTCAGGTAGAGCAAAACAGCGATAGCACTGCCATCGTCACCCTCGCCCATCCGGAAAATTATGCCGGCAACCGGGATTTCATCCTTGACTACCAGTTGACCGGCGAAGAGGTAAATTGCGGGCTGCTTCTGGACTCGCAGGAAGATGAGAATTATTTTATGCTGATGGTACAGCCGCCAGAGCGTTACACTCCTGCTCAGCTGTTGCCCCGGGAATATATTTTTGTGCTGGACGTCTCTGGCTCCATGTATGGCTATCCGCTAGACACTGCCAAGGATTTGATTCGGGATCTGGTCCTCGGCCTGAAAGAGACCGATCGCTTCAATCTGCTGCTGTTTTCCAACTCCTCCATGCAAATGTCATCAAACTCCATACCCGCCACTCCTGAAAACATCCAAAAAGCTGTTGAACTCATCGACCAGGAAAGCGGCGGCGGTGGCACTGAGCTGGCAGCAGCGCTCCGCAACGCCATCTCTATACCAAGGGAACCTGGCTTTTCCCGCAGTATCATTACGATTACCGATGGCTACATTTCCGAAGAAAAAGAAATTTTCGCAATCATCCATGAAAATCTCAGCCACACCAATTTCTTTTCCTTTGGTATCGGAGATTCCGTCAACCGCTATCTCATTGATGGAATTGCCAAAGCCGGACAAGGCGAAGCCTTTGTTGTGACAGATTCCGAGGATGCTGTCAATACGGCAGGACGTTTCCGCACCTATGTGCAAGCCCCCTTGCTGACCGATATCCAGGTCGACTTCGACGGCTTTGATGCCTACGAGATAGAGCCGCCTGTCATTCCCACGCTCTTTGCCCGCCGGCCTATCGTATTATTTGGCAAATGGCGCGGCGAACAAACCGGAACCATCCGTATTACCGGACAAAGGGGAAGCCAGGATAATATTCCCCTTGCTGACGCCGAAAAAGGCCCGGATTTCATCCGGGAAATCGATGTCTCCTCTGTCGCAGCATCCCAAAACAACAACGCCCTTCGCTATCTTTGGGCACGAAAAAAGGTGGAACGCCTCACGGATTATGGAGCCGGGAGAACCGATTCCGAGCTCACAAAAGAAATGGTAACCTCCATTGGACTTAAGTACAGTATGATGACTCCTTATACCTCGTTTGTCGCCGTAACGGAAACGGTCCGCAATCCAGAAGCAGAGAGCAGTGACGTCTCACAGCCCTCGGCACTGCCGCTGCATGTATCCAGCCTTGCTGTCGGCGGATATACCACCGGCTCTGAGCCCGGCGCCTGGATTCTGTTTTCCGGAGCCATGCTGTTAGCCCTTGTCCTGTTTCTCAGACATTCACGAAGACATAGTTCAAACCCTTTTTATGAAAAAGAAAAATAATGGAGGAACTCCTTATGTACAAACACAGAAAAACCTTTTGGAAAACCCATGGCTTCACCTGTATTTTCGGACTGTTCCTCCTGCTTATGCTTAAATTATATTACAGCCAAACAGACAGTGACGGCCTGTTGTGGCTCCTGGCCCCTACTGCCTTTTGGATACGCACCTTATCCGGAATCTCTTGGGAATATCTGCCGCATGTGGGATATGTCAATCATTCCTTTCAGTTTGTCATCGCAGCCTCCTGCTCCGGTATCCAGTTTGGGATTGTCACCGCAGCCTCGCTTCTCTTTTCCTTTCTTCCCCGGATCCGGGGAAGAAAGGAGGGACTCGTATGGCTTGGTATCAGCTTCGCTGCCTCTTATATGTTTACCATCTTAGTCAACGGCTTTCGGATCCTGCTTTCCCTCTATCTGCCGCTCTACCTGCAAGATCTCGGCAAATCGCAGCACCTGAATGGATGGTTAACCCCTGAACGGCTTCATACCATCATCGGAATCGTTGCTTATTTCGGCTCTCTGATGATGCTCTTTTTGATCACAGAAGCCTTGTTTCAAGAAGCTGACCACAGCTTTTCCCCTTTGATTTTAAAGCAGAATCCTCTTTTGGCGTCCAACATGCGCTGGCTTTGGCCGGCCTTCTGGTATTTTACCATCGTGCTGGGACTGCCTCTTCTCAACCGTGCCTACCAGCGCAATCGTCAGCCCTTTACCGAATACGCGTTGACTGTACTTTCCGTCTGCCTGCCGATACTGCTCTTGTTTGCGATTGTTTCAAAAGCTCTTACCCGGGGCAAACGATCTTAATATCCCTCTTCAGGCCGCCGCACCGTCTGCCTTTGCCGCAATTGCCCGCACCTTCATCAGCTGCACCCCCAACACAATTACCAGGCAGAACAACCCCAAAAGATCCGTCTTCCCGCCTCCGTCAATCAGCAAAAGCGCACCAATTGCCGCCACAATACGCAACATCACATTCAGCTTTCCTCTCAGATAGCCCTCCACGGCCGCCGCAATCAAAAGTACACCGACGCAGGATGTCACGATTACCTGGAATCCGCTGGCCAACGTCACATTTTCCAGCAGAAGCTGCGGATTATATACGAACATGAATGGCACAATAAATCCTGCTAACGCCAGCTTCACCGACTGCCACCCCGTCTTCATCGGACTCCCTCCGGAAAGACCGGCAGCAGCAAACGCAGCCAACGCCACCGGCGGGGTCAGGTTGGCAAACATTGCAAAATAGAAGCAGAACATATGCGCCGCAATCTCTGCCTGGCCCAGCTCCACTAATGCCGGCGCCGCAATCGTCGCCGTAATGAGATAAGACGGGATCGACGGCAGGCCCATGCCGAGAATCATACAGGTAACCATGGTAAACAGCAGGGTCAGGAATAAGCTGGCGGCCGCGCTGCCCGGAACTGCATACTGGCCAATCTTAATAATCGCATGCGCTACATTCAATGCAAAACCTGTCAGGCCGCAAACACCGACGATAATACCCACACAAGCGCAGGCGATCGCTACGGATACCGTTGATTTCGCTCCTGAGACAAATGCGTCCCCGATATCTTTCAGGCTCATCCGGCTGACCGGGCGCAGCTCCGCCACCAGGATGGTAACTACAATCGTCCAGAAAGCACTGAACAAAACCGTCTTGCCACTGAAAATCAGCATATAGAGCAGGAACACAATCGGGATCAGCAAATGCCCCCGCTCCTTCATCACCTGCAGCACTTTCGGCATCTGATCCTTAGGAAGACCACTGAGGCCATCCTTCTCCGCCCGCATCTGCACCTGTAAGATGATTCCCAGATAATAGATCAGCGCCGGCAGCACCGCAGCGCGGATAATCGCACCATATTTGACTCCCAGCGTCTCAGCCATCACAAAAGCAGCCGCACCCATGATCGGCGGCAATAGTTGGCCGCCTACCGACGCCGTCGCCTCCACGGCCCCGGCAAACTCCTTGGAATATCCGGTTTTTTTCATCAGCGGAATCGTAAACGTACCGGTAGTCACCACATTGGCTACTGCTGAGCCATTGATCGAACCCAGAAAACCGGAAGCCAGCACAGCCACTTTTGCCGGGCCGCCTTTTGTATGGCCAGCCAATGCATTGGCAATATCGTTAAAAAACTGCCCCATCCCGCACTTATTCATTACATCGCCAAAGATAATAAACAGTACAATATATGTCGCCGAAACCTTTACCGATGAACCATAAATGCCATAGATATCTGTGGTCAGATATGTCACTACCCGATGCCAGTTATATCCGCGATGGCGGAAAATCCCCGGGAAAGAACGTCCCAGCAAAGCATAAATCAAAAAAATCGCCGAGAGGATTGTCAGAGCCGGACCCGAAATCCGACGGGAGCACTCCATCACCAGCAGAATCAATAATGTTCCCATAATGATATCAATGCTCTCCCCGGAAAAACCGGTAGAAATAAAAACCGGGTAACGGACAAACACATACACTGGCATCGCCGCACATAAAATAACGAAAATCCAGTCATACCAGCTGACTTTTTTGCGGCTGCTTCTGCGAAACGCCGGATACAGGGCAAAGCCCAGTACCAGTACCAGGCCCACATGGATGGCATGATGCTTGATATTTACCATTTGCAACAGCCGAATCCCTGACGCATACGCCAGATGATAGAGCGTAAATGCCAGGCACAGCACATAGATCAGCCTGTTCAGATGCCGATTCCCGAATTTCCGCGTCCGGGATTCTTTTTCATATTTCTCCATAATCTCTTCGCCATTCACTTTACTCAACTCAGACATCGGATAAATACCCCCTTCTTTTTATGATTTTTCCGCGGATTTTACTTGCATCCGGCAGGGAACGAAAGTCAAAAATCTCCTGTTCATTTAATGTAAAAGTCTTCATATACTTATCGGATGTAATCCAGCTGAACCGGGGAAAGACACTGTTGATCTCTTCCATCCAGACCATTCCGCCCTCAATTCGTGTAGGTACATCCATCTCCGCCGGAATTCCTGCCCCGTAACCAGCCACGGCAATCGCATCCAGATTAAACTGGAAATCCTCCGTCACGGTATAATACTCAAACCAGGGAATATGCTCAAAGGAATGTTCAATCTCCAGACTTAACCGGTCTCCTGCATGAATCGGAACCGAAAGCACCACCAGGTCCCGCTCCCGATCATACAATTGAAAAACCGTCCCGGCCGGCATAAAAAACGCCCACCAGAAAAACCCGGCCATTGCTATGAAAATAAGTATTCCTATCCCTGTGTATCTTGGAAGCTTTCTCATTGCCAATCCCTTTTCCTGAACCTTTTCCCGCTGCATATAAAAGAGTGCGGCGGCAGTTTTGCTCTGCTTTTGCGCCGCACCTTTTCGTGCCAAATATTCATCTCAGTTTAATTGATATATCCGTTATCCTTCCAGAAAGCCTCTGCTCCCGGATGAAGCGGCAGCTGGATATCATCCACGCCAAAGGTAATATCTATATTCTTGTCAGCTGCATTATGAGAAGCCTTGATGGTATTGATGTTTTCAAATACACCATTCAGAATATCATATACCATATCATCACTCAAATCTTCCCGGACCAACATGATATTATAGACGAACACCCCTTCTACATCCTCTGTGTTGTTATATGTATTTGCCGGAATCACGGACTCTGCATAATACGGATAATCATTCACCAGCTTCTCACGGCCCTCGCCATCAATCGGGATAACCACCATATCGTAGGAAACACCCAGATCCATAACCGTTGCATTAGGAAGCCCCGAAGTCACAAATACTGCGTCGCACTGGCCATTTTTCATGTTATCAATCGCTTCGCCATAAGCCAGATAATCCGGAGTAATATCGTCATAGGTAATACCATAAGCATTCAGAATCATGCGGGCATTGATCTCCACACCGGAATTGGCCGCACCCACGCCAACTCGTTTTCCCTTCAAATCTCCGACAGACGTAATCCCGGTATCTGCAGTTGTCACTAACTGTACGTAATTAGGCCACAGCCGCATCAATGCCTTCAGCCCGGTAGCCGGCTCTTTTCCCTCATATGCCCCGGTAGCCGTATAAGCCTGCATGACGGCATCCTGCATGGCAATCGCAATCTCCGCATCTCCATTCAGGATATTCTGAATATTCTGTCCGGTAGCGTTGGTCGCTTCTGCTGATGTCTGATAGCCATAATCACTCAGGGCAGTGGCAAAAGCTCCGCCAATCGGGAAATAGATACCGGATGTCGGACCAGTACCCACGGTAATAAACTCTTTTGCTCTTTCTTCCGGAGTCAGGCCCTTAGACTCCCCTTCCTCTGTCTTGGTGTTATCTGTTGCCCCTGCAGTATCTGCCGCAGTCGTGGCGGCCGCAGACGCCGCTGTCGTATCTGCTGCCGTAGTCGCCGTATTTCCCGAACCACCACAGGCTGTTACCGATACGGTAATACACCCTGCCAGTGCCAGTGCCATCCATTGTCTCATCCTCATAGATTTTTCCTCTTTTCCTCTTTTTTGGACATCCGGATATCCCCAGAAGAAGATCTCCTCAATCCGGCAACTGCAGTTTATTTGCCCCAATTACATGTTACAAGCTATAAATTGTGGCTTCTACAATTGTTTGTATGTATTATAGTGGTAAAGCGTTAAAATGTCAACTGTTTTTTCAAACCGTTTTTTAAACTAAAATACCTGATCAGCGAATAAAAAACATACGATTCCGCATGCTATGTCATGATGCCAGGGTCAAAAAGTCTTCTAATCCCAACATCATGTTATAAAACAACATGTAATCATAACTTATAAGTATTTTACATTTACGAACAAATGTTCTATTATTGTTTCATAACCTAAATGTTTTTCTTTAATTTATCATAGAACAAACCGGAGTATACCATGTCACCACAAGATCGTCTCTATGCCGCCATTGATCTGAAATCCTTCTACGCCTCTGCTGAATGTATCGAGCGAGGGCTTGACCCTCTTACTACCAATTTGGTAGTAGCTGACGAAAGCCGTACGGAGAAAACCATCTGTCTTGCTGTGTCTCCTTCGCTGAAAGCATATGGCATTCCCGGACGCCCTCGCCTGTTCGAGGTAATCTGGAGGGTTAAGCAGATCAATTCCGAAAGAAGATTTCATGCCCCTGGCCATACTTTTACCGGCTCCTCCTTCCTCGATCCGGAAGTCAGAACCCACCCGGAGCTTTCCCTTGATTATATTGTCGCAGTCCCGCAGATGGCTCTCTATATCGAATATAGCACCAGAATTTATAACATTTATCTGAAATATATTGCCCCGGAAGATATTCATGTATATTCCATTGACGAGATATTGATTGATCTTACCGGGTATCTCTCCTCCTGCCATCTGTCCGCCCGGGAATTTGTCGCAAAGATCCTTCGGGATGTTCTGCAAACTACCGGCATCACTGCCGCTGCCGGAATCGGGAACAATCTCTATCTGGCCAAAGTTGCCATGGATATTGTCGCCAAGCATGTCTCCCCGGATGAACACGGCGTCCGGATCGCCGAGCTTAACGAGCTTTCCTACCGGCGCCTTTTGTGGACTCACCGCCCGCTGACCGACTTCTGGCGTATCGGACATGGCTATGCAAAAAAGCTGGAAGAACAAGGACTTTACACTATGGGCGATATTGCCCGCTGTTCTTTGGGCCACCCTGATGATTTTCACAATGAAGAGCTGTTATATCGTCTTTTTGGCATCAATGCCGAGCTGCTGATCGATCATGCCTGGGGCCTGGAGCCTTGTACCATGGCGGACATCAAGTCCTATCAGCCGGAAAACAGCAGTATAGGGGGCGGCCAGGTTCTGCCATCTCCCTATTCCTATGAAAAAGTCAGGCTGGTAATCAAGGAGATGGCCGATCAGCTGTCCTTCGAACTGGTTGACAGGGGCCTGGTGACAGATCAGATTGTCCTGACCGCCGGCTACGACATGGCAAGCCTAACGGAGCCTCAAATACGCCAGGAATACAAAGGCCCTGTCACGATTGACCGTTATGGAAGGAGCGTTCCCAAACACGCCCATGGTACTCTCAACCTGCCTCAAAAAACATCCTCCGCAAAACAGCTGATAAACGCCGCACTGGAACTATTTGATCAGATTGCTGACAAAAAGCTGCTGTTCAAAAGAATCTACATCACAGCGACCCGCATAATACCAGAAGATTCCGGCAATGATTCGGAATCTTTTGAACAGCTTAATCTATTTACCGACTACGAACGATTGGAAAAGCAGCGTCAAAAGGAAAAAGCTCTCCTGAAAAAGGAAAAACAGCTTCAAAAAGCTATGCTCTCCGTCAAAAAGAAATTTGGCAAAAATGCTATTTTAAAAGGTATGAATCTGGAGGATGGCGCTACCGCCAGGGAAAGGAACCGACAGATTGGCGGCCATAAAGCATAAGTGCTGCCTCCCTCTCTTCACCAAAAGGAGTATTCTATGAACCATTTTCAAAAAAGGCCGTTTCCCTATGAGGATATTGTAAATCTCACCCGTCCTGTCTCCAGCACTCATCCCCCTATGCCCACCGCTGATCGGGCTGCGCAGTTTGCTCCCTTTGCCGCCTTGACGAATTACCATGACGCGATTCGGGAAGCCACTCGCTTCACCGATGAAAAGCGAGAACTCGATGAACACGCGAAATCTCTCCTGAATGAAAAGCTTCAGCACTTGCAACAAAAAGTCCATACCGCTCCCCGAATCACCGTCCGTTATTTTCTTCCGGATACCAAAAAAGCCGGTGGCGCTTATATTACAACCACTGGCTTTTTGAAAAAAATAGATATCAATCATCATGAAATAATCCTTCAAAACGGCATTTCCATCCCGTTTGATGATATTACGGAAATTGGGGACTCCTGATTCCATCCTTTTGCCGTTCAAAAAAGTATCGCCCCAATCACTCCGTAATCGCCCACACCCGCGCCGGGAGTCCGGTAGCTCCCTCAATTCTTGGATAAGAGACGATAATTACTGCTCCGGCTGCTGCCACTTGATCTAAATTGGTAAGTACCTCCACCTGAAGCTTTCCTTTGTCCAGCACATATCTCTCACATGCCAAGTCACCGGCCGCCGCCGCTTCCACAGAAGCATCGGTATCCAAAGCCTCATGCCCATTGGCAGCAGCATTCCGTTCCTCATAGATATACCGGAGTGCCTCCATAGACCACCCCGGGAAGTTCTCTCCACCATCTGCATCTATCCCGGAGAGAGCGTCCATATCTGGCCACCGCTTCGACCAGTCTGTGCGAAGAGCTACAAAGGCTCCGTCCGGAATCGCTCCATATTGCACCTCATACGCCTTTATATCCGCCGCTGTAACCACATAGGTGGGATTCTCCCGCACCTTCTCTGACACATCGATCACACACAGAGGGAAAATCAGATCCTTCACTCCATAATTATCAGACAATTCCCGGTTCTTCACAAAATGCCCAGGAAAGTCAATATGCGTCCCGAACTGACCGGGAAACTTAAAGGTCTGAATTAAACAGTCAAGCATCTCATTCCCCCAATCAAAACAAGTGATTCCCAGCTCAACCGAGCCTTCCGGAATCCCTGCCCAATACGGGCTGTCATTGTTCAGAGAATGGGAGAGTTCCACCCAGCGATATTTTTTTGCTTCTTTTAATGCTTCCCACAATTTGTACATAATATATTCCCCCTTTGTCTTATCGAAACGCTCATATCTCCGGCTGCTGATAAAAGCCTGTCCGCTCCATTAGTGAAACCCCGGCTTTTCATTTCACTGATATATGAAAGAACGGCTTCTTTTGAGAAAATTATATCACAGGCTATAGCGGAAAGAAAGTGCTTACTCCAAGATCCCCGCTGCTTCTTGCAAATACCTTATAATCGGTAAATGCTGGGGACAATGCTCCTCACACTGCCCACATTCTATACAGTCAGATGCTTTTCCATTTCCTATATTCTGCACCTGATGGCAATATGCCATCCTGGCAGATGCAATCTGCGACTCTCCAAATTTGCTGATCTTGTTGAGCAGGTTAAAATAATCAGGAATCGCTATTTTCTTCGGGCAACCGTCCACACAGTAGCGACAAGCTGTACAGGCGATCCTTTCTTTTGATTTGATAACCGCCGCAACCCGATCGATTACCTGTTTTTCGGATTCGGAAAGCGCTTGAAAATCTTGCATATAAGATAGATTATCCTCCACCTGCCATTCCTCGCTCATGCCCGATAAAACCATAACTACATTTTTCAGCGATGCCGCATACCGAATGGCCCAGGAAGCAATAGAATGACTGGGAGCTGCCTCCTTCAGCAATTGCTCCGCTTCTCTCGGAACGTTTGCCAAAAGGCCACCCTTGATTGGCTCCATCACAATGACCGGCTTTTCAAACTTTTCGCACACTTGATAACACTTACCGGCCTGTACCTCCGGATCGTTCCAGTCTACATAATTAAGCTGGAGCTGAACGTATTCCATCTCCGGATGCCTTGTCAGAATCTCCTCGAGCACATCCGCTGTGTCATGAAAAGAAAAACCAAGATGCCGGATTTTACCCTCTGCTTTTTTTCGCACCACGAAATCAAAGGCATCGATTTGCTCTGCCAGGATAAGCCGTTCCTTGTTCATGGCATGTAGCAGATAATAATCAAAATAATCTACGCCACAGCGTTTCAGCTGTTCCGCAAAAAACCCCTCCAGCTCTTCCTTCTTCTTGACAATAAAAAAGCTGAGTTTATCTGTAATCGTATAAGATGCCCTGGGAAACCGTTTTGCTACGCACTCGCGAAAAGCAGTCTCACTGTGCCCTCCGCCATGATAAGGCGTTGCTGTATCAAAATAGTTAAATCCAGCCGCCATATACCGATCTGCCATCCTGCAAAATGTCTCATAATCCACTTTTGTCGTATCTGCCGTGTCATAAAGCGGCAAACGCATAAGGCCAAATCCCAATTTTTTAGTATTCATCATTATCCTCCCTGCCCATTGAGGGTAAATTCTGGTATTATTATCCTATCATATACATAATTCAAAAACAATGGTGATTTACCAGAAAATTGCGTGACTCCAGAATTCTTTGCAGAAAAGTAATCATATAAAGGGACAACAGCACGGATAAAGAAGACCATTGAGTAATAACCAGGGATGTCCTCCTTATAATTTCCAGCGGGGGAATCTGAAAAAAAAGGACAGTTGCCGCCAACCCTCCCAAGATTGCCTGATATAAGGGCCGGCCAAGTGCCAAAATCCCAATGATAATAAGAAATACTATTCCTAAATATGCAATTTGCATTTTTTATCCTCTCCCTTGTCTTCCATGCTGCCTGTATAAAAAGAGGGTGTTGCAAAATAAGTCACCCGTCATTTTTCTTATCCAGTGTCCGG
>CAJUPI010000042.1 GCA_910588125.1 uncultured Lachnospiraceae bacterium
ATCAGAGATTTTAGGAATTCTTGATCCCGAAACCGGAAAAAGCAGCAGACCATTTCCCGCCGCTTCCCGCTCCTTTTTCCATGGCGTACCTTCTGAGCAAATTAACTAAACTTTCATGCAGCCTTTGACGTTGTACCAGCCGCTTTATCATGGCAGAAAGCTGCTGAGAAACGAAGGCAGCACTGTGCCGCTGTACTGCCGCAGCGAGTATTCTCCACCGCACAGACACCAGTCATACATCAGCGCCCGCTCGCTCATGGCATAGATTTTTACCATCTCGCTGATGCTGGCCCGGCCGCTCAGCTCTCCTGCCTCGACGCCCTCGCTGATAATCTTTCGCAGCAATTTATAATAAGTGCGGTTTCTGTCCAGCAAATGCTTCTCCCCATTGGTCACCAGCTGCGTGGACAAAAGCCTGGCCAACAGCTCGACTGACACCCGGTTTTCAATCATGGCAAACAGCTCACCATTCAAAAACAACAGCTTTTCCATCGCTCCCATTCCTGGATCGAGGCACAAGGACAGCTCCTGGTATTTTTCATCAAACAGAGAGCTTAGCGTGCCAAGAAGCGCATCTTTCCCGTCAAAATAATGATAAAAAGAGCCTTTGGAAGTATGAGATACTTCAATGATCTCTTCCACCGTGGTATTTTCATATCCCTGCTCATAAAACAATCCCCACGCCGCATTTACAATCCTGCTTCGGGTGTTGCGGGCATTTTTCTTTGCCATATTCCGGGCCCCCTCTGTTATCTTTTTCATCCACCGGTTACCGGGCCATCAATGTCTCATAATTGGCAAAACCATAATCCAGTAAAGCTTTGGTATCTGTATAATGGCTCTGCTTTGATTTCATAATCACCACAATCAATTGTACCCCGTTTTTCTCCACTCCTGTCACCAGCGTGTTGCCCGCCAATGAAGTATATCCTGTCTTTCCGCCCACAATCCCTTCATAGTAACGGGAATCAGAAGGATACATCATTTTATGCCCCATCGTGATCGTTCTGGCTGCTGATTTCTGCGTGGCCGGAAAATCATAGGCAAGCGTCATATCAATTCTTCGAAAGTGTTCCTGCTGTAAAGCCGCCCGCATAATCAGTGCCATATCATGAGGTGTCGTCTTATGGGCCGCATCATTCAGTCCATGAGGATTGACAAAATTAGTGTTGGTACATCCCAATTCTCTGGCCCTGCTGTTCATCAAATCGGCAAAACCGGACACGCTCCCGGCGACATGTTCCGCCAGGCCGTTGCCAATCTCATTGGCAGATTTCATCAAAAGGCCGTGAAGACACTGCTCTACGGTCAGACGATCTCCCGCCTGGATATCCAGAGACACTGCCCCTGCTTCCAGATTCTCCGTCGCGGATGCCGAGAATGTTACCCACTCATCCAGGCTGCAGCGTTCGATTACCAACAGCGCCGTCATCACTTTTGTAATACTTGCCGGATAAAACTGCTGATCGGCATTTTTGCCATACAATACCTTTCCGGTACCGCCATCGATCAATACCGCCCCTTCCGCTGCAATCTGCGGTTCCTGCCAGGAATTCTGCGCCGAATCCGCCGGCTGCGCCGCCGGATTGCCGGCAGACGGCTGCTGCCCGGATGACGGCCCTCCAGACGTCTGCCCGCCCGCCACTGCCGGGCCTCCTGTCATGGAAACCCCAGGAACTCCTCCTTTCGGTCCCTGGGCGCCGTCCTCTCCGGCCGTTAGCGGATGAGGCGGCACCAGGATATCACCATAGGAAAGTATGGAAAATGCCGGCAGGCCGCATGCCAAGCAAATGCTGAGTCCGATTGCCAATAAATGATTCTGGTATCTCATGATTCTGTCTCCTGTCACTCTTCATTCTGTCCCTGATCATCAATGTCATTAAGTTTAACGCTGAGAATACTCAGCTATGGAAAAAGGAGCGGGAAGCGGCCGGAAATGGTCTGCTAATTTTGACTTTGCAGGGATTTAGAAGTCCTTAAATCCCTGAGTTTTGCCTTGAAACGAAAAGTCACTTTGTCTGAGCGAAGCGAGTTTGGGGATTTTCGTTTCGTTTTTCGCAAAAATCAGAGATTTTAGGAATTCTTGATCCCGAAACCGGAAAAACGGCAGACCATTTCCGGCCGCTTCCCGCTCCTTTTTCCATGGCGTACCTTCCGAGAAAATCAACTTAATGACATTACCCTGATCATACCATATTTTTCCCGTAAGGAGTATAACGACTTTCTTACAGTTCCCGATTTTCTGTATAAATCCGCTCCTTCTCTCGTATAAATGGTAGCAACAACAATGACTGCAGGTTATCTTATGACTCATTTCAGCCGCAACTACCGCCTTTACTGCCGCCCGGCCGCTAAAATCGTTTTCCTTTTTCTTCTCTGTTTTGTCTTTGGACACTGGCTTGGCTATATCACCGATCCATCTCCCGCAGCTCTGCCCGCCTCTGCTGACGGCAACTGGGGCTTAAGCTTCCAGCAGGAGGGCCGTCCGCCGGTAGGCAATGCCACTGCTGACTATCTGAAACAGTTCAATGCCCACTACACAGCTGACACACAAGAAAAAATTCTCTATCTGACCTTTGACGCCGGTTATGAGAACGGAAATACTCCCGCCATCCTGGATGCACTGAAAAAGCATCATGCTCCGGCCACCTTTTTCCTGGTGGGCAATTATCTGACCACCAGCCCGGATCTGGTACGACGCATGGTAACGGAAGGCCATACAGTAGGAAACCATACATTCCATCACCCGGATATGTCCAAAATCTCCACCCCGGAAGCTTTCTCCCAGGAGCTCAAATCTCTGGAAGAACTCTATCAACAGGTCACCGGGCAAAATATGAAGCACTTTTACCGCCCTCCTCAGGGCAAGTACAGTGAATCCAACTTACAGATGGCCAAAGAACTGGGCTATCACACCTTCTTCTGGAGCCTGGCTTATGTAGACTGGTATGAAGACAAACAGCCCAGCCACGAAGAAGCCTTCCAAAAGCTGCTGGGCCGCATCCATCCCGGCGCTGTTGTGCTGCTGCACAGCACCTCCCGGACAAATGCTGAAATTCTCGATGAACTGCTCACCCGCTGGGAGGAAATGGGATATCAGTTTCATCCCCTGGAAGAGCTGGCCATTGACACAGGCAATCATGCCTGATGCCTTCTGCACCCAATGTCATGATGTTGGGGTCAAAAGGTCATGTGCTGGAAAATTGTATTAATTGTTTGCGAATTGTGTGATTTTTAATTGAACCTGAATATGCGTATAATATTGTAAATCAGATTCAATTTTAACTCAATTAACACAATTTGAGCCTTCAATACCTTTTGACCCCAGCATCATGTCATTAAGTTTAGCTCTGAGAATACTCAGCCATGGAAAAAGGAGCGGGAAGAGACGGGAAATCGTCTGCCGATTTTGACTTTGCAGGGATTTAGAATTCCTTAAATCCCTGAGTTTTGCCTTGAAACGAAAATGCACATTGTTTGAGCGAAGCGAGTTTGGGCATTTTCGTTTCGCTTTTCGCAAAAATCAGAGATTTTAGGAATTCTTGATCCCGAAACCGGAAAAATCGGAAGACGATTTCCCGTCTCTTCCCGCTCCTTTTTCCATGGCATACCTTCTGGGCAAATTAACTAAATAACATTGCTCCTGCACCATCCCTTTTTACTCCAGGACGAAATGTCCCTCCTCATGCTCCGCCATCCGTTCTCCCAAAGGCATAGCCCGATCATATTCCACCAGCTTCCGGTTTCTTTCGCGGATTGGATCTGGGATATGGATGGCGGACAGCAACGCTTTTGTATAGGGGTGAAGAGGATTGCCAAACAACTTCTCTGCCGGTGCCACCTCTACCAGCCTTCCCTTAAGCATCACTCCCACCCGGTCACTAAAAGCACGCACTGCTGCCAAATCATGGGCAATCAAAACAAATGTGAACCGCTTCTCCCTTTGAAGCTGCTGAAACAAATAAAGCATCTGAGCCTGAGTCGAACAGTCCAAAGCCGCTGTCGGCTCATCGGCGATCACCAGTTTAGGTTCCAGCATCAGACTTCTGGCAATGGCAACCCGCTGCCGCTGCCCTCCGGAAAGCTCACCCGGATATTTCCGGCCCAGAAAAGGAGACAGCCCTACCTGTATCAGTGCTGCCTCCAGCTGCTCCCTGCTCCGCTGCTGTTCCCAGTTTCTTCTATGAATCCGCAGCGGCTCCCGGATAATCTGCTCCACTCTCATGCGCGGATTCAAAGCCGCCGCAGAATCCTGGAATATCATCTGAATTTCCCTTTGCCGCTTTTTCTGCTGTTTCCTGGCAATCCCCTTTCCCCATACCGGCATCTGCTCCCATAATATCTCGCCGGCGGTAGGACGGTAAATTCCGGCCAGGCAACGGGCCAATGTTGATTTTCCACATCCGGACTCTCCCACCAGACCAAACACTTCTCCCCGGCTGACCGAAAAGGAGACATCATCCACCGCCTTCACGGTCCGGTGATTGGGGAGCTCAAAATACTGCTTTAGATGACATACCTCCAAAATAATTTCTTTTTCCATGCTCTCTGTCATCCCTTTCCTTCAAATGCAAGTCTGCCTGGCCTCTCCTCACAGGCATACCCCGGCCTTCTGAAATCGCAGCCATCGAGGACAACAATCTCGCGGTGTATGGGTGACGCGGAGTATAAAATACCTCTTTTGCCTTTCCGATTTCCACGATTTCTCCTGCACACATAACAGCCACCCGATCCGCTATCCTTGCCGCCGCCCCCAGATCATGCGTGACAAAAATGATCGCAGTCCCCGTTTTCTTCCGGATCTCTAAAAGCAGATCCAGGATCTTCGTCTCCACTGTCACATCCAGTGCCGTTGTCACCTCGTCCGCCAGAAGAAGCGGCGGTTCAGATGCCAGCGCCGCCGCCAGCACGCAGCGCTGGCGCATCCCGCCGGAAAGAAAATGCGGCTGCAAATCAAATTTTTCTCCTGCTTTTGGGATACCTGTCAGTTCCATCAGCTGTAATGCCTGATTTTTTGCCTGATTTTTGTTCATTTTCTGTTTTAATAACATTTCCATGATCTGTTTTCCTACTGGAATAGTAGGATTCAATGTTGTCAACGGATCCTGAAATACCATAGACATGACTGCCCCGCGCAGCTTCCTCAGCTCTTTTTCGCTGCTATTAGTAATATCCCTGCCACACAACTGGATCTCCCCGCTTTTGACTCGTGAATATGCCGGGAGCAAATGCATCACTGACTGGCACAAAACCGTTTTTCCACAGCCGGATTCTCCTACAATACAGACAATCTCTCCCCGCTCTACAGACAAATCCACTCCCCGGACTGCCTCTACTTCCCCCTGCGGAGTATCAAAGCTGACCGCCAGATTTTTTAATTCCAGTATCTTCTCCCTGCCTTCCGTCTGCACTCCTTCTCTCTTATCCGGACAGAACCCCATTTATCTTGTAATCCTCCAATCTTCAATATTCCACATCACCCCTACGGCATGATGGCCCAAAACCCTAACTGTATCCAAACCATCAACTGCACTGCTGCCCACATAATTTCCTTTCAGATAAGCCACCAGCAACACTCCCGGATTTTGGCTGAAAACTTCTTCAAATTCCCCGTAAAGCTCCCGCCGTCTCTTTTCATCCTCTGTATGGCGCCCTTCCTCCAACAGGCGATCCACCCGCTCATTCGAATAGCTCATTGTATTGTCACTGGCACCGGTAACAAATTGCTTATAAGCCATATCCGGATCAAAAGGCGTGGCAAAACCCGCCAAAAAGCCGTCATATCCTGCCGACCAGTCAAACCGGGTCACCAGCACAACCTCCATTTCCACCCCTGCCTGCTTAAGCATCGCTGACATAATATTGGCGATATCTACACGTTCCTCCTCGTAATCACGAGTCTGAATAGTAAAATGAAACCGCTCCCCATTCCGTTCATAGATCCCGTCCGTGCCCTTCTTCCAGCCCAGTTTTTCCATTTCCTCATCAAATTTTACCAGATTATAGGAATAGATATTCGCCGCCGGATTACTGCCCAGAGGGTTTTTTTGAATCGGGCTGTAGGCGGCCTCCCCCTGGCCGTTCAACACGCTGGCCACAATGCTGTCCTTATCCAGGGCATAATTTAACACGCCAATCGAATCGCTGTTGCGGCTCCAGAAATCCGATTTCATATCCATAGATGCACCGCGGTAATCCGCCGTGGAAAAATCCCAGGTGCGGTAATTTTCACGATCCCGGAAGTTGTTTGCATAACCGGCATTCAGCCAGGCCAGATCCGCCTCGCCAGACTCCAACATCGTCGCCTTCGTGCTCTCCACTGCCACCGTTTTATAAATCAGCCGTTCAATATTTGGCACCTTACCATAATAGTACTCATTGCGGACCAGAAGTATCATCCCGCCGGCCATATCCCATTCCTGAAATTTGTACCGCCCGGTGCCTACCGGAGCCTGGTTAAAAGCAGTGGTGTTCATGTCCTCTCCCTTTAACAAATGCTCTGGCAGTATCCCCATGGTAAAATATCCCAAAATCGCCGCATTATAATGATCCAGCTGGATTTCTACCGTATTGTCGTCGATTGCCTCTACCCGGACAATATCCTCGTAATCGCTGGTCAGGCTGCTGGACAAGGTGTCATCTTCAATCAGTGCCCGGTAGGTAAATACCACGTCCTCTGCATCAAACATTTCACCATCATGCCATTTTACTCCCTTCCGCAGATGAAAAGTATAAGTAAAATTTTCCGCATCATATTCATAGCTCTCCGCCAGATCCGCTACCGGCCGTCCATTGCCGTCATATTTCATCAGCCCTGAAAAAATAATATCCGTCAGCTCGTCATGATATGTCAGCACCGGATTGATTGTGCTCTCATTCTCCCCCGCATAGACCAGCGTATTGCTCCCGTCGGCCTTTTCTTTGGCCGGCTCTTTATTCTCTGTAATAATCCCTTCCGCCGGGAAATTATTTTGTCCGCAGCCACTCAAGAGCACCCCGAAAATAAAAAGTATCATCCCTGCTCTTGCCTTCGTTTTTAGCCTCTTCATACTCTCCTCTCTTCCCTAAAAAATAAAAGCCATTCTACAGACATACTTGGCTGTAGAATGACTTCTGCCATTCATCCATTTATTCTTACTAATCGATATCCCAACAGCAATCTTCGGATTGCCGGCATCGTCTTCATAACAATGCTTTTTCAGTCTATCACAAGAAAAATGTATTGTCAATTGCTTTCTCTTTATGTGGCACAGTACGCGCTGGAAGAAATTATTCTTTTATCCGCGTAGTCCCGCCCTCTACAAATGTCACCGGAAGGACTGTCATCTCCTGCACTGGCTCCTTGCGAATCCGGTGAATCACACTTTCTACCGCCGCCCTCGCCATGTCCTCCACTGGCTGGGCTATAGACGAAATCAGATAAGCCCCCCGATTCAGATGCCTCAGCCCGTCATGTCCAATCAGCTGCACCTCTTTGGGCACCTGGATATGCAAACGCCGCAACTGTTCGAGCACCGTAAGCCCCAGGCCGTCCGTGCTGGTATAAATCCCGTCAAATTCCAGTTTCCCGTCAATCATGTGCTCCCACAGATAATCATAAATGTCTTCCGCGTTAAAACCGTCTGCGTCATCTCCCGAATCCATCACCTCATAGGCGAGTCCCCTCTCCTTGCATGCGGCGACAAACCCCGCCCCGCGCTTAAGTGTCTCACTGCTTAAGTGGGAACCGGACCGGATAAACAGAAGCCTTCTACTTTCCCTGGCAGCCAGTTCCTGTACCGCCAGCTCTCCTCCATGGAAGTTATCCGACGTCACACAGACGCTGTTCTCCAGATGCCGGGCAATCATCACTACCGGGGTATCACCTGCCTGAGAAAGTTCGGTGGTATTAAATGTAATACCAAGAATTCCATCCACCTTATTCTGACGGGCCAGCTGCAGATAATAGGAATCCTTTTTTGCCTCATGCATGGACTGGCACAGAAACATGCGATAGCCGTACCGATATAGCTCCTGTTCAATATAATAAACCAGGCATGCGAAAAACGGAGTCAGAATATCCGGTACGATCACAGCGACCGTATATGTATACGGAGTCTTTAGCCCCCGTGCATAATAGTTCATCTGATACCCCAGCCGCGCTACGGACTCCTCCACCTTGCGCTTATTTTCTTCGCTGACATGATGGCCATTAAGCACCTTGGATACGGTCCCCACTGCCACGCCTGCATCATTTGCCACATCCTTAATCGTTGCCATAACATCTACTCCAAAAAGTTCAAATGATTGGTCTTTACCGTACCATAAATTATACCATCATTTTATTAAAATTCAACAATTTCCAGCATCATCTTCTTTCATACAGCCCTTCCCGCCACTGCTTTTGCCCGGCGGACAGCAAACAATCTCCACATCACGAATCACAGTACCAATGTCATTCAGCTAATTTTCTCAAAAGATACGCCAGGGAAAAAGGAGCGGGAAGCGGCAGAAAATGGTCTGCTGCTTTTTCCGGTTTCGGGACCAAGAATTCCTAAAATCTCTGATTTTTGCGAAAATCGAAACGAAAATCCTCAAACTCGCTTCGCTCAGACAGAGCGGATTTTCGTTTCACCGCAAAACTCAGGGATTTAAGGACTTCTAAATCCCTGCAAAGTCAAAATCTGCAGACCATTTTCTGCCGCTTCCCGCTCCTTTTTCCCTGGCTGAGTATTCCCAGCGCTAAACTTAATAACATTGATCACAATACTTCCATCTCGTTATGCTGTTCCTCTGCTGCCGCCATGTCAATCTTAGTTTTTTGCTCCGGTAGAGGCAATTCCTGCCACATAGTATTTCTGTAATGCTAAAAAAATCGCCAGTACAGGAATCGTGACAATGGTAAGCCCCGCCATAACATTTCCGTAATTAATGGGGGAAATGCTGAACAAGCTGCTTAGCGCCATCTGAATGGTTTGTTTTGATGTGTCGGAAATTACCATAACCGGCCATACAAAATCATTCCACAAAGCGATGAAGACCAGGATCGTAACCGTGGCATAAATAGGTTTGGCCAGGGGCATAATCAGTTGGAAAAAAATTCGCAGCGCGCTGGCGCCGTCCAGCTTTGCCGCTTCCTCAATGCTTTCCAGAATCCCCCAAAAATTCTGCCGGAACAGAAAAATATACATCGGGCTGGCAATGGCCGGCAAAATCAGGGCCAGATAGGAGTTAGAAAGCCCCATCTTGTAAATAATGGAAAACTGGGGCAGCATAACCGTCTGGGCAGGGATAACCATAACTGCAAGGAGCACAGAAAAAATAATATCCTTCCCGGGAAATTTCAGCCGGGCAAAGGCATATCCTGCCATGGAATTGGCCACCAGCCCCAAAACAATCACCACCACAATATAGGAGAACGAATTTACCATAGCCTTAACCAGAGGGATTCTCTGCAGTACTTCGCGGTAATTAAAAAACACATCTGCTCTAAAAGAAGGCAGGAAAGCGCCGATTCCCGTAATGTCTGAAAAAATTCCGGCATCGTCTTTAAAGGAGCTGACCAGCATCCAGATCAAGGGAAACATAAAAACCAGAGCAATAACCGTGAGCATAATATACATCAGGATTATCCCTGATAAACGTTTATTTTTCATTTCTTCCCTTTCCTCCTTTAGGCTTCATTTAGTTTTGAAGTAATCTTGTTCTGCACCAGGGTAATAATAAGTACCATGACGGTGAACACCAGTGCCATAGCAGAACCGTAACCCATCTGATTATACTTAAATCCAGTCTGGTAAATTTCATAAACAATAGTCATAGTCGCATTCTGGGGACCGCCTGCAGTCATCATCATGGGCTGGATAATCAGCTGAAACGCCGACACAACAATATTCAAGGAAACGAATACAGCGATATTGCTTAAACCAGGAAGCGTGATATTCACAAACTGCTGAAACTTAGTCGCCCCGTCCACCTCTGCCGCCTCGTACAAATACAGGGGAATATCCTGTAAACCAGAGAGAAAAATCATCATCTGAAAACCGCAGCCCTGCCATGCCGAAAGCACCACAATACACAACATAGCTGTCTTCGGGTCATTTAAAAACTTATACGGCCCAAGCCCCAGATTTCCCAAGAGGGAATTTAAAAGGCCGTTATTGGGGTTGTAGATATAGGACCACAGAATTGAAACGACAACCAAGGACAGAACCGTGGGGGCAAAAAAGGCCATACGGTAAATGGAAATCCCTCTCAGCTTCCGGTTAATCAGCAGCGCCAGCCCAAGGGCAAGGCAGACCTGCAGCGGCACAACCAAGATGACAAAAACGAAAGTATTCACAATGCTCTTCATAAATACCGTATCATTTGTCAATTTTATAAAATTTTTCAGCCCGACAAATTCTGTCTGGCCCGGTTTTAAAATATTATAATTGGTAAAGCTGTTTCCGATAGTCAGCATAAATGGTATAAGCAGGAAGACAAATAAAAGAATCACGGCCGGGCCAATAAAGAGCAGTCCGGTCAGGCTTTCCCTGCTCAATGTTTTCTTATTTCCAGTATTCGCAGACATATGTACCCTCTCTTTCCTTTTGATGTGCCCTTCTGCCCCATCTTCCTTTAAGAAATGGCACGATGGGGCAAAGGGAGCTTCTTATTCCGTATCGGTCTGGAAGTTATACTGTGCAACTGCCTGATCCAGGGCTTCCTTTACATCCATTCCGGTCAGGACATTTTGAACCGCAGTGGCAAACTGGTTGCTGGCTACAGCGTAATTTACCGATACGGGACGGGCCTTGGCCGTGTTGGTGAGCTGATATTGGAATACGCTTAAGGGTTCCTGTCCAAATTCGGCAATTTCAGAAAACGCCGACTGTCTTGACGGCGGCATGGAATTCGCCGCAAACATGCCGGCAGCAGCTTCCGTACTGGTCATAAAACGAACAAGCTCCGCAGCGCCTTTCTTTTTATTTTCCGCACATTGGCCGGAAACGGCAAATGTCCAGGAACCACAGGCAGATACCGCCTGGGAACCGCTGTCATATTTGGCCATCGGCATTAACCCCCAGTTGACATCCGGGAATTTTGCCAGGTTGGCTGGTTCCCATGCGCCGGTCAGAGCCATGGCTGCCTGCTTTAATTCAAAACTGTTCTCAGCCGGCGTCGCGCTGACATAACCATTATCTGCCATATCCTTAATCCAGGTAAGGACATTGACAGCCGCTTCTCCATTCATATACCCCTCGGCCAGCAGGCCATCCTCAGAAACAATGTTGCTGCCCTGGGACTGAATCAGCGGCAGGAAAAAATAGATGATGGTTTCGTCCTTTGCATCCAAAGACATGGTAATGCCAAAGCAATCATCGGTGGTCAGCTTCTTTGCCGCTTCTGTCAGCTCATCCAGCGTCCATGGATTTTCCGCTGTCGCAGGGGTGATACCGGCCGCCTCAAACATATCTTTATTGTAAAAAATGCCTACAGAAGAATCCATAGCTCCTAATGTGTACAGCTTGCCGTCATACGTTCCCTGCTGAATAATGGACGGGTTAAAATCAGACAATTCCTCGCTGGTGAAATATTCGTCGATGGGAACGATAGCACCCGCATCCGCATACTGGGCCACCGTAACGCCGTCTACTGTAAATACATCCGGAAGGCCGCCGTTGGAAATTGCCGCATTTATCTTGTCATCATAGCCGCCGGCATCGCCGGAACGGGCGATTTGAGACAAGGTCGCATGATATTGTCCGGCATACTTCTCATTAAATTCCCCGATGAGTTTGGCGTAAAGCTTTCCTTCATCGGAGCTTTCTGTCTCATGCACCCAGATAGTCAGTTCTACGGAACCGTCCGCTGCGGTTTCCGCTTCTGCCTGGGGCTTGCTCCCGCATCCGGCAATCAGGGACACGGCCAGACTTCCCGCCAATAACAGGCTTAATACGTTTTTCTTCATCTTTCTTTCCTCCGTTTTTAATTGTTAATTCTTTATATGAAACGTTTCACGCTTCAAGCTTTTAAATGCATCTCTTCTGGCAAAAAGCCGAATCCAGATAACGCTGTCACAGGCGGCTGCTCTATATTCCAGAAAAGATGCACAAAAATTATATGATATGAAACGATTCAACTTGTGTTTTATTATAACTGCAACAAAATAAATTGTCAACATATTTTTACTGATTTTTCAAGGCATTTTACCCCTTGGAACCTGGATTTCCTTAAAACTCCACTTTCATCCCGTCATAGGCGGCAAGCATGCCATGCTCCGCGGCAAACGCCTCCAAATCCCCGTGGGTCATCCCCCCATTATGGGAAAAATGGTTTATCACCTTTACCGTATTCCCGTCGATACATCCCTTTTCCTCCAGGCGCCGGGCAAACTCCACATCATCCATAAGCCCCATATGATAGCCGTCTGTCTTTTGCTTCCCCATAGTGGCGTCCAAGGAAATCAGGCTGTACTTGTGGCCGCAAATGCACTCCCAGGCTTCCTGGCTTAAATTCATCCCCGTGTCATGGCCATATAGCAGGCAGGCCCCGTCCTTCTCAATAATGTAAATGAGGCAAGTCTCCCGCTTGTCATGATCTGCCGGCACAGGAGTAATGTGATATCCCTGGGCGTCAAAATCTTCAAACGGCTTCAAACGGATAAACTTAACACTGTCATCAAGAGGATGTACTTTAAACCGGTCAATCAATACCGCGTCATAGAACGCCTTTTCCACCGCCTCATTGCCGTATACCGACAGCTTCCCCTTGGCATTGTGTCCGAAATGCTCGTGACGGTGGATCAACTCCACCGGAAAAAAGTGATCCATATGGGAATGAGTAATCAGCAAATGCTGAATCTGTCCCAGATTTAAGGAATACTTCAGAGCGTGAGTATAAGTATCCGGCGGAAAATCAATGAGAATGGTCCCGTCGATCATGGACTGAGTCCTGGTTCTGAGATCCTTCCCCCCTGCCTCTCTCGCCCTGTGGCATATATCACAGTCACAGAAAAGGGCCGGCCATCCTTCCGCTGCCGCTGTTCCCAAATATTGAATCTCCATAATTCCTCCGTTCTGCTCATTATCTGGACATGCCCTATCTCCCTCTGCCGGGCTGACACGAATTTATGCCATACATAGTTTGCCTTGCCCGGCCGCAATCTTTTGCTGCCGGGCCGACACTTCCTTGCAGCAGAGAAAGCTAAGCCATATTCCAATAATTCACTATGATGTAGTCAATATCTTATCCAGTTGTTTCACATCACCGGTTTTTACCAGCTCCACATGGTTTGGCGCAGGAACAAGCACTGCCGTAGTCAAATCATAGCCAGCTTCCTTTATGGCGTCCATATCAAATTCCAGCAGCCTGTCTCCGGCCTTCACCTTGTCTCCGGATTGTTTCAGGGGGGTAAAATATTTCCCCTGCAGCTCCACGGTGTTAACTCCCACATGAATCAAAATCTCCATCCCGTCATCACTGACCAAGCCAATGGCGTGTTTTGTATCAAAGAACATAGAGATCTGGCCGTCAAAGGGCGCAACCACTTCCCCTTTTGCCGGAATGATGCCCACGCCTTCCCCCACAACGCCTGCCGCAAAGGTGGCGTCCTTGATCTCCGTGTGAGGTATGGCTGTCCCCTCAACCGGTGCGTAGACGCATCCCGGCTCTGTCTCTATCCTTATTGCCGGCTTATCTTCTGCTTTCGATACTGCCTTGCCCGCTTTTTTCTGTTTGTTTTCCTTCTGTCCCAGAACCTTCCCCAAAAACATGGTTGCCCCAAAAGCACATATGATGGCAATGGCCATTGAAACCATAAACTGCACCATGCAATCGGGCCGGATGCAGATAACCCCAATCACCCCGCACGGTCCCTGGGAAACAGATAAGACATGCATTATAGTGGCGTAGGCAGCCCCTATGCCTCCTCCAATCAAGGCACCATAGAAAGGATATCGCAGTTTCAGGTTTACACCAAAGATAGCCGGCTCCGTAATCCCCAGCATGGAAGAAATACCGGATGCCGAGGCCATGCTTCTCATCTTCGGATCATTCTTTGACTTGCACATAACCGCCAGCGCAGCAGCGCCCTGAGCACAGTTAGCAGCCGCCACCACAGCGAAGGTAGGGGAACCTCCCAGGGTTCCAATATTGGCAAGAATCTGAGTCTCCGCCGTCACTAGGCTGTGATGCATGCCCGTAATCACCAGAAGCGGATAGGTAACCCCGTAAATCAGTCCGCCAAGAGCCCCAAGGTCAAAAAACAGCCACATCACCGCGTTGGTCATCATATCGCCCACGCCTCTCATCACCGGGCCTATAAACAAAAAGGTCAATGCCCCTGCAAGAAGGACGGACAAAAGAGGTGTCACAATATTGTCCAGCATGGCGGGAACCACTTTCCGCAGCCGCTTTTCAATCACTGCCAGACAGAATGCCGCAGCGATTACCGGCAACACCGTCCCCTGATATCCTACTTTTGCCACGGAAAGCCCGAAAATATGCCAGTAGGGAACGGTCCCGTCCAAAAGTGCCTGACCGTATCCATAGCCATTCATCAAATCCGGGTGAATCATAATGGCTCCCATGACAGCTCCCAAAATGGGAGTGGCGCCGAAAATCTTCGCGGCCGAAAATCCAATAAGCACCGGCAAAAACGTAAATCCTGCATTGGAAAACAGATTCACCATTTCTGCCACATCTCTGATGGCCGGAAATGCTTCCACAAGAGATTTGCCGGAGACAAACATCCCCTGAGCAGTGAGAATATTATTAATGCCCATCAAAAGTCCGGATGCCACCAAAGCAGGCAGAATAGGGACGAATACATCCGCAAGAGTCTTCAATAGCTTCTGCACCGGATTCATCTTCCTGGCAGCCTGCTGTTTCAACTCTTCCTTTGTCATCTCTGTGATATGGGCGATAGCTATAAATTCCGCGTACACCTTGTTGACAATCCCTGTTCCCAGAATAATCTGGAACTGGCCGCCATTGTTAAAATTTCCTTTTACCAGTTCAATTTTCTCCAGGGCGTCCAAATCCACCTGCGAATCATCTTTTAAGACAAGCCGAAGCCTGGTGGCGCAGTGGGCAGCGCTGACAATATTGCCTTCTCCTCCCACGCAGCCTAAAATTTCCTGGGCGGCTTTTCTATATGCCTCTTCCATGTTCCTCCTCCTTTTTGTTTCCTTGCTGTTGTTTTAAATCTTTTTGAGCTATTCGCCCATACCAGGAGATAAAATCCCGTCCAAAAGCTCCATCGGCTATAAATTGCCAAAAGAATACTTTGTCACGCTAATACACGCAGTTCCGTCGCAGTCAAACGCGATACCATCCGCCTCCATCGGCGTGTAGAACAGGGAAGACATTACCTTCTCTCCGTCATTGGCAAACACTTCAACCGAATATTTATCCAGCAAAATCCGCAGCTTTAACACTTCCTGCTCCCCTTCTCCTTTGCCGGGAAACACCCTCATGGGAGCAAGCTCCATCTTTCTGCGGCAGACAACGTCCCGGTCAATCCCTGAGTGGGTCCGATCTATGGTCAGGCACCTCTTTTTATGGCTGTACTGCACAAATGTCTCATACTCTTCATTCTGGGCAAAGCGGATGCGAAAATGCTCAAACCCAAATCCCGTAATCTCTACCAAAAGCTCCAAAACTCTTCCCCGGATACCGCTCAGAACAGTAGATTCTGTAATCGGCACATTTTCATATTGAACCATATCCGTGCGGTACGCTTCCAGCTCTCTCACTGGCCTCTGGTATATCCTCCCTTGTTCATAAGTCAGCTCCCTGGGAATGGTCATCATTCCGGACCACTGGAACGGTGCCGGCGTAATGTTGGCATCCCAGGACTGCATCCATCCGATGAGAATACGGCGTCCGTCCTCGGTCAACATCGTCTGAGGCGCGTAAAAATCAAGCCCATAATCTGCAGAAGTGATATTTTCCCGTGTAAATTCATGAGATTTTTTGTCATACTGTCCGTAGATAAAGAGAGAGTTATTTCCATTGTGAAATTCCAGTCCCCAAGCCCGCATATCCTGGGGCGAAACCATCAGAATCTGCTTACATCCAAGAGGGAAAAAGTCAGGACATTCCCACATCTTTCCATATTTGTTCTCACTCTTGTCCAGAACGGTCACATACTCCCATTGTTTTAAATCTTTGGAATGATACAGAAGGACCTGCCCGCTGCCATCTCCTGCCCGGCTCCCCACTACCAGGTAAAAACCGTCGTCTTCCCTCCATACCTTAGGATCCCGAAAGTCCTCCAGGCTACTCCCCTCCGGAGTGCTTTCACCTGTAATAATGGGATTCTCCGCAAACTTCCGGTATCGAATGCCGTCTCCCTTTGCCATGCACTGCACCTGTCTGTAATAGTGGAAACCATCATCCAGATATCGATCCATAACCCCTGTATAGATAAGCACATGCTCCCCGTCCACCTCAACAGCACTCCCCGAAAAACAGCCCGCCTCATCATAAGACTCATCAGGTGCCAATGCGCAGGGAAGATATTCCCATTTAATAAAATCCCTGCTCGTACAGTGCCCCCAGTGCATAGGACCCCATTTTTTGCTATAGGGATGGTACTGAAAAAACAGATGATACTGCCCTTGGAAAACCGAAAATCCATTCGGATCATTGATCCAGCCCGTAGGAGAAGACATGTGATATTTAGGCCGCTCTTCCTTTGGAATATCGTGGACTTGCTTTTTTTCCATTCTATGAACCTTTAAAAGCTGTGGACTCACTGATTTTGTCATATTTTCCCTCCGTCAATAATCGGTTTTGGTATCGGTTAAGTAACCGGTAACTTTATTGATTTAATTCTATCACCGCCATCCCTTCTTGTCAATGCCGGATTTTTGATTTCAGCATTATCTATAAATAAGGCTGCTCCCTTTTATGCAAATATGATAAAATCGGTAACATTACCGGTTATTCTTACATTTCTGTTGATTTTATGGTAAACTATCTACAGGCAAGTTCTTTATAGTAACAATACCTGTGAGCCAACAACCCGCCGGCCGCTGCCAAGGCCAATCCAGCTTTGCCTTGGCGCGTTGCCTTCGCGAGAATAAATCAGAATGAGGGAATCATAAAAATATGGGAAAAAAGAATGTAACCTTTGACGACATTGCAAAATATACGAATTTCTCCAAGACTACCATCTCCAGATATTTCAATAATCCTGACTCTTTGACCCTGGAGAATCAACAGATTATATCCAATGCGCTAGAAGCATTAAATTATAAAGAAAATAAAGTGGCCCGCATTCTGGCTAACGGAAAGACAGAGTTTGTCGGCATCATCATCCCTGACCTGTATATGCATTACTACGCACAAATGCTGTCCGAGATCCTGGCCACCTACGAAAAATTCGGTTACAAATTTCTGGTGTTTGAGGGCAACCGGGATAAATCCATTGAACAGCAGTATATTCAGGAGCTGCTGGCTTATAAAATTGAAGGGCTTATTGTCCTGAGCCACACTATTTCCTCACAGGAGCTGGCCTCTTACAATATACCGACCGTTACCATAGAGCGTGAGGACCAGTACACCTGCAGTGTGAACACAGACAATTATATGGGCGCTGTCCAGGCTACCAGCCTGCTGTTCAAAAACAACTGCGATATCCTGTTCCATCTCAACCAGCAGGTATCAAAAACCACTCCTGGCTATCAACGGATCCAGGGATTTCTGGATATCTGCCAGGAACACAATCTGCCCCACAAGCTTATTCTGACCAGCTTTGGCAGAACTTATGAAGAAAACGAAAAACGGCTGGGAAAAATCCTTCAGGAAATGGAAGAGGGCTATCAGGGTAAAAAGAAGGGAATCTTTGTGTCCAATGACACCCATGCCAATATTCTCCTGAATCTGCTGATCCGAAAGTATGGCCGTCTTCCAGAGGAATATCGAATTGTGGGGTTCGACGACTCACCTATTGCCACTTCCGCCATTATCCCCATCAGCACCGTCGGACAGCAGATTGAAAAAATCGCTTTTCAGGCCATGGAACTTCTGGTCATGCAGATGAATGAGCGCAAAAAAAGAAGGCCGGCGCCTTTAAAAGAACCGATCCACCAGGTAGTTACTCCTGTGCTGAGAAGGCGGAATACCACAGATTAAAAACTGGTTTCCGCTCCATTATAATGTCAATGGTCTAAATTAGGTAAAAAGGTACGCCTTGGAGGAAGGAGTGAGCGAAGCGGCAGCTAGGCGGGCATTTTTTCCCGTTTCGGAATTAAGAGGCCCTAAAATTTTTGAATTTTGCTAAGTGCGAAACGAAAATGCCCAAACTCGCTTCGCTCAGACAGTGTGCATTTTCGTTTCAACGCAAAATTCAAAAACTTAAGGGCCTCTAAATCCCTGCAAAAGTCAAAAATGCCCGCCTAGCTGCCGCTTCGCTCACTCCTTCCTCCAAGGCTGAATATTTTCATGGCCTAAGTTAATGTCATGATGCCGGGGCAAAAGGTGTCAATGTAGAAAATTGTTTGTAAACTGTGCATTGAATCATTTCGATTAGTACCCATTTTAAGTTATAATATGGGGGAGGATTTCACACATAATTTTAAATTAATTAATACAATTTCCCGGCACACGACCTTTTGGCCCCAGAGTGTGTTTGAAAATTGCTTTCCATCATATGTACCTTCCACTTTGGAGGAAGCAAGACACAGTCCTGGAGGAAAGAGCGGGGCGGCGGGCAATCCCTCGGGATTTTTGACATTTGCAGGGTTTCTTAATCCCGAAACGGAAAAAATCCCGAGGGATTGCCCACCGCCCCGCTCTTTCCTCCAGGACGTGCCTCTCACGAAAATCCCTAGCTATTTATAAAATATAAACCCCCTGCGAATCAAAATCAAGAAACGCCTTTTCTCCTGCCTGATACACCCGCCGGTTCACCGGATTATAATCCGTGATCTGGAGCTCCATATCTCCCACCATCACCTGATAATACTGATAAGCTCCCATAAATGTGGACAAAACAACGGTCGCCTCCAGATAACCCTGTTCTGCCAGGGTCACCGCCTCCGGGCGGAGCACCAGAGCCACCCGATCCCCTGTCCTGGCATGGCAGAAATTATTTACCTCTAATTGTTTTCCTGCCACCTCAATCCGCGCTTTTTCATTTTCGGCGGACAAAACTTCGGCATCCAGGAAATTGGCCTCGCCGATAAAATCCGCCACAAAGCGGGAATTGGGATGATAATAAATTTCCTGCGGTGTACCGGCCTGTTCTACTTTTCCTTTACTCATAATTATGATCTTATCCGAAATACTCATGGCTTCTGATTGATCATGTGTTACATAAATAGCCGTGATCCCCACCTTCTGCTGGATTTTACGTATCTCCGTCCGCATGGAAACGCGCAGCTTGGCGTCCAGGTTGCTTAACGGCTCATCAAACAGCAAAACCCCCGGCTCCAGCACCAGAGCCCTCGCCAGTGCTACCCGTTGCTGCTGTCCGCCGGAAAGCTGATTCGTCATACGGGACTCCATCCCGTCCATCTCCACCAGCTTCAGAATATTCATCACCCGCTCCCGGATCTCTTCTTTGGGGAGCTTGCGGATCTTCAGCCCGTACGCAACGTTGTCAAATACATTGTAGTGGGGAAGAAGCGCATAGCTCTGAAATACCATCGCCGTATCCCGTTTATTGGGAGTCAGATGATTAATCGCCTCGCCCCCCAAATAGATCTCCCCTTCATCCGGGCTCTCAAATCCGGCTATCATCCGCAGGGTGGTCGTCTTCCCGCAACCGGACGGCCCTAGCAAAGTGACAAAGGTCCCTGCTTCAATATCCAGGGTGGTATTCTCCACCGCATAAAACTCTTTTCCGGTCTTGGGATCCTGATAAATCTTGGAAATATGATCCAGCCGGACTCCCTTCTTTTCTTTTTCCATTTATTCATCCTCCCTAACCTTGATCTTTTTGCTGACGCCAAAAAACCGAATTAACGTATTCATAATCAGCACTGCGCCATAGGTAATGGCTATCAGCACTGTGGCATAAGCACAGGCCACTCCATAATTCCCCTTTTCTGCCTGCTCATTGATCTGGCAGGTGATCAGCAGAAAGTCCGGCGTCACCAAAAGAATAATCGCCGAGATTGCCGTAATGCTCCGCACAAAGGCTGTTACCAGTCCGCTGAAAAAAGAATCCTTAATCAACGGCAGAGTAACCGTCATAAATACTCTTGCCGAGTTTGCCCCCATATCGTAGGCGGACTCTTCAATCGATTTATCAATCTGGCGCAGCGCAGAAATCCCGCTCCTGGTTCCCGTAGGAAGGCTCCTCACGATAAATACAATAATAAGAATCAATCCGGTTCCATAAAGATTACTCATGATTCCGGTCCTAAACAGACCATTGGCATAACCCCGAATATAGCCGATTCCCAAGACTGTACCTGGCACTGCCATTGCCAGCATGGATACAAACTCGATAAATCCTTTTCCCCGGAAATGCTTCTTCACTACCAGATAGGCGATCACCATAGACAAAAATGCGGTCAAAGGCGACGCGATTAGCGACAGGACAAAGGAATCCTGAAACGCTTTCAGCCCGCTGGTCCGCAGCATATACTGGAACCATTTCAGGGACAGGCTGTAATCTCTTCCCCACAACGTAAACAGTGCTCCAAAAGGCACCATCACATACATCAATACTACAAAAGCAGCTACCAGAGTACAAAATATCGTCAACGGCACGGTCACGCTCCTGTCCTCGATCAGCATCCGCATCCGCGACGCCTTTCCTGTCAGCGTAGCAGCCGTCTTTTTCTCCAGATAATATTTCTGAATTAAAAACAGCACAACTGTCAGAGACAGCAGCACGACCGACATGGCAGCTGCCCCCGTGGAATCATAGGCGCCTGTCACCTGCAGATAAATCGTGGTGGCAAGAGTATCATAAGAACCGCCAATTAACATAGGGTTGGCAAAATCTGCCACGGACTCAATAAATGTCACCAGAAATGCATTGCCTAAACCGGGCAGCAAAAGCGGAAATGTCACACTGGTAAACACCTTCCACCGGCTTGCCCCCATATCCCGCGTCGCCTCTTCCAGAGACGGATCGATATTCTTCAAAAGCCCTTTCAGCATCAGATAACATACCGGAAAAAAGGTCAGCGTCTGAACAATGGCGATCCCCTTCAGCCCATAAACATTTGAATCATAAATTTTCAGAAGTGACCGCGTAATAATACCACTGCGCCCAAAAAGCATGATCATGGACAGGGACAACACAAAGGGCGGAGATACCACAGGCAGCATGGATACTACCGCAAAAAGCTTTTCTAGGATCTTCGTTTGCAGCTTTACATAGACTTCCACATAGGCAAACAACAAACCGATCGCTGTCGATGCAATCCCGGTAATCATTCCCAGCACCAGAGTATTTTTAAATGCCGTGCGGAACCGTTCCAGGCTCAACACCCGTTCAAATACGGCAAGTGTTACCCGTCCCTCCTCCAGAAAGCTGTCCACCAACAGCATCAGCAAGGGATACAAAATAAATAATGCTAAAAACACCAATAAAACGACAATCATACTAATCAGGATCGGATCCGAAAAAAACTTTTTCCGCTCCAGTCTGGCACTTTGTTTTCCAGCCAAAAGCCACTCCCCCTTTCCTACTTCAAACCATCCTCCTGCAAAAAGCCAAATGCTGCGCTGCGCAATCCGCGCATTACGCAGCATTTGATATTTTTCTTAAATGCTTTCCCGCATAAACCTCTTTATTCTGTCAGGAACCGGCTGGCATCCGCGTTGTCGGCAGCACTGCCCAACGCCGTAAAGAAATCTTCTACATATTTGGCGCTGTTTGCCTTGGCATCCTCAAAATCGTAATCGATCGTATTGTTCATATCCAGTCCAAACCGGGTGGCTTCCTCCGGCTGAGCCGCATTGGAAAGCACCAGGAACTGATAGGAGCCGGCCTCTTTTGCGTGATCCACGCAATCCGGAGATAATGCATACTCAATCCACAGCTTAGCTGCATTGGGGTGAGCACAGCCATTAAAGATTGCGGTGGCGCCAACCTCAAAAGATGTACCGTCTTCCGGAACGATCAGCTCAATGTTATCATACCCCTGAAGAATCTGGTAAATTCCATCATGAAGGAAACCAATACCGATCACACACTCGCCCGGGCCTACCATCTTAGACGGGCCGGAACCTGACTTCGTGTACTGATTGATATTCTGATCCAGCGCTTTGAAGTATTCCATTGCCTCGTCATGGCCCTTCATCTGAATCATGGTATTGATCACAAGCTTGGCTGTTCCTGCCGTATTCGGATTCGACAGCATGATCAGCCCTTTGTACTCCTCTTTTGTCAGATCATCCCATGTCTTCGGAGCCTCCAGCCCCAGCCGCTCCAGCTCTTCCGTGTTGACCATAAAGCCCAGAATCCCTTTGTAAATACCATACCAGCAATCCGTAGGATCCTTATAATCCTCACTGATCAGATTCGCAGCATTCTCGGCTTTATATTCCATCAAAAGCCCGTCTGCCACTGCTTCATTGTAAGGATCTGTGGTTCCTCCAAACCAGACATCCGCCGAGGGCTTGCCGGCCTCTTCTGAAATCTTGGTATAGACTTCTGAGGTGGAAAGCCTCTGGAATTTGGTCTTAATCCCATAAAGCTGTTCAAAATTCTTGCAGGCCACTGACAAATATTCTTCTTCGCAGGAACCATATACTGTCAGCTCTCCCTCTGCTTTTGCCGCCTCAATCAAGGCATCCAGGCCGCCGGCGGCCTCTGCTTTTGTCTCTCCCTCTGCCGGCTCTTTTTCCGCCGGAGTCTCTGCCGCCTGTGTTGTCGCTTCCGTCGCCGCCGGAGCAGGCGCGGCCGTTGTGTTCGTATCTGCGCCTCCGCCACAGGCGGTCAGGCCCAATACCATCGAACATGCCAACATCAATGCCATTTTTTTCTTCATAATACTGTCCTCCTTTACACTTATGAAATCCCTATGCATTCCGAGATAGCAGATGTGTTATCACATCTGGTTCTCTCGGCTACACATGTGAATTATATCACAAGTATACAACAATATAAAGCTTTTTTTGTAATATATTCCAAATATTTTATCCATGTCTCCGCCCTGCTTCCCTCTGGATGTAATTCCCGATATTGGTGATACACAACAATGTCATTACCAGGAATAATCCCGGAATGACAATCGCCCACCAGGTATTGTAAAGCAATGCACGGTTGGCCAGGGACAGCATACTGCCCCAGGACAGCTGAGCCGGCGGCAGGCCCAATCCCAAAAAACTGAGTGTCGATTCCATGGTAATCGCTGCACTGACATTAGAGATCATGGCAAACATCACTGCCGGAAGGCAATTTGGCAAAAGATGGTGCGCCGTTACATAGAAAAAACCGCCTCCGGTACACCTGGCATACAATACATATTCACTGTGCCGGATCTGCCGGATCTCGCTGCGCACCATGCGGGCCAGCGAAAACCAGCCGGTGATACCAATCAGCACCGACATACTCACCATATTGCTGGCCGGCACAACTGCCGTTAAGATCAGCATCATCAATATCGGCGGAATACTCCCGCAAAATTCCATAATCCTCATCATCGCAGAATCAATCTTGTCGTTAGCCGTTCCACTGACGCACCCATAAAGAACCCCAAGCACTGCCATGATGACTGCCGCTGAAATTCCGATTCCCAGCGAGGTCCGTCCTCCATAAAACAAAATGGAAAACAAGTCCCGGCCCAGAGAGTCCGTTCCAAAATAAAATTCTTTGTTCGGCGGCTGATTCAATGATTCCAGATAAAAACCCGCCGGATCATGATTGGCTATGAGCGGAGCGCCAAGGCAGCCAATTACAATCAAAGCCAATACCGCCGTCGACAAAACCGGTTTTCCCTTCCACCAATTTTTCACTTTTCACCATTCCTCTCACCATTTTATTACTCCGGTTTCTTTTATACGGGGGTCGATCTTCTCATTCACCGCCTGGGCTAAGAAACTTCCCACAAACACCATCAATCCTGTTAGCAGCACATTGATCATCAATAAATTATAATCATGATACTTGGCACTCTCCACCGCCAGGTTCCCGATACCAGGATAGTTAAACACGGCTTCCGCCACCACGGTCCCGCTGGTAATATGAGGAATGGAAACCGCCATCAGATTCACGATTGCCGGCGCCACGTTCCGCAGGCAATGTTTCCACAGAATCTCGCTTCGGCTGCAGCCCTTTGCCCTGGCAAACAGGGCATAATCCTTCTGCATCTCATCCAAAAGCTTATTTCGAATCATATGAGCATAATACCAGAGATGGCTGGCAACCATCACAGCGAGCGGAAGAATCAAATGCCGGATACGATTGCCCAGTTCCTTCTGCATCCCCACGTCATACGCCCCGCTACTTGGCAGCCATCTCAGATTTATGCTGAAAACCAATACCAGCACTACCCCCAGCCAAAAACCAGGAATATAATAAAAGATCGTTCCGATCCGGCAAATTATCCGATCTGGCAGCCTTCCCTCGTAAAAGGCACACACAATCGCCAGCACAACCGCCAAAATAAACACTGTGATATAAGCCATTCCTCCAAGAAGCAGTGTATTGCCAATCAGCGGCTTCATCACTGCCAGCACTGGCATCTTATATTTATATGACAGCCCGAAATCTCCTTGCAGGGCATGGGTCAGCCAGCGGATATACTGCACAAGAAGTCCGTCGTTCAATCCCAAGCGTTCTCTTGCCGCCTGCCTTTCCACCTCTGTCATGGACTCCATTGCATCCCCATAAAAGGATTGCAACGGATCTCCCGGCGCCTGTCTCGCCAGATAAAAAACAAGAATTGACAACAAAAGCATTTCCAGGGCCAGCCACATCCACCTTTTTGCCCATTGTTTAAACATTACTACTTTCATGCGGTACTCCCTTTTTCCATATTTCTACAAACATAAAAAGCCATCCTGCAGATCTGCTTGCCTGCAGAATGGCTTCTGCCATCCTTTTTCTTATCTGTAATCCTCGAAGTATTGGCGGTGCCGCCTTCGTGACAACACCCTTTTTCCTTTTATAGGAGATACAAAGCAAATATTCCCGTAAGCTAATAACAGCAAATAATCACTGAATCCGGAACTGGCCAATCAAATGATTCAGGGTCCTGGCCTGATTGGACAGCTCATTAGAAACTTCAGCACTCTCTTTTGCGGCAACCGAATTTTCTTCTGTTACCCTAGATACTTCTTTAATCCGGTTTTCCACAGAAGCAATCATCTCCGACTGCTGGACACTGGCAAGCGCAATTTCATCCATCAACGTTTTGATCGATTGGATGCACTCACTGATAACCTGCATCGCGGAAATAACAAGATCCGTTGATTCCGTACCTGTTTTCACGTCACGGACCGAACGGCCGATCAAAGTACTCGTGCTTTTGGCCGCCTCGGAGGACTTGGATGCGAGATTTCGTACCTCGTCAGATACAACCGCAAATCCTTTTCCGGCACTGCCGGCCCTGGCCGCCTCGACAGCGGCATTCAGCGCAAGAATATTCGTCTGAAAAGCGATATCTTCAATTGTTTTTATGATGCCTCCGATTTGCGACGAGGATTGATCAATATTCTTCGTAGCAGCAATTAACTGCTCCATCCGGGTATCTGCCTCTGTAGCATAACCGGTAGCCCGGGAAACCAAATCGCTGGCGTCACTACAGCGAATGGTACTGTTTTTAATTTGTTCCGTAATGTCTGTAACATTAGAGACCAATCCGTTGATAGAATCCTTTTGCTGCATGGTGCCCTGAGACAATGCCTGCGCACCGGCGGAAACCTGATTCGCCTCATGATCTACCTGATTAGCAATCTGAGCAATTTTGCGCATGACATCCATTAGATGAGCCCGAATACTTTTCAAGCTTTCTGCCAGAACTTTAAAATCGCCAATGTAATAAGACTCATTTTTCACTACGTCCACGGCAATATTGCCACTTGCCATCTCACCCAAAATCCGGCCAATATCATCGATGGTCTTTCGCAGACAATCACATACGTGGTGGGTTGTCTGCGCAATCATACCAATCTCATCCGTCCTGCCATAAAAAGCTTCCAGTTCCCGATCCGCGGTAAGCTCCAGCCTGCCAAGGCGCCCGATTGCGCTTTCCATAACCATGAGTTCCCTGCCTTCCCGGCGCAGAATCAAAAGCGTGACAAAGATGATGAATGCAGCTACCACCGCACACAAGACGCCTACGGTAATGCGCACGATCGCTACTTCCTGATAGACTTCTGCCGCATTGTCCCTGACCATAAAGACCCAGTTGCGATCTTTTAAATATTTGTAAACCACCATCTGTTTTACGCCGTTTTCATCCCGGTAAGAATATGTACCCGCCTGAGTAGTACCGTCCTCCTTGATTCGTTTGAGGATCTCCTGATAACCGCTGTCAGTAGTTTCCGTATTTAGCAGGGATTCATCCTGGTGATACAGATACATCCCTGTATCCACATTCAAAAATACGTACTCGCTGTTAGGCAAACCCTCAATATCCAGATCCAAAAGGACATCCATCAGCCGGCTGGCATAGACTCCGGCTCCCACAAATCCTATACATTTCTGCTCTTCAAAAATCGGATAATACATGGAAAGAATCATGCTTCCGGTTCCCGGAGATTTCATGATTCCCAGATT
>CAJUPI010000043.1 GCA_910588125.1 uncultured Lachnospiraceae bacterium
TCAGAGATTTTAGGAATTCTTGATCCCGAAACCGGAAAAAGCAGCAGATCATTTTCGGCCTCTTCCCGCTCCTTTTTTCTTGGCGTACCTTCTGAGGAAATTAGCCTAATGACATTGGCCCGTTTTCTCTGCTTTTTTGCTCTCCCATTTTACGAAATCTTATAATTTTACATATCCATATTGACAAATAACTCATTCTTTGCTAATCTATGTAGGAACACACGTTCGATTTTGGTGAGGAAGAAGGGGATACATGGATGAAAGCTACTACAATATATTGCCAGTATTGTCATCAGAGGTTGTTTGACATGATACCTGGGACGAGGGGGAGTATTGAGATTAAGTGCTCGCGGTGCCGGAAGATTGTCCGGATTACATTTCCGGGAAAACAAGTGAATAAGGACTACCTAGCAAAGGAATGAGTCATTTATTGGATTTAAGGAAATGATTCAATTACCAAATAGCAGGAGAGGTATATTGCAGGATGCAGTATATCTCTCCTTTTTGATTGGAAAGGGGGAAAGAATATGGATTATTACATTAAAATCAGAGAAGTGCAGGTGCCGGTTAGCGAAGAGATTTATAAGGCATATTGCCGGGGGGAGAGAAAGGAACGTTATTTTCGGGAGAGCGATCAGCGACATAAAGTCCTTTTTTATGATGCTCTGGATACGGAGGAATTAAATGGCAGTGAGATGTTTTGGGATCCGTCCGCTGAGTCGGTGGAGGCTGTGGCTGAGAAGGACTGGTTTTTGGAGCGGCTGCGAGAGAGTTTAAAGGAACTCAGCGATGGGGAACGGGAGTTGCTTGGCCGGCTTTATGTGTACCAGGACTCTCTGCGGGCGGTGGCCCGGTCCAGCGGGATTCCCGTCACTACACTTCAGGCGCGCCATCAGACGATTTTGAAGAAATTACGAAAAAAGTTAAAAAAGTAGTCGTACATACGTTCTGTTCTTCGGATGAATAGTAGAGGAGGCGATAATTATGAAGAAAGCAATTCAAAATCTATCATTTTGGCTGGTGAATCTATTTTTGGCAACGGCTTTGCTTCTGGCAGCAGCGGTGTGGCTCCCGGAAGTATTCCACATGAAGGCCTATGTGGTGAAAAGCAGTAGCATGGAACCTGCCATAAAAGCAGGCAGTGTGATTTATGTCAGTCAATATGATCCGGACGAGCCGGTTTGTCCGGGAGATATTGTCAGCTTTCAGGCAGGGAATGTGATGGTGACCCATCGTGTAGTATCTGTGGATCTGGAAAACAATGCCATCGTAACGAAAGGAGATGCAAATGCAGTATGCGATGCGATGCCGGTTTCGCAAAAGGAACTCTATGGAAAAGTCCGGTTTCAGATTCCCTGGATTGGCTATCTGCTTCTTCGCTGAACTATTTGACAAGAAAGGAAAAGGAGGATTGTAACCATGGAAGAAGTTAAGACCACTGAGAAAGGAAACATTAAGAAAAAGTGGAAAAACAAAATTAAGATGATGACGGCTGTGTGCCTGATTGCTTTGCTAAGCCTGGGCGGGACGATGGCCTATATGACAGATTATGAACTGGCAAAGAATAAGTTCACGGTAGGTCGGGTGGATTTTAACCTGTATGAAAGCGAGTGGGATGGTGAGCTGCCGGACGGCAGCTATGCGACTCCGTCAGATGCCACCCCGTCGGATGCTTTGGGAATCTGGGCGGCTGAGGATATGTATGCCGGAAAGGTAATTCCGAAAAATCCGGCAATTAAGAATAACAGTAAAAATGATGCTTACTTAAGGATGACCGTAAAAGTTCCAGTGGCAGATGTGATCACGGCGGATGAAGATGGTATCCTGGAGAATGACGGCGAGATCACCGAGACGGAATTATTTACTTATGATCTCAATGATGGCACGGGTATGAGGCTGATGACAATCCTGTCAGAAGACGGGTATCGGATCTATGAGTATGGATATACCGGAGACGGAGAGGAAGAAATTCCAGTACCGGCCGGCCATGATATTCCCCCCTTGTTTGACACGGTTACTTTTGCAAATGTGCTTGGCGGACAGATTGATGAGGACACGGAATTTATTGACGTAGATTTTAAAGCAATTCAGTCCGGCGGCTTTGACAGCCCTGAGGAAGCATGGAAAGCCTATGAGAACCAGTCTGTGAAATAAAGTCGCTATTGCTCCCTTTCCCATAAAGCATTATAATTAAGAAGAATCCGAGGAAAGGAGCAAGATGCCATGTTTTTTATCATGGGAATCAATCAGGGGAGAAAAAAACTGGATTTTGATCAGCTTATCGTCTGCGGCAACTGCGGGCGATATGGACATCTGGAGGTGTATCTGGTATATTCCTGCCTCAGCTTGTTTTTCATTCCGATTTTCAAATGGGGGCGCAGCTATTATGTGCGGACAAGCTGCTGTGATAAGATGGTGCCGATAGCTGCCGGATTGGGGCGTCAGATCGAACAAGGGCAGCTTTTGGCGTTGCCGGAAGATATCATTCCGGATACTTTTGGACAGAAAAACGGCAGGAAACGCTGCAGCAGTTGCGGATTTGAAACAGAGGAGGATTATCAGTTCTGCCCCAAATGCGGAAAGGAGCTGAGCCGGTAAAAAATTTGTAATTTTATAATTATATTTGCCGGACTCGTGAGGTAAAGCTGTGGAAACGAGAGGAAAAAACGATTGCCCGGAAAATCCAGTCGATGAACATTCCCCACCATATTCCCATTACTCCGACTTGCCAGATCTTTACAAACAGATAGGCAAAACCGATTCGGAATACCCACATGGAAAAGACGGAAATAGTCATAGTAAAGCGTGCGTCCAACCCGGCCCGTAAAGTGTTTGGCAGGACAAAGGCCAAAGGCCATACCAGCATACCGCAGGAATGCATCAGGATCATTTGGCGGGCCAGGCTGGATGCTTCCAAAGACAGATGATAGATACCTACAATTTGCCAGCTAAAGAATGCCATTACCCCACAAATCACAGCCAGGAAACCATAATTGACCAAGAGCAGTTTGCGGGTATATTGTTTGGCCTGTTCATATTCTCCGGCACCAACGCATTGTCCGACGATTGTGATCAGGCCCAGTGCGAGAGCGTTTCCGGGAAGATAATGGAAGGTTACCAGATTGGACGCTACCGCAAAGCTGGCAATCGCTGCTGTTCCCAGGGTGGAAACCAGGCTTTGCAGCATAAGCTTTCCAAATTGAAACATTCCGTTTTCCAGACCGCTGGGAATTCCTACTCCTAAAATGTTTTTCATCAGCTCTTTGTCCGGACGTAAGTCCTGAAGGCGGGATACATGAATAAGGCTGCTCGGGCGAGTCACCAATATCAGCATCAGGACAGCGGCGACGATCCGGGAGAGCAATGTGGGAATGGCAACACCCTCCACCCCCATATGAAGCCCATAGATGCAGATGGCATTTCCGGCGATGTTAAGCCCGTTCATGACCAGAGAGGCCATCATGGACGCCCGCGAATTCCCCATGGAGCGGAGTAAGGCAGCACCGGAATTATACAAAGCTAAAAAAAGATAAGAGAAGGCGGTAATTCGAAAATAAATGGCCGCATTATTCATAACAGACTCTTCTGCATGACCGAAGATCAGCTCCAGCAAATGACGGCCGCCCAGCAAGGCAGTTCCGGTAAATAACAGGGAACAGGCGGCCGTAATCGTGATCAATTGCCCGGCCCCATGGCAGGCGGCAACCAGATTCTGACGGCCGATATATTGAGAACATACGACAGCCCCGCCAGTTGCCAGGGCAGCTAAAAGCTGGATAATCAGTATGCTGATAGAGTCTACCAGCGCAACCCCGGACACCGCTGCTTCTCCCACGGCTGCCACCATCACGACATCGACCATACCTACCAATACGGTTAAAACCTGTTCCACGATCAGCGGGCCAAGCAGTTTGATCAAATCTTTTTTAGAAAACAACATGGTGATTTCCTCTTTTCCATTTCAGTCTTAAAAAATATTTCTGATTTTTCTTTTTTTGTTTTCCGGATATTTCTACATATTTTGCAATTGTATCTTATCATACTCATTTTATACCGATTTTACAAGAGGAAAATTGACGGAAAGTAAATGTATCCGTACACCAATGTCATTCCGTTTATCTCTGAGAATACTCAGCCAGGGAAAAAGGAGCGGGAAAAGGCCGAAAATGATCTGCGGATTTTGACTTTGCAGGGATTTAGAAGTCCTTAAATCCCTGAGTTTTGCCTTGAAACGAAAATCCACTCTGTCTGAGCGAAGCGAGTTTGGGGATTTTCGTTTCGCTTTTCGCAAAAATCAGTGATTTTAGGAATTCTTAATCCCGAAACCGGAAAAAGCAGCAGATCATTTTCGGTCTTTTCCCGCTCCTTTTTCCCTGGCGTACCTTCTGAGAAAATTAACTTAATGACATTGAAACCAGTTCCAGACTTTTTACTCCTTGTTGTTTTCTGGTTGCGGATACCCGCTAAAGCTGATAAAATAATAGCATGGTTTTTGGGCCGTAACAAGCAGGAAATGAAAGAAAAAAGGATAACTGTGACATTGTTGATGCAGTTGCCGGAAATGAGAGGTTACAATATGAAGCGGGAATGTGGAATGCTTTTGCCAGTGGCAAGCCTGCCATCGCCTTACGGAATCGGTACGTTTTCCAAAGAGGCATATGAATTTGTCGACAAATTGGCAGAGGCAGGACAGCAGTATTGGCAGATTTTGCCACTGGGTCCCACTGGTTATGGGGATTCCCCGTATCAGTCCTTCAGTGCATTTGCCGGGAATCCCTATTTTATTGATTTGGAAAAGCTGACAGAGGATAAGCTTTTGACAAAGAAGGAATGCCAGGAGGCGGACTTTGGGGAGGATGAGCGGGATATTGATTATGGAAAGCTATACCAGAATCGTTTTCCATTGTTGAAAAAGGCGTTTTTGCGCTGGAAAAAGCGGCAGGCACGTCTGGGAGGCACAGGGATCCGGTTGTTTTTGGAGAATGCCCTCGAGCCGGAGACACGTGAGTATTGCTTCTTTATGGCAGTTAAAAATGATTTTGCAGGTAAAAGCTGGGAGGAATGGGATGAGGATATCCGTCTGCGAGATGTGGTCGCAATGGAAAAATATCGCGATCGCTTACAGGATGAGATCCTTTTTTACGAGTTTCAGCAGTATTTGTTTGAACAGCAGTGGCAGCGGTTAAAAAGCTATGCCCATCGGAAGGGAATCCGGATTTTGGGGGATATCCCGATCTATGTGGCGTTTGACGGGGCTGACAGCTGGGCATACCCGGAGCTGTTTCAGTTTGATGAGGATTGCTGTCCCAAGGCAGTGGCAGGATGTCCGCCGGATGCATTTTCGGCTACCGGGCAGTTGTGGGGGAACCCTTTGTATTGTTGGGAATATCATAAGAAAACGGGCTACCGTTGGTGGATTCGCAGAATGGAATATTGTTTCCGCCTGTATGATGTGGTGCGGGTGGATCATTTCCGGGGATTTGATGAATACTGGTCGATTCCCGCGGGGGATAAGACAGCCGAGAGGGGACATTGGGAGCAAGGGCCGGGATATGAATTTTTCCAGGCGCTGCAACGGCATTTTGGCAAATTGGATATCATAGCCGAAGATCTGGGATTATTGACGCCCTCGGTCAAGAAGCTGGTTCAGGATACGGGATTTCCCGGGATGAAGGTATTGGAGTTTGCTTTTGATGATACCGAAGACAGTGATTATCTGACTCATAAATATACAGAGAATTGTGTTGTTTATACTGGAACACATGATAATGATACGTTGCAGGGGTGGTATGCGAGCCTGGATCCGCAATTAAAGCAATTTGCAGTAAATTATCTGGGGAATAAATGGACCCCACAGAAAGAGGTTCATTGGGATTATATCCGTCTGGCATTGCAAAGCGCTGCCAAACTAGCAATCATTCCGGTACAGGATTATCTGGGATTGGGAACAGAAGCACGCATTAATGAGCCATCCACTTTAGGAAAAAACTGGCGCTGGCGGATGAAGCAGGGTGATTTGACAAAAGAGATTGTGGAGCAATGTCAGAAAATGGCGCGATGGTACGGACGTACCGGCCAGGATAATGACTAAAGAAAAACATTCTGTAAAATGACCAATGTCATTCCGTTTATCTCTGAGAATACTCAGCCATGGAAGCGGCGGGAAATAGTCTGATGATTTTGACTTTGCAGGGATTCTTGATCCCGAAACCGGAAAAAGCAGCAGACTATTTCCCGCCGCTTCCCGCTCCTTTTTCCGTGGCGCACCTTCTGAGAAAATCAACTGAATGACGGTGCCGGGAAAGCGGCATACCCCAGCTAAACAACATCAATCCCCAGCCGCCGCTATCACAGACACCCCGTCCGGTATTACAATAACCTTTGCCGCTTCCCCTTTGATTCTCTTTGCCAGCCTATACCCATCCTCCAGAGACGGCGCATATTCCATTTTCATTGCTCTGACCGCTTCCTCCCATTCCGGCTCTGTCACAAAGATCACCGTATGCCTGGACAGAATTCTTGCCAGAATCTGATACTGCCACTGATCCGGCTTTGTTTCTTCCTGGGAAAGCTTATTTGTATCCTCCAGCAGCTGTTTTGCACTGCTGCATTCCTTTAATGCCCGGAAAAATTCTTCTCCTCCTATCCCATCCTGGCAACGGGCGCAGACAAGGATCACTCCATCCGGGCGGGATACCAGCTCCGCGGTTGCCATACATTTTACGGTCTGATAAACATTTTGATCCAATGGCGCGCCTCCGTTGGAGGTAATCACGATATCTCCTTTCTGCCGGGATGTCACCCGACAACGTCTCTCCAGATACTGGCATCCGGCATGATGGGCCACGATCGGATCCCCGGCAAACGCTGCCTGGATTTGTTTTCTCTCATCTAAAACCACATTTACAATATAGGCAAGGCCTGCCATGGATACTGCCGCTTCCATATCTCGGTTAATCGGATTTCCCTCCAGGATTCCCATTCGGGCCAAAGGATGGCTGATAAAGGCCGCACAGTGATTCCCCAAGACGGTTTTTCTGCTGCACACCCCTGGCAGAATACTTTTTCGTCCGCCGGAAAAGCCGGCAAAGAAATGGGGTTCCACAAAACCTTCTGCAATTACCAAATCCGCCTCGACGACCAGCGAATTCACCTCCAGCTCCGCGCCGGAAGGTAACTTTCCCAAATAAGTGCACCGAGACTGCATACAGTCATGAACTATGATGGCTTCTTTCTCCACTACGGGCTTTCCCAGCTTTTCCTCCAATTCCTGCCTTCTTGTTCCCCGATGGCATCCGGTGGCCACTAACAGGGTGACGGCAATATCCGGATTATCCCTGCGCAATTCCTCCAGCATAAATGGAAGCAGATACTTGCTGGGAACCGGACGGGTGTGATCGCTGATAATCACCGCTGCGGTTTTCTTTCCTCTTGCCAATTCATATAGCGGCCTGCTTCCGATGGGCTTACTCATGGCCTGCTTTACCAGCTCTTTTGGATGTTTCCTATTTGTATTCTGACAAACAGGGGCTGTTAAAATCTCTGTTCCCTCTCCTATCTCCATAACCTGTTTTGCCATTCCATATGGAATCTCTATTTTCATCTGTATCCCTCCTGTGTCCTTTCGATAGCATTTCTCAATGTCTGAATGCATTTGGTATCTCCCAACCCTACCTCCAGCACAGTCTCAGCTCCGGCCAGAAAAAGCTGTTCCCTTCCTGCTGCCAGTTGCTTGGGATCCTTACAGAGATCGGTCTTGGTAAGCACGCCGATCATCGGTTTCCCATAAAACATAGAACTCATTCTCGGCGAGAATGAGCTCTGTTCTTCTATGGCTGAAAAAAGCAGCAGAATCACATCTGCCTCTACAGCCGTCACAATCAGGGCATTATAAAACTGCTTCTGTTCCAGATATTCCCCCGGGGTATCCACAATATCATCTCCGACGATCTGAATTGCCTGTGTTTTTTTATACCGGATTTCTTCCCCCAACAATCGTTGGGCCAACGTGGTTTTGCCACATCCAATTTTTCCAATCATCATAATCTTTTTCATTTGTCATGACCTCGTAATCTCTGTCAATGTAAAATGAAGGGTTTCTCCCAGTACCGACAGGACATCTTTCAGTGCTTCTTCCACAGCCGCCACATCGCCGCAGATCACCAGTGACCCGGAAAACCGATCTACAAATACGATCTCCACTTCTGCTGCCTTCGTCGCCGTATCTGCTCCGATGATAGCTGCCTCACTGGGCGTGATGGTCAAAATTCCCAACGCTCCCCTAAGCTTGCTGATCACTCCCAGCTTTTTATATAAATCCTCATCCGGATTGGCAATCAAATGGGCCATCGTGACTTGTTTGCCGGGAACAAACTCCTGGATGATCCGTTGTTTTGTGTCAAATGGATTCTTTTCTGTCATGCATTTTCTCCCCCGTCACATCAACTGGCCGAATACCTCTTCTCTAGGACCCGGAATCACAACACTCTCGACAGCGAGGCCTCTTCTCGCTCCCTCTGCCATCCCGCATTCCACTGCCTCTTGTACTGCCGCTACATCGCCTGTGAGTACAGCAAAGGACTTTCCTCCGATCCCCATTCCCAGCCGGATATCCAAAAGCGTTACCTCTGCCGCCTTCACCGCCGCATCCGCTCCATAAACCGCCCCGGCTACGCTGTAAAATTCCATGATTCCGACAGCATTTCCCTGACTGGCCTCCGTTGACAGGCCAATCGCCTGTATTACCTGAGGATGGATCCTTGGGATGACTATAGAATCTACCAAATGGTGCGCCAGGCTCAGACTGCCTGCATCCGCTGCCGCCTGCACGGCGGCCACATCGCCGTAAAACAGAATCGTATATTTTCCCGGACAAACGGTCTTGGCATATAAAAGCCGGGTGTCCGCTGCTTTTAAAACCACGTCCATTGCCTCGATTCCTTTTGCAATGCTATTGCTTTCCAGTATACCAATCGCCTCCATGCCCGCTCCTCCTATCAACTATTTTTTCCGGCCGTTTGTCTTTCACGGGCTTCAATCGTAATACAAGATTCTCCGATCGAAGCTATCCCGCTGATCGACGCGTGGAGTGCCGAACCCATTTTCCCAGGCGGGCAATCTGCAATCAGCTGCCCTGCCTCCACCCATTCTCCACTCTCAATCAAAGGCTCTGATGCCGCACCGATTCCCTGGCGCAGATTCATGCACACCATTTTACACATATTTTTCTCTGGTTCCCTCAGGCACTCGCTCACCTGGACTTTCTCATATTCCAATATCCCGGCTCGCGCTGCCACGCGTGCGGTTGGCGCTTTTCTAAAACTTCGTTCCGGCAATGCTTTCCTGGCCCATTCTTTGGCTTCATAGCGAATCCCCCGGCCGGCAAGCTCCTTTTTTATGTATGCGTTCACTGCTCTGGGCTGCAATCCCATAGGGCAGGCATAAATCTCACAGATCCCGCAGGAACAGCACAATGCTGCTGCCCGGATATCCACATCATCAAAAATTACACTTTCTTCTCTGGCCAGCGACCATTTCTGCATAATCCGATGGGGCTGCAACGGATGTCCCAAAAGCGCTCTCGGGCACATCTGCGTACAAAGACTGCAGCGGATGCAGGCGGCGGCAGCACGATTTTTCATATGCTTCACGGATGTTTGGGAGCGTTGTACTACTGGATTTGTCCTGGGAAGAACGAGCAGCCCGGACATCGTCTTTGTCACACAGGTCGTATCTGCTTCTTCTCTTGTCATTACCCGCCCCATCATCGGCCCGCCGTCTACCACCATATAATCCTCAGTCCGGACACCGCCGGCCAATGCCAGGCATTGGCTTACCGGCAGACCTACCGGCACTCTCGCAACCGCCGGTGAATTGACTTCTCCGGTTATGGTCAGATATTTATGCGTAAACGCCCTTCCCTTCATCGCTTCATAGATACCATAAAGAGTAGCCACATTATTTACGACACACCCTGCCATCAGAGGAATCCCTGCCGGGGGAACCACCTTTCCGGTTACCTCGTATACAATTGCCTGCTCATCTCCTGCCGGGAAAAAACTGTCTAAAAGATGGAGTCTTACCGGAGAGCCACATGCCGCTATCGCTGATTCCAAAGCCGCCACTTCTCTCTTATAAGAAGCCTTCAATACGATAACACATTCCCGGGCTTTCGTCTCTTGCAGCAGCATCTCTGACGCCTCAAGCAGCTCCCTCCCATAAGTCCGCATAAGGAACCGATCCGTTTGCAGCAGGGGTTCGCATTCGACGCCATTGATAAGAATCGTATCAATCTGGCTCCCCTCATATTTTATATGAGTCGGAAAGCCGGCACCTCCACAGCCTATAATACCGGCTTGTCTAATCAGCTTTGAAAGCTCCATTTTATCCTATTCCCCCTTTTGCCATCCGTTATAAAACCTCCATAGAATCAATGATTCCCACGATCGCGCTGTCAACCGGCGCATCGTCCGATCCGATTGCCCGACGCGCCGTACTTCCGCTGACTACCAGCACCTGCTCGCCGATTCCTGCCCCGATAGAATCCACTGCCACAAACATGGCGCCGTTTCTTCGGTTTGTTGTAATTTCTTTTACGATCATCAATTTATGCCCGCAGAGCGCTTCTTCCTTTCTGGTTGCCCATACGTTTCCTATCACCTGGCATATCATCATATGGCTTTCCCTCCCTGGCGCACTACCTTTACACCGGCATGGCGCAAAACATCTTTTGCCGAAGGCGTCAGAATAATTTTATCAGAAAGGATCAACCGTCTGGCCTCGCCTGCCGTCAGCTGTCTGGCTGCTGCCTCGGTAAGCAATTTTCCGCCAACCAGACAAGGAAGGGAATCCTCTGTTACCAGGACTTCATCCGACGGCTTTTTCTTTGCTTCTTTCCTGTTTCTTTGCCCGGACTTTCCGCCTCTTCTCACCTTAATTTTGCCAATCCCTCTTTTTGGCAGAAGGCAGGCATTGGCCTCATCCAAATCAATGTGCATGGCCAGCCCGGACTGGCTGCTGACCCGGCATATTACACGTTCCAAAGTGATGCTTCTTTCACCTTCAATAGTTACGGAAACCTCCTCCTTGTCTTCAATTCCTGCCCGCGTTGCCTCCTCTGGCGGAATATGGATATGTGCCTGTGCCACAATCACGCTTTCTCTGGCTTCCATCATCCCCCCCGGTCCTATCAGATATACGTCCGCCGCCCCGGTCAGATCCCCGGACAGCCGGACCGGCGCCTGTATTCCCAACCGGCGGCAATCCGTATTCGACAATTCCACCTGAATGGCTGGCCGGGCCGGGCCCAGCACTGCCACCTGATCGATTTTTCCCTTTTGTGTAACCAATGTCACCCGCTCTTTGCTGAGAAACTGGCCGGGCTGTGATAACGGACGATCCACGGTCAGCTTAGCATCTTTGCCAAAAAGAATACTTATTGCTTCTTCTGTCAGGTGCACATGCCTTGCCGAAGCCTCCACCGGAATTTCCAACTCCGCCGCTTCCTTCTGTCCCCGAATATCATATTCGGAAAGGATGCTAAAAATCAGCTCGGTAATCTGCTCCCGATTCATGGCCCTCCTCCTTCTTTCTCATAGTAACCAGCAAGGCAACGGCAGAAAAGCACATAAATCCCGCTGCTCAGCCGATTCAGATTCTGAATCACCAGAAGCTTGTCTCCTTCCACAAAAGCACGGGCCGCCGACAGCTCCACCTCCCGGACCTGCGTCCGCAAAAGATTCAGCTCGAGAGCCATTTCTCCCATAGAAGAATCCGGTACCGGATGATCGATGCCAAAATGTTCCCGGACATGGTGTGACATTTCTTTGAGTTCTTCCTGTCGCAGGCCAAACAACACAAGCTCGCCACAGCTGTCCCCCTTTACTTCCGCTCCCAGGATCGCCCTGATAAATCGAAGAACCTCAGCGAGTTCTTCTCGCAGCCGTTCATTTTTCCGATATTTCGCCTGCAATAAAACCACTCTGGCCTGTAAAAAATCCAAGCCTCCCCGCAGCTCTATCCGGGGATCGGTCTTCTCTACCAGAAGGTTTCCCTGGAGATGCGTCATTTCCTCCGGCTTTTTCTGATATACTTTCCCGGTATGAGCATCGACGTAGGGATGAGGGCTTTGCTGTGCGATTTTCTGATAGCTCATCGTTTGATATGGGCTTTTATCCCATATCAGCCGGATTCCCCGATCCCTCAGATACTCCTTCGCCGGCGCCGTGACAAAAGTCCCCTCGGATACATGGTACTCCTTCTCTTTTCCGGAAAGCTTTGCTGTCCTCAGATCCGCTTCTGTCAATACCTTCATGGCCCTTCCTCTACTCAGCGCCCTGTCCCAGCGTTGGCAGGATCATCTCCACCTCACTGTGCGGGCGCGGAATCACATGCACGGATACCAGTTCTCCCACTCGCCCCGCCGCCGCTGCCCCAGCATCCGTTGCGGCCTTCACCGCCCCGACATCTCCCCGCACCATAACCGTTACCAGTCCGCCGCCTACATGTACCTTCCCAATCAAAGTAACATTTGCCGCTTTTACCATGGCATCCGCCGCCTCGATCGAACCGACCAGCCCTTTTGTCTCCACCATTCCTAATGCCTGCAATGCTGCCATAATTTCTTCCTCTCTTTCATCTGTTCTTTTTGTTTCTGTCAAAGCTACTTGTTCAGCCGCTCCAGAACGGCTCTGGTAATCGCCTCAATATCCGCCGCCGTTAGTGCCTCATCCCTGTGCCTTGGGGAATCCTTCTCCCATAATACCTGCCTGTCTCCTTCTACATTCGCTTCTTGTTTCAGATCCGCCAACTCGCAGATGCCATATGCCGCCCGCCGGATATTAATCAAATGAAAGGGCGTAATATTATCAGAAGTAGCGCTTCCTCCTGCCGCGCCGCAACCCAAAGTCAATGCCGGAGCCAGGCCTGTGGTTGCCCCCACGCCTCCCAGCGCTCCCGGCGTATTCACCAGAATCCTGGACACCGGCTTTTTTAAGGCGAATTCCCGCACCACAGATTCATCCTGCGTGTGTAGAGTCATGGTATGGCCAGTTCCCTCATTTTGCAGGATGCGGATGCAAAGCTCACATGCCTCCACTCTGTCCTTTGCCGTAAAAAAGGCCAAAACCGGGCAAAGCTTTTCTCTGGCATAAGGATTCTTTTTGTGAATCTCAGCTGCCTTCTGCCGGGAAATCAACAGGCGGACGGTTTCCGGTGCCCGAATCCCTGCCATATCTGCAATCTGGCGGGCTGTCCTACCCACCACCTTCGGATTCATCGTGCCATTATCACGCAACAGGAAGCCGGAAAGCCGCTCCGACTCCTCCTCTGTCAGGAAATAACCTCCCTGCCTTTTTAGTTCCTGCTCCACGCTTTCCTGAATATCACATTCTGTGACTATCGATTGCTCCGATGCGCAGATCGTCCCATTGTCAAATGTTTTTGATTCCAGAATTCTCCTGACAGCAGCCGGAATGTCCGCCGTATGTTCAATATAGGAAGGGCCGTTTCCCGGCCCCACCCCCAATGCCGGATTGCCGGAAGAATAGGCGGCATGAACCATGGCCTCTCCCCCTGTCGCCAATATCATATTCACATCCTTATGCTTTAAAAGCGCATTCGTAGATTCTACTGACGGAAGTGAAATACAATTGATGCTGCCGCTGGGAGCTCCTGCTTCTAATGCTGCCTGGCGGATGATTTCACACGTTTTCATGATACATTTTTTGGCCCCCGGATGGGGGCTGACCACAATCGCGTTTCCTGCTTTGATAGAAATCAAAGCTTTATACATGGTGGTTGAAGTAGGATTGGTGGAAGGAATCAGGGCGGCTATCACCCCCATTGGCACGCCAATCTCCAGGACCCGGTTCTCTTTATCTTCCTTTAAAAGCCCTACCACTTTTTTATTTTTCATCCACTCCCAGGTCATCCTGCTGCCCAAATGGTTTTTTAGGACCTTATCCTCCCAGCAGCCAAACCCGGTTTCCTCCACCGCCATTTTAGCTAGCTCTGCCAGATGCCCCGAACAGGCACCCGCTATAGACTCACAGATCTGATCCAGCTGCTCCTGTGAAAAGGAAGCCAGGATTTCCGCCGCTTTCTTTGCCTCAGCCACCAGATTCCTCACCTCTTGTATAGACTGCAAATCCCGATCTACATTCATGTCGTTCACCCCTTTTCTGTACCGCCTTCTGTTTTTCTTTAAAGCTTTTGTCATACCGGCCAGCCAGAAAACTCCAGCGGCGCCCCGGCAATCTGGCAAACCATTGCTGCAAATGCCTCGCAAGCCGCCTGGCAATCCGATTCCGCCCCGGTCAAAAGGCCACCGGAAAAATTGGTCTCCGTAGGCGGGCCATAGTAACGTCCCATTGTCACGTTTGCTGCCTTCAGCGCCGCATCCAATCCCGCTGTAGCCTCTAAAGGCGGCGCAATCAGATATGCTATGGATGTTCCGGATTCTGCCCCTGCCTGCGCCGATAGGTAAGTTCCTGACCGGGAAATGCAGTGTGCAAAATATACGATAGAGCCTGCTTCATTCGCGGTATAAAAGCAAGCCTCCTCCCGGATCAGACGGAACGCCGCTTCTAGGCCACTGTGAATCTCTTCCGGATCCGGCCCGGAAAGAATTCCGATAAATTCTCCGGCCAGCGCCGTACTCGCATTGGCTGAACCAGCATACATGCTTCCGGCATAAGCTACGGTAACATTGGCCTTTTTCGTCGCCTCGTCCAGCGCAACATACGATACATCATCACAATCTGTAGTAAAAATACCCAGGCTGCAATCTCCTGGCCTCACCTGCAGTTGGTTTAGCAGAGCCGGGGCTGCGTTTGGCAGGATGCGGACTCCCAATATCTCGGTTTTTACCGGCTTTATGCCCATGGTTCCTCCTATTTTTTCAGCTCCACTCCGCTGGCCTTCTGCTCCAAAATCATTGCCAGCAGATCGACAATATAAGCTCCCGCCTCCACTGCCGGCACTCCATGCTTATGAATATTAGAAACCACCGTCCTTCTGGCCTCCGGCATTCCCGGCACCGCCCGGTACGCTATATAAGCGCTCATACTCTCTGCCGTCGCAAGACCCGGCCGCTCCCCGATAAATGAACAGACTACCCGGGCATCCAAAAGCTCTGATATTCTGTCCTGCGCCCCTACCCGCCCGTATTTGACAAAAACTGGTGTTCCTACGGTCAAGCCCTTTTCTTCCAGTCCCTCTGTCACAATAGGCAGAATAGAAGCCGCATTTGCCTCAATAGCCAAAGATGACAGGCCATCGCTGACGATTAATTGGATATCCGGATGAAGAATGCAATTCTCTTTCAAATAATCTCTCGTTTCATCATCAAAATCCCGGCCCAAATCGGGTCTGGTAAGAAATGTATTCTTGTCCTTGCAGCACGTCATTACCGGCAAAAGCCCCAGTTCTTTTATTAAATTTTGCCCCACATCCAGAAAAACCGCATCCCTGGCAGCCGCATGATCCGCCCGCAGCTTTAAGAGCGTCCTTGTTTTTAGTCGCGGGCCAGCTCTTCCCACTCCTATACGGGCCGTTGTTTTTTCCAACATCCGCTCCAGCTTCTTTGGATCTTGTGCACTGCCCTTTATCTGATCAAAAATTCTGTCTGCTATCTGCTCGATCTCCCATGGTTGAAACATATGCCACCTGCCTCTTTTCTTGCGGGAATGTTTTCACCTTGCAGGCTTAATCCGTTCCGATCAGTAAAAAATTGTCGGATCTCCTGCCCGTCTGGTCAGCCTTCCCTGTTCCATAATCCCCATTCGTTCCAGCCACCTTTCAAATTCCGGCAGTGGACGGAGTCCTAAAATTTCCCGGATAGTACCGATATCATGATAGGCGTTCGTCTGATAATTCAACATGATATCGTCTCCTGCCGGCACTCCCAATATGTAATTCACTCCGGCCGCCCCCAAAAGCAGCGCCAGATTCTCAATATCATTCTGATCTGCCATCATGTGATTGGTATAACAGCAGTCACAGCCCATGGGCAGGCCGGAAAGCTTTGCCATAAAATGATCTTCCAAACCGGCACGGATCACCTGTTTCGAATCATACAGATATTCCGGCCCGATAAATCCCACCACCGTATTTACCATAAACGGATGGTAATGTCTGGCAAACGCATAACACCGGGCTTCCATCGTCACCTGATCCGCCTCCCAATGGGCATTAGAAGAAAGCTCGCTGCCTTGTCCGGTCTCAAAATAGAGGAGATTGGGTCCGGCTGCCGTTCCGTGATTCTTCAAAAGCGCCAACGCCTCATCCACCGTTTTCGCCGAAAATCCAAAAGCCCGGTTTCCTTTCTCACTTCCTGCGATAGACTGAAAAATCATGTCACAGGGGGCTCCCCGGCGTACTGCTTCTATCTGAGTGGTTATATGGCCCAAAACACAGATCTGTGTCGGAATCTCAAATTTCTGTTTCACCTCATCAAAACGTTTCAGCACTTCAGACAAGCTGCTGATCGTATCATTGACGGGATTCAAGCCGATCAGAACATCTCCGCATCCATAGGATAATCCCTCAAACAAAGACGCCGTGATCCCGTCTATCTGATCCGTCGTATGATTGGGCTGAAGGCGGGTTCCCATGGTTCCCCGCTGCCCTACCGTCGTATTGCACCGGGCTGTCACCCGAATCTTCTGAGCACCGTAAATCAAATCCAGATTACTCATCAGCTTACATACGGCGGCGATCATTTCCGCCGTCAGCCCATGGGACAGCCGGGTGATCTTTCCTTCATGGTTTTCATAAGCCAGCAGCCACTCCCGCAGTTCCCCCACCGTCCAGCCTTTTATCTCCTGGTAAATTTTCTGGTTCAGGCCATCGATATTGATTCTGGTAACCTCGTCCTCCTCATAGGGCGCCACCGGATTTTCATACAGCTCCTCTAAAGTCATATCCGCCAGAACCATCTTGGCTGCTATCCGCTCCCGATCCGATCCGGCCGCCACTCCAGCCAGTTCATCACCGGACTTATGCTCCCCTGCTTTGGCCAAGACCTCTTTTACCGAATCAAAGACAAACGCCTGTCCTGAAAGAGTTGTTTTATAATTCATGTTTCCTCCAACAGCGTCAGCCAAATATTAAAGTTTTCACAACTACCGGAACCACCAGTCCATTCATAACCGGCCTTCCAAAATCCACAAAATCATTCTGCTCTGTCCGGATTTCATCGACTGCCAGTACTGGCCGGCTTCCCGCCAGCTCCCGGCGAAGCAGCTGCCCCAGAGCCTTTGCCATATCTGCTTCTATAATAAAAAGCAGCGGTATCCCTGGCTCCAATATCGGATCCAGCGCTGTTGCCAAAGCTTTTGCAAAGCTTTTTATCTCCTGGTATCCGGGGTCGTACTTGCCTCTGACCGCCAAGGCTATCCCGGCCGTATCATGCTGGGCCAGGAACCATGCTGCTTTTTTTCTCAAATTTTCAGAATTTCCCTGCCAGCAAAGCTCCTCCTCTTCTAAAGAAAGCTTAAGCACTGGCACATTTTTTATAGGAAGCAGCTTTTTCGCATAGCTGATAGTGCTTCCCGATATGGATGTCGTATGGCTGCCGGCCCCGATAACTGTTGCCCGGATAGTCTGATCGGCAGGAATTATCGAAAAATCCCGCATCAACCGGCTTCTTTGGATCGCTTCTCCCAAAAGCATCCCAATGTCTCCATAAGGAAAAGGATCGCTGCCCTGCCTTCCTATACAGTCCGCCACCCCTCCGGAAAAACAAAGATATTTTACATGGCAATCTTCGGGCAGGCAAAACGGCGTCGCCCCGGCAGTCCTCACTGTTTCCAAAAGAGCCGATGGCCTTCTCACTCCGACCAATTCTTCCAACAGCCGGCACATGCCGTCGCAAAGCCTTTCCAGTGCCTCGTGAGACATCCGTTCTCCCTCTGCCAGCCTCAGGCCATGCTCCTGCCCGATCCGGGAGGCGCTCGGACTGATCCGGGACAGGCATCCGTTGTCATCGATCCGCACCTGGCATCCTCCGATGTCCACACTGCCCTTCGCCCGAACCTGTCCTCTGTCAAATAATACTACATTGGTCGTTCCTCCGCCGATATCCAGGTTGATCACCGCAGTCCCCTGCTGCTTGGAGAACTGCCATGCTCCGCTCCCCTGTCCGGCTATGACTGCTTCCAGATCCGGTCCGGCGGTGGACACTACAAAATCTCCCGCAAATCGGCTCATCCTCTCCAATATCATCCCTGCATTTTCTTTTCGCGCGGACTCTCCCGTAATGATTACCGCTCCTGTTTCCACCTGGCCGGGAATGATTCCGGCAGCCTTATATTCCTGATCGAGAATCTTTTCCAGAGCCTCTCCATCGATTCTCATCCTGTCTAAAAGCGGCGTCGGATAGATCGGGCTCTGGTAAAATACCTCTTTACGAATGATAGACACCGATGGAACGGAAAAATATCCTGCTGTATTTTCCACCGTCAATCGGCTAAATACCAGTTGAGAAGTGGAAGTTCCGATATCGATCCCCACACTGATCAACTGTGTCTGTTCCATATGCTACACTCCTATCCTCATACCGATCCGAAGAATGCGGAACATCCGCAGGGCCGCCCGGTAATAAAGATCCTCGGCATTGCCCAACGCGTCCTCCAAACCCATAACGGCATTGACGGTTGTCATAATGGAGCCGATGCCATACTCATAGATTTGTTCCGCCCCTTCTCCCATGGTTCCCACCAGGGCTACTGCCGGAATTCCATGCTTCTTACACCGGCTGCCCACCCCCTGCATCACCTTGCCAAAGCAAGATTGCCAGTCGCTGCAGCCTTCTCCCGTGACCACGAGAGAAACCCCCTTTAAATGTTGATCAAAATCAATCAGATCCAACACCGTGTCAATCCCTGATTTCAGGGTGGCATGAAGAAATACCATCAATGCAGCTCCCAGGCCGCCGGCTGCTCCCGATCCGGGAATTTCATCTGGATTGATAGCAAACTCCTTCTTTATCACCTCCCGATAATTACACATTCCCTGTTCCAGCTCTTCTAAGATCTGAGGGGTTCCCCCTTTTTGTTTTCCAAATGTATAAGTCGCCCCATTTTTTCCACACAAGGGATTATTCACATCGCACATAACGGTAAATGTAGTATTCCGGATTCGTTTATCCAGGCCGGAGCAATCGATATGTGCTACCCGGATCAAGTCAGAGCCTTTTCCCGCCAGCTCCTTCCCCTCAGAATCCAAAAACCGCACTCCCAATGCACGCATGCATCCCATCCCGCCATCATTGGTGGCAGAACCTCCGATAGCAATTGAAATGTCCGTAAAGCCTTGATCCATCGCATCTTTTAAAAGCTCTCCCGTTCCATAAGTGGTGGTGTTTCTTGGGTCTTGCAGCTTCTCTGGCACCAGGGGCAACCCGGAAGCAGATGCCATCTCCAGAATCGCCCTCTTTTCATCCAGAGCCCCGTAGCAGGCGTTTTGCAGCTCCATTAACGGACCATGTACCAACACCTGAATTTTTCTCCCATGGATTGCCCGGATAACCGCATCAACAGTTCCCTCGCCCCCATCTGCCACGGGAATTCCTCCGCATTCACATTCCCCGAACACTTCCCCTGCTGCTTTCGTCAATAATTGTATTGTCTGTTCACTGGAAAGTGTTCCTTTCATGGAATCCGAAGCAAACAATAATTTCATGCCCGGAACTCTCCTTTCTCTTGCCATTTCCTTTGCAGGACCCTTCATCGAAGCGGCTGCCGCCGCATTATTCCACAGGCCATATAATTGGATTATTTGCCAGCATTTCATTGGGCCACACCATCTTCCAGCTGCCGTCAATCAGCTGAGAAACCGTGGAAAGCCCATAGATATTGTGACCGTAGTTTCCGTTGTTGTCCGGGAAACCGAATTTCATCCCGTCAAACTGAGTCATAATCATGTACGGCGAATCTGGCTTCAGATCCATTTCCATCAGTGCCTTTTGCAGATTCGTTCCCTCCATGCTTCCTGCTGCTTCCAGGGCCGCTACCATAACTGCCACCGAGTTCCAGGCGCAGCCTGCATTCTCATTCATGTTGTAGCCATGCTCATCCACATACAGCTGATGAATTGCCAGGGCCTTTTCCCCTTTCTTCTCCAAGAATCCAGGATTCCAGGTATCGGTCGAGAAGATCCCGTTCGCATCCTCGCCCACAGCCTCTTTAAATTCATCAGTAACAATCACACCGCCACAACAGAAGAAGCCTACCTCCAGCTCATACTCTTTTACTGTACGGTAAAGTGACACCCCTTCTTCCAAACCGGAAACCACCGGAATCAGGTAATTTACGCCTGCTGCTTTCATTTTTGTAACCTGGGTGGTAAAATCGGTAGTACCTAACTCATAAAATTCCTGATAAGCGATCTGAATCCCTGCCTCTTCAAAATATTTGCTGAAGCTGGCCATCTGAGACTGCCCCCATTCGGAATTTTCAGCAATAAAGCCCACGCCATGTACTTCATCGCCATACATCTCTGCAATCATCTGGATCACTCCCACCAGTCCCTGGGCATTGGTGGAGGCGTCATTTGTCGGATTAAACACCCATTCATTGCCTTCTGCATAGACTTCCAACGCCGATTGCTGGCTTACCACAAACGGAATTTTGCGTCGCTCACAGATTGGCTTCATTGCCAAAGTAACCGATCCGCTGGAATAATCGCCGGATATCATCACACAACCCTCGTCCAGAAGACGCTCCAGCTCTGTCACCCCTGTCTCCACATCATCTGCATGATCCGCGTAAAGCAATTCGATTTTCTTTCCTCCTAAAGCTTCGATCCCTCCCTGATCATTCCAGTATTTTACCGCGAAATCGTATCCCTGGCGAAGCATCTCGCTCTCATAGGCAGCCGAACCGGTAAACGATAAAATAACGCCGATTTTGATGGTATCGCTCTCCGTATCCGCAGCCGCCGTCGTCTCGTTCCCTGCTTTTTCTGTCGCAGCCGGTGCAGCTGTCGTGTCCTTCGCCGCAGTTGTGGTATCGCCACCTCCTCCTGATGACCCGCTACAGCCCACTGCTGACAGCATCATAATCACAACCAGTAACCATGCCCACAATCTCTTTCTGTTTCTTTTCACCTTTTTTCCTCCTTGTTTTATATAAATTTTTACTTGCCATATTTAAAGAGCCATTCTCCGGTCTTTTCCCAGCTCACTGTTTTTCTTTTTCCAGAATGCCTGAAAATCTTCGGATCCCATCGGCCTTGCCACTGCTTTGTCCGCATAAGAAAGCCATCTATCAAAAAACGCTTCCGCTTCGCTGGCAATAGCATCGCACAATGCCTGGCGCTCCTGCCGTCCTTCCCCCACTGCCCGCACCCGGGCAAACCAGCTTCTCTCCATCTCATGCATATCCTTTTGGTATTCCTTTACCGGAATTCTCCCATCCACGATAGCCCGGTTAATCCCTTCCCGGCGGATCCACTGATCAATCGCTTCCTCCATCTCCTCATAGGGAAATACCTGCTTTTTGCTGTATGCATCAAACCAGAAGGGCTGAAAGGGCGCCACGCAGGTCACCGCCATCCCCGGTCCCCACATAACCGTATCCCTTCCCCGGCATACGGCAATCATCGTATTACAAGTCTGACACGTGACATCCTCTGGCTGTGGCGGATTCTTCGCATGCATACAGACGCAGCTGTCTCCATCTGTCCAGGGATCATTGGAATAGTGAGACCTCAGTGCACTAACCATATCCTCCTCTGTAAAATCCCTGCCCGGCTTGTTTGCCATCTGATAACTGCAGCACCGCCGAAGCAATCCGCTCCGGTTAATCGGGCTTTCCCAGTCTACATATGCCTTTGCGAAGTCAAAAGCCCCCTCTATCGGGTATCCTTTTTCTTCTGCATTCGCGATCAAATTCTCATGCATCCGATCCGGATAATTGATGGAAAGGTAATTGGAGATACTGTAAGCGCCAGAAACTTTTTTCGCTGCCCAATAATGCTTACCTGCTGTCTCGAAATGCCATGCCTCGTTTTCATCTACAATCATATATGCATTATCATAGTGAAAAACTGTGTCAAAGCTGGCATTTCCCCCCTGCCCATAGCGCTCCATCAGTTTCCCCATTACCTCCACTGCTTCCTGTGCCGTCTTAGACCGTTCTAATGCCAGGCGGACAATATCCATCCCCAATAAAGCCTGCTCCGTCACATTCATCTCCTTAGAGAAGACAGATTCATTTCCGATACAAAGGCCATACTCATTGACACCGATTTCTGCTCCCCAGATCCAGGAAGGCTTGGAAAGGATCATTGCATGTGTATGCTCTGCCTGCTCTACCTCAATATAAGTACATTTCACTTTCGAGCCGGCCGGATGATTGTATGCCGGAACATACACAAACGGCTGCGGTTCATTGACGGCCCGGTCACTGGCTTTCCCAAAGATAGTCCGACCGCCCCGGCAATTTTCCCTGGTTACTACGATTGTGTCACACATAAAACAGCACCTCCCATTGATATATGAATGTTTCCGCTAGATCCCCAAATACGTACTGCGTATCTGCTCATTTTCCAGCATTTCCTTACCGGTCCCTTCCAGGGCATTTTGCCCAATCTCAATTGCATAAGCATAATCTGCAATATCCAGGGTTGCCAGCACATTTTGTTCTACCAGAAGAATCGTAACTCCTGTCTGGTTAATCTTCACAATACTGTCCAGAACCGTATCTACGATCACCGGAGCCAGCCCCAGAGACGGTTCATCCAGCATCAGCAGCCTGGGCTGAGACATCAATGCCCGGCAAATCGCACACATCTGCTGTTCTCCCCCCGACATTGTACCGGCCATCTGGTCCTTTCTCTCCGCCATTTTGGGAAAAATCTCAAAACACATTGCGAGATTTTCTTTTCGTTTTGTCCGGTTCTCCGGCAGATACGATCCCATCATCAGATTTTCATAGACACTCATGTAGGGAAACAGCTTCCGGCCCTCCGGAACCTGGATCACTCCCTTTTTTACTCGTTCATGGGCCGGCATATCCCGAATACTTTGCCCGTCCAGCAGGATATCTCCCTTTCTGAGAGCCGTCAGGCCGGAGATTGTGTTGATCGTCGTAGTTTTTCCGGCGCCGTTTCCCCCTACCAGTGCCACGATCTTCCCTTCTTCTACGGACAGGGATATCCCATGCAGGGCTTCAAAATTCCCGTAATTCACAAAAATATTGTCAATTTTTAGCATATCGCCGTTCTCCTAAATAAGACTTGATCACTTCCGGATGTGTCGTCACCTCTTCCGGAGTTCCCTCTGCAATCAGGCACCCCTGATTCAACACATAAATCCGATCCGATAAAGTCATCACTGCTTTCATCACATGTTCGATAATAATAATTGTCAGGCCAGACTCCTGATTAATCCTCTGAATCAGCCGGATCACCTTTTCGCTGTCTGACGGATTCAACCCTGCCATCACCTCATCCAGCAAAAGCAATTTGGGTTCTGTGGCAAGGGCTCTTGCCACCTCCATTCGTTTCAGCTCCGGCAGATTCAGATTTTCTCCTCTCACATCCTTTCGGTCGCTCATCTCCACCAGCTCCAGGATTTCTTCCGCCTTTTTTCTGGCCTCCTTCACCTTAGAGTGCTTCTGCAAGGCTCCCACCATAGTATTCTCCAGCATAGTCAGGTTACTAAAAGGCTTTACGATCTGGTAGGTCCTTGCAATGCCGATTCTGGCCAGCTTATGATTCGGGAGGTTCTCAATCTCTTTTCCTTCAAACAGGATCTTACCGGAAGTCACAGGATAAGCCCCTGCAATCATATTAAACAAAGTTGTCTTTCCGGCGCCGTTGGCTCCTATCAGCCCCACTACCTCTCCCGGACGGACATGCAGGGAAACCTGATTAACCGCTGTCAGACCTCCAAATTTTTTTGTCACTTTATCTACATGCAGCAATGCATCCGTTGCCATTCCCTCACCTCTTTCTTCTTTGTCACTGTCTTCGGGCATCCTTCCGGAAGAATCCTGCAACGGAAGGCCACACTCCTTTTGGCATAAAATAAATGGCCGCCATCAATACCAAGCCATAGATCACTTCTGCCAGGCCTGCCACAGATGCTCCTACAATCCCCCGCAAAATATTTCCCAGGGGCGCCAGAATAAATGCCGCGAAAACCGGCCCTAGCAGAGTCTCTCTCCCTCCGATTATGGCAAATAAAAGGATTTTGATCGACATATCGTATCCTAATACGCTAGAAGGATCCACCACACTCAGATAAAAAGCATACATAGACCCGCCTACCGCCACCATAAAAGCAGAAATACAGTTTGCAATCAGCTTCATCCCCATCACATTGACCCCCAGAGAACCAGAGGCATCCGGATTGGTACAAATTGCCTGAAGATAATAACCCATTTTACTGTTTTTAATTCCTGCCGATATCAAAAGCCCCACTACAAGCAATCCCAAAAACAGCCAGTAATACCCGCTTCTTTCTTCAAACTGCATATTCATCAGGCCGCCGTTCCACTTAATATTAAAACTTAGGGCGCCTTTTGTCCGATATCCGAGAATATATTCATTTGACATGAATGTGATCCGGATAATATGAAGCATAGCAACGGTAGCCAGGGCAAAATAGGAGCCCTCCAGCCGAAAAGTGATTCCTCCTACCAGCAATGCCAATATGGCGGCAATCAACCCTGCCACAAGCATCCCCAGCCAGGGGCTGATTCCTTCATAGGTGTAAAGCACAGCCGCCACATAAGCGCCGATCCCCAGATAAACCCCGTTTCCTAAAGCCAGCTGCCCGGCGTATCCTCCGATAATATTCCAGGCCAGCGCTAGATAGGCAAAAATCATCATATTGATCAGATATTGCAGTACCAGCGAACGATGTATCAATACCGGGACAAAAGCACTCAGCACAATCACTGCTGCTGAAATCATCATATTCTTTCTATTCATCCTTACCTCCCACGGCGCACCCTTTGCGCCATCCTTTTCCGAGTCTGTGCATCAACCTTGCTTTCTGCCAAACAATCCGTTAGGACGAAGCAGCAGTACCAGAACAAATACGGCAAATACGGCAATCTGTGCAGTAGTATCCGAGAAATAAAGAGTCCCTACTTTCTCTATAATCCCTACTAACAATCCGCTGATCAATGCTCCTATGACACTTCCCTGGCCTCCCAGCACAATGATCACAAAGGATTTAAAGCTATAGGTGGTTCCCGAAGTAGGCTGAACCGAGCTATAAGGAAGAAGCAAGGCACCGGCGATTCCCACCATACCTACACTGATGGCAAAGGCGATATTATAAAGCCGCTTGATGTTCACTCCCATAAGAGTCACCACATTCCGATTCTGCGATGCCGCCCGGATTGCACGGCCGGTTTCTGATTTTTGAAGAAAATAGTAAAGCAATACCGTACACCCCATGGCTATCACAAAAGAAATCAGCTTGGGAACCGAAACATACAGCATTCCTGCATGGATAGAACGGCCCGTGTAAACCGTTGTAGCAGTTCTGGGATTGCCCTTAAAAATCACCAGCGCCAGATTTGATAAAAAGACGCCTAATCCTGCCGTAAACAGCAAAACACTGATGGGTTCCACCTCTTTTTCTCTGGCCAGCATATTGGAAATCACAAACCTCTGAAGAATATATCCAAAGCCAGCCATCAGCACCGCTGTCAAAAACATCAAAAGATAAGGATCAATGCCAAACCAGGTGAAAATAAAATACGAGATATAGATGCTGAGCATCAGCAGTTCCCCATGCGCCCAGTTTACTATTCGCATTACGCCAAACGCCAGGCTCAGCCCAATGGCAATGACCGCATATACACCGCCGATCAGCAGCCCGTCAATCAGAGCCTGCAATGTCATCATAAAACTACTCATCCGATTCTCCCCTTCCCATGTTCCTTTGGTATCATCCTTTTTGTCATAACAATATCATACAGGAAAACCATTATCTGTCACAAACGTTTATAAACCAAAAATACTCTTTATTTTTGTATTGTTAGCACAATTTTTGTTTTTCTTTCAATAAATATTTGGAAATATTTGATAATTGCTGATATATGATCTCACAAGACATACAACAAAAAGGGGCACGTTGCAAAAGGGTGTTGCAAAATAAGTCACCCTCTTCTCAGAAAGTACGCCATGGAAAAAGGAGCGGGAAGCGGCCGGAAACGGTCTGCTGATTTTTCCGGTTTCGGGATTAAGAATTCCTAAAATCTCTGAGTTTTGCGAAAAGCGAAACGAAAATCCCCAAACTCGCTTCGCTCAGACAGAGTGGA
>CAJUPI010000044.1 GCA_910588125.1 uncultured Lachnospiraceae bacterium
CTCGCAAAAATCAGGGATTTTAGGAATTCTTGATCCCGAAACCGGAAAAAGCAGCAGAGCATTTCCCGCCTCTTCCCGCTCCTTTTTCCATGGCGTGCCTCCTGAGAAAATCAACCTAATGACATTGCCTGTTTTTCTCTCCTTTTTCTCACGTATCTCAAAGCAGTTCCTTTACCCTTTTCGCCTGCTCCAATTCCCCCTCTACCTCCTGTAGCCGCTCTTTCGTACCGGAATTTTCTACCCTGGCAGTTTTTTGTATCTGCTCCCGGATTTCCTGAAGCTTATAAATCTCCTGCCTTAGATATTCCTTCAACACTGGAGATCTTTTCTGAATCAGCCGCTCCCCATATCGATACTGATACTCTTCCGGATAATGCATCTCTCCCGGCTCTGCCGTCATAATAGTGTAAAATTTCCCATCCTCCTTTAGCATAACCTCATCACAGATCGCCAACCCCAGCTTTTCCAGTCCGTGCCTGAAATATGCCAGTTCCGATTGCGGGGAAAAGATCCAGCAGCGGACCGTCTCCTGAATCAGCGGCGCCTCCTGCAAAATCCGCGACATTAATTCTCCGCCCATTCCAGTCATAATCACCAGTTGGGCCTCTCCCGGCTTCAGCGGCTTTAAGCCGTCTCCCAGCCGCAGCTCAATCCTCTCCTGCAATCCCTGTTTTGCTACATGCTCCCGGGCCCGCAGAAGCGGTCCCTTCCGAACATCCGTTGCCAGCACTGTCCCGGCCATCCCCCGCTCAATCAGGCGAATTGGCACAAGACCGTGATCCGTTCCGACATCCGCCACACAGACTTCTTTTTTTTCTTCTCTTTCCCAAAGGGATACCCAGCAAAAAGCCATATCCACAATCGTTTCCAGCCGCTTTGACAATTTCATCCTTACCTCATCCTTTTTGCTATCTCTTTCCTGTCAGAAATGACTTTCCAACGGCTCCCTCCTGTCTACAATAAATCGTTCCAGCATCCGGGTCACCTCCCGCATATCGATTGGTTTAGCAATATGGCCATTCATTCCGCAGGCCAGGCATTTTTGGATATCCTCGGAAAATGCATCTGCACTCATCGCAATAATCGGAATCGTACCGGCGTCCGGGCGATCCAGCTTTCGAATAGCTTTCGTCGCCTCATAGCCTGTCATCACAGGCATCCGGATATCCATCAGAATCCCGTCATACGTTCCGACCGGAGAACGCTCAAATTTTTCCACACAGATCTGGCCGTTTTCCGCCCAGTCCAGCTCCAGTCCTATCTCTGAGAGCAACTCCTGTGCGATCTCCCAGTTCAAATCATTATCCTCCGCCAGCAGGATCCTCCTCCCGGAAAAATCAAACTCCCCCTCTGGCGTCCCCCATTCCTGAGCCTTAAAATCCCCGGCAAATTGCCGAAGGCTATAATAAAGCGTAGATTTAAACAGTGGCTTGGCGATAAATCCTGAGATTCCGGCGGCTCTGGCCTCTTCTTCAATCTCGCTCCAGTCATAAGCAGAGATCAGCAAAATCGGCAGTTCATCTCCACACAGCTCCCGCAATTTACGGGCTGTACGGATGCCGTCCATTCCCGGCAGCTTCCAATCCATCAGTATAATATGGTAAGGCCGGTTTTGCCGCATTCGCTCCTCCACTGCCAGGAGTGCACTCTCGCCGTCCATCGTCCATTCTGTCCGCACCCCGCTCGCCTGCAATGCCGTTGCCGCGCTCTCATACAGCTGCTGATCATCATCGACAATCAGCATATCCCACTCCGGCAGCCGCATATCATTTTCCGGAACCGTTGATCTTTCCAGATCCAGGGTCACATGAAACTCCGTTCCCTTCCCCGGCTCACTTTTGACCTCGATCGTTCCTGCCATAGCATCGATTATGTATTTGGTAATGGCCATACCCAGTCCGCTGCCCTCAGTTTTTTGCACCCGCGTGCTGTCCTCACGGGAAAAAGAGTCAAAAAGCTTTTTCTGAAACTCTTTTGACATGCCAATTCCATTGTCCCTTACCCGCAGATGGATCCTCACATAGGCATCTCCCCGGGGAGATAATTCCTCGCACAAGGATAATCGGATCGTCCCGCCCTCCGGTGTGAATTTTACCGCATTTCCCAGAAAATTAATCAGTACCTGATTCAGCCGCACACTGTCACAGCATATATTTTCCACAAAGACATTGTCCACATGTACCTCAAAATGCTGGCTCTTTTCTTTGATCTGGGGCTGGATAATACTTACAATTCCATCCATAATCTCACTCAGTGAGATCTGTTCCACATTGAGCGACAGCTTCCCACTCTCAATCTTGGACATATCCAGAATATTGTTAATCAGGCCCAACAGATGGCGGCTCGAAAGAGAAATCTTTTTTAAATTATTCAGGACCTGCTGCTGATTTTTGATATTGGCAATAGCAATGCTGGTCATTCCCACAATCGCATTCATAGGAGTACGGATATCATGGCTCATATTGGACAAAAATTCACTTTTTGCCTTGCTGGCGTGCTCTGCCATCTGCCGTGCCTCGTCCAAAGCCAGCATCTGCTTCCGCATCTGGCGGAAATATTTAAAAAATACAATCATCAGGGCCAGCAATATCACTGCACAACCGCCCAGAGCCCTGACCAGCCATTCCCCTCCCAGCTCGGCAATCGTCTCATCCAAAATACCATAAGGCATAAATACCAGCAAAAACCATTCCGAATATGACAGGCTGGTACAATATAGATGGCGTCTCTCCCCTTCGATGATGAATTCGCTGCTGAAATCCCTCTGTGCATCCATGGATATCCCCAGTTCCGTCAAATACTCCTCCGGTGTCAATCCCCCTACATCCCCATAACGGTTTAACACCCGATCAAAATAACTTTCATCCTCCACATCATTTCTCCGGAGAATAAAGCTGCCGTCCCGGCGAATGATAAAATAATATTCCATCGAAGAACTGTCATTTAAAAATAATGTCTCTTTGATATAGTGGATTGGAAGCGCCGCCACTAAAGCCTTACATTCCCGGCCATCCGGCAGCCGGCTGTCTACAGGCACTCCCATAAGTACGATATCGGCATCGGATTCATCCTTTCCGATCGCCACCTTTTTTTCTCCCTGGTCCAGAGAATGTAAAAACGGCGGCGGATCCATCAACCGGATCTTTTCCCCGTAGATCATATCAAAATCACCATCGCCAGAATAGAAAGCCAAGTACTCAAAACCCCGGATTTGGGCCTCTTTGGCCAATCTCTGACGCAATTCTTCCTCATCCGTAATTCCTGACTGAAGATTTCCCACCAGCTCATTCAACTGAGACAGCCGCAGCTCAATCGCGGTTTCAAAATGCATGGCAACTTGTTCGCTCATCCCTGACATGTAGATCTTTCCGATCTTGCCGATGGTTTCTGAACTTTTATAATTCATATGAACGGCCAGATAAATAAAAACAATAACACAAAGAACGGATACCGACAAAAGGCTGACCATCAAAAAACGGGTAGCCTTATTTCGTATCCCCTCGATTACTTCACGGCCAAAATAGTTTTTTGCAGGTTTCTTTCCCTCCATGGTTCATTTCTGTCCTCCTTTGTTGTCTTTAGTCCAGGTAATCCTTCAGCTTTTTACTCCGGCTGGGATGGCGTAGCTTCCGCAATGCCTTGGCTTCAATCTGGCGGATCCGTTCTCTCGTTACATGAAATTCCTTGCCGACCTCTTCGAGGGTCCGCGGCCTCCCGTCGTCCAGCCCAAAGCGCAGGCGGAGCACCTTTTGTTCCCGTTCCGTCAGAGTTTCCAACGCCTCCATCAACTGCTCCCGCAAAAGTGTAAAGGCGGCCTGATCCGCCGGTACCGCCACCTGATCATCCTGAATAAAATCTCCCAGATGGCTGTCTTCCTCCTCGCCGATCGGCGTCTCCAAAGATACCGGCTCCTGGGAAATCTTGCGGATCTCTTGTACCCGTTCCACCGGCAGATCCATCCGGGCGGCAATCTCCTCCTCCGACGGCTCTCTCCCCAGCTCTTGTACCAGTTGACGCTGCGTCCGTATCAGGCGGTTGATCGTTTCCACCATATGCACCGGAATCCGGATAGTCCTTGCCTGATCCGCAATCGAACGGGTAATCGCCTGCCGGATCCACCAGGTAGCATAGGTACTGAATTTATAGCCTTTCCGATAATCGAACTTTTCCACCGCCTTGATCAGCCCCAGATTCCCCTCCTGAATCAAATCCAAAAGCTGCATTCCCCGGCCTACATACCGCTTGGCAATGCTGACCACCAGCCGCAAATTGGCCTCCGCCAACTGTTTTCTTGCCTCCCCGTCTCCTGACTCCATCCTCCTGGCCAGCTCAATCTCCTCGTCTGTGGACAAAAGCGGAATCTTGCCGATCTCTTTCAGATACATGCGTACCGGATCTTCAATACTGACTCCATCCGGTACGGACAGGTCAATTTCTTCTACGTTGATCTCTTCCCCGTCCGGCAGCCCTTCATCCAGGAACAGATCCGGATCCATGTCATCTTCCTCATCCAGCCGCAGTACATCCACCTTATTCCGATCGAGGTATTCATAGATTCGATCCAGCTTATCCGGATCGAGAATCTCCCCCCGGAAAAAATCGAGAATCTCCCGGTTCTCCAGCACATTTTTCTTTTTCTTCGCGATTTCCAACAATAAAATCAGCTTTTCCTCTAACGTCTGCTTATGTTCTTCCATGTCTGCCCGCCTTTCCTGTTCTGCAACCGCTTCTCCCAAACGATGCCCCTTCTTCCCATCCAACCACTCCCATACTTTTTCGGGCACGGTTTATTCCCATGTAATTGAAAGCTTCTTCAATGCTGCCTGCTCCCGGATAATCCGCTGAAGCTCACCGATATCTGCCGCCTTCTGGCTGGCCTGCTCCAAGCTGTTCTTTTTCACCCTATATACAATATCCGAAAATGCTTTTTTCTGTTCCTCATTATTCAGAGATTCCTCCAGCCTGGCATGAAACAGTGCTGCCACCTCTCTGTATTGTTCTTCATCATTGATAAAATAATTCAATATTTCAGCCGGATTGACTTTGCCCTGCCGATGTCCGGCAAACACCAATTCTGCCGTCTGATGGTACAAAGGCTCCACAAAATCCTCCGGCGTCAGTATCCCCTCAATCCGGGCAAACAGCTCCGGCCGCTCGATCAGCCATGTCAGCAGCAGGCGCTGGGCCCGGCGGTTGCCATCGTCCTTTTCCTTCTTCCGCTCTGCCTCCCGCACCGGCTCCCTCTGACGATCTTGTGCGCTCTTTGAAACCGCTCCCGGCATACTCCCCAGCCGATTCACCAGCCGGCGCAGATGTTCATACGGTACCATATATTCCCGGGCTACCGCCTGAATATAATTGTCCCGTTCCAGCTCCTCTTCAAATTCCAGAAGCTTTTGCGCTACCTTATGATAAAACCGGGTTTTCTGCTCCGGATCCTCCAGCTGATACTCTCTTTTCAATACTTCTATCTCATATAAAAAGCTGTTCTGTGCTTCCTCAATCCGTTGGCTAAACGCTTTTGCCCCCAGATTCTTGATAAATTCATCCGGATCCTTATATGGCTTCATATTCAGCACTTTTGTGGAAATTCCTGCCTCCTTTAAAATCGGAATCGCCCGCAATGCTGCTTTCACTCCTGCCCCGTCACTGTCGTAAGTCAGGATCACTTGTTCTGTATAGCGCTTTAACAGAACCGCATGCTGTGCCGTCAACGCCGTGCCCAGGGAGGCCACCGCATTGACAAAGCCTGCCTGCTGCAAGGCAATCACATCCATATATCCTTCACATAGCAGCATATATTTTTCCCGGCTGGTCCGCGCATAATTCAGCCCGTAGAGATTCCTGCTTTTATCAAATACCAGCGTCTCTGGCGAATTCAAGTATTTCGGCTCTCCCTCTCCCATAACCCGTCCGCCAAATCCTACCACCTTACTATTGACATCCATAATCGGAAACATCACCCGGTTCCAAAATTTATCATAAGCTCCCCGCTCCTCCATCGTCACCAGGCCACTGTCCTTTAGGATCGCATCCCCATAGCCCTTTGACTTCAGATATTGATATAAATCATTGCTTGTCTTATTGGCATATCCCAACCCAAACCGCCGGACCGTCTCCTCTGTCAATCCACGCTTCTTAAAATACTCATAGCCATATCTGCCCTGCGGCTGATGCAACTGATAATAAAAATAATTCGCCGCCACCTTATTGATCTTTAAAATCTCCAAACGCCTGTCCGCTTTTTCCCGTTCTTCCCTGGAATACTCTGCCTCCGGCAGCCGGACTCCGGCCCGATCCGCCAAAAATTTAAGGGCTTCCGGAAAAGTAAAACTCTCATATTCCATCACAAAGGTGATCGCATTTCCTCCGGCTCCGCAGCCAAAGCAGTAATACATCTGCTTTTGAGGCGACACGGAAAAGGATGGAGATTTTTCATTATGGAAAGGACACAGGCCAAAATAATTGCTTCCTTTCTTCTGCAGCTTCACATATCCCGAAATCACATCCACGATGTCATTTCTTGTTCTCACTTCCTCGACGATCTCTTCCGGATAATACATGAAATACTCCTTTCCTGTATCCTGTCGTATCTTTTATGGCTCTTCCTGCATCGGAATGCTTCCTACTTTTATGCCTTCCATGCCTGAGGTACAAACAGCTCCTCAAATTTATAAATCGCATAGCTATCACTCATTCCTGCTATATAATCACAGACTGCCCGTTCTTTTTTCTCCCCCCGCAAATCTATCATCTGACGATATTCCTCCGGCATCTGATCCGCATGCTCTAGATAATAATGATACAAAGACGCAATCAACTGCTGCGCCTTCTTTTCCTCCGCCTTCGGAACCTCATTCAGATACATATTTTCAAACAGCCAGGCCCGCAGGCCTTGCATAGCTTCCTGCATCCCCGGCGACATCTTAATCTGTGGCTGATCCATACTGCTCTCAATAATATCATGGATCATTGTATTAAGCCGCTCACGCACGCTATGCCCCAAAAGCCCTGTATAGCGCTCCGGTATATCCGACTCTTTAAATATTTTCCCCCGGATCGCATCATCAATATCATGATTTATGTATGCGATCTTATCTGACAGCCGCACGATACACCCCTCTAAAGTAGAAGGTTTCCCGCTGGTTCGGTGATTCAATATTCCGTCCCGCACTTCTCTTGTCAGGTTCAGTCCTCTGCCGTCCTTTTCCAGAAACTCCACCACCCGCACGCTCTGCCGGTAATGGGCAAAGCCGTCCAGACACAGTTCATTCAAAATCCGCTCTCCGGAATGGCCGAAAGGAGTATGTCCCAGATCATGCCCCAGCGCAATCGCCTCTGTCAGGTTCTCATTCATCCGCAAGGCCCGGGCAACCGTCCGGGCAATCTGGGCAACCTCCAGGGTATGCGTCAGCCTCGTCCGGTAATGATCTCCTTCCGGAGCCAAAAAAACCTGCGTCTTATGCTTGAGCCTTCGAAACGCCTTGCAGTGCAAAATGCGGTCCCTGTCCCGCTGATACTCCGGTCGGATATCACACAATGGCTCCGGCATATCCCTCCCCAGCGTATTCCGGCTCAATGACGCAAAAGGACTCAGATACTGTGCCTCCCAAGCTTCCTGTGCTTCTCTGATCGTCATCTGACCGCCCCCTTTTGTATCTTCTGCCCTCAGGGCATATTTTCTCATTTATGTTATTATATCATGCTTCCAGTGATTTTAGTACTGTTTTTTCATTCCTGTTCAAATCCTTCAGAAAAGTAATCAAATAGTAAAAATCTCGTGAAAATTTTCTGAATATATTTACACTAACTGCATTTTATGCTAAAATAATTTCAGCTTCAAGACAAATGGAGGGGTGAATATGAAAATTATTTACGCAATTGTAAGCTCCGACGACGGCAACCGGGTAACGGATGTCCTCACCAAGCATCAGTACAGTGTGACCCGGCTGGCCACTACCGGCGGCTTTCTCAAAAAGGGAAACGCCACTCTGATGGTTGGTACTGATGAAGATCGTGTGGATACTGCTATTGAACTGATTCGGGAGACCTGCGGCAAGCGGCAGAAGATCACCTGTGATATCCCTTCTCCAAACATCGGTTCTATTTCCGCCGGCTATGTGATGATGCCCGTGACTGTAGAATTGGGCGGTGCTACTATTTTTGTAACAGACGTCGAGCGCTTTGAAAAATTTTAAAATACCGGTTTCTTTTGGATAACAAAAGGTAAAATAAGCTGCTTGTTATTTGACTGGTTTTTCAGAAGGTACGCCATGGAACAAGGCGCGGGAAGCGACGGGAAATGGTCGGCTGATTTTTCCGGTTTCGGGATCAAGAAGTCCTAAAATCCCTGCAAAGTCAAAATCAGCCGACCATTTCCCGTCGCTTCCCGCGCCTTGTTCCATGGCTGAGTATTTTCTGGACTAAAATGAATAGCACTGGTTGCAAAATAATCCCCCGTCATTTCTCTTATCTATGTGCGGCTGTTCACGAACATCCTGTCTGATATTTCATGGACTTTGTCCGTTAAAAGCAGACTGTACATACGTAAACCGTCCGAACACAGGACAGAGAAATGCCGGGGGACTTATTTTGCAACCAGTGCTATTCATTTTAGTCCCGAGAATACTCAGCCCTGGGGGGAGGAAACGGGAGCATGGCCAGCCTGTCAAGGTTTTTCGACATTTGCAGGGATTTTAGAAGTCCTTAAATTTTTGAATTTTGCATTGAATCAAAAATATCCACTGTTTGAGCGTCAGCGAGTTTGGATATTTTTGATTCGCTTTTTGCAAAATCCAAAAATTTTAGGATTTCTTAATCCCGAAACATGAGAAAAATCCTGACAGGCTGGCCACGCTCCCGTTTCCTCCCCCCAGGGCGTACCCCATAGAACCACTAAACTTATTGATATTCAGTATTAAAAATATTAGCCGACACTTACCAACGCCCTTGCCAAAGCCTGCATCCCTGCCAGGTCAGTATCCTTCAACGCGGATTTTACTGTCACCGTCGGTTCCAGGACCACGACCTCCTTCATACTCTCCAGAATCCCCCTCATTACTTTCCCAGCCATAGGCGCCCAGCTGCCATTTTCCACGATGCCTACCGTGCGCTTCTGATAATTTTTTGACCGGATATGCAATAAAAACTCCTCCATACATGGAAATACACCGCCGTCATACGTTGCCGCTGCCACCACCATCCGATCATAATAAAAAGCCTTGCGTACAGCAAAAGACATGTCTGCCCGGGATAAGTCCAGCACCTCTACTTGTTTTTCTCCCTGCTCCTCCAGAATCCCGGCAAGGCGCTTCGCCGCCTTCGCCGTATTTCCGTGAATAGAAGCATAGGCTATCAGAACTCCGTGCTGCTCCGGCTGATAAGTACTCCAGATCTGATATAGCTTCAGGTAATATTCCAGATTTTCCTTCAAAACCGGCCCGTGCAGCGGACAAATGATCTGAATATCCAAATTTGCCGCCTTTTTCAGCAAAGCCTGGACCTGGACGCCATATTTACCGACAATGTTCAGATAATAACGGGCAGCTTCTTCTCCCCATTCCTCCCCGGAATCCATCATGCCAAATCTGCCAAAGCCGTCAGCAGAAAATAATATTTTCTCCGTCTGCTCATAAGTCACCATAACCTCCGGCCAATGCACCATCGGCGCCATGAAAAACTGCAGGACATGTTTTCCCAGGCTCAGCGTATCTCCCTCTTTCACCTCTATCTTGCGGTTTTCCAGGTCAAAATCAAAGAATTGCCGTATCATGCCAAAGGTCTTGGCATTGCCTACCAGCTTTGCCTCCGGGTGCATCTTGGCAAATCGCTCAATATTAGCCGCATGATCCGGCTCCATATGGGAGATCACCAGATAATCCACCGGCTCTCCTGCCAGCGCCTGTTCCAGATTCGCAAACCATTGCTCGGATGCCCGCACATCTACCGTATCCAACACTGCTGTCTTCTCATCCAGTATCACATAGGAATTGTATGTCACTCCATCGGGGATCGGATATTGGCTTTCAAATAAATCCAATGTCCGGTCGCTGACTCCAATATAAAAAACAGAATCTGAAATATGTGTGTCGCTCATTTTTGTTCCTCCTGTCTTCTTCCCTGGCCATCTTTTTCTATCATCATGCCATTTTCCGCCCATTTTATCACAAGAAAATACAATTTTCTATTAGCAATCCTGACAAACTTGCTCCCATTTAAACACACAATTTCGTCTGCTCTCTCTCATATTTATTCACCATCCGCACCACATCCATACGGGTATACGGCTTCTCGATAAATCCAAAAGCCTGTATCTTCCATGCTTCCAGAGAAAATCCAGGAATGCTCGACATCAGGACCACTGCCGGCGGCTTTGCCAGACGGTGCAGTGACGACGCCAGGCTGATGCCGCTGATATCCGGCATCACAATATCGGTAAACACCATATCCACCGGATTCTCTCTGACAAAATCAACTACCGCCACCGCCTCCTCAAAGCAGGCCAACAGCTCTACGTTTTCCAGATTTCGAAAAATACCTTTGAGCTTTGTCAATAGCTCCGGCGCATTATCTACTGCCACCACTTTGATTCCCATACTCTGTTCCACCTCGTCGTTGTATTTCATCGCCACCCGCTTCGGCAACGTCTCTTATTTTATCACAGGAAATCTCTGTCCACAACAAAAATTGCCGCATTTTTTGACATCAGATAATCACTTTCAGCATTTCTTCTAATCCAAACAGAGGATTTTGCGTAAGCTGCTCTTCCAGGAAATCTAAATTTCGCTCCGAATTCTCCGTCTCCCGCGAGTAACGGTATGCCGCCTTCACAAGTTCCGCTCTGTCAAACCGTCCTTTCACACCATAGCGAAACAGACACCATTCCCGGATCACAAAAGTCCCGAACACCGCCAGCTTTGCCTTTCCATATACATCTCCGTCATAAACGGCTCCCAGTATATACGTATTAACAAAATACATTGCCAGGTTCTCCCACTCTTGTTCCAAACCTGCTGCTTCTTCCTCAAACTGCCGGCAAAGGACCTGATATTCCTTGATACTTCGCTGGTGATACAGGCTGTTGCACATCCGGTCTGAATGATACCACCAGCCGGCCAAAACAGGTTCCATCTCCTGCACCAGGCGCATCCAGGCAGCCATACGGATCTCCCGCTCCGCCTCACTGCACCGAAGCTGTTCCAGCCTTCGGGCAAACCGGCCAGCCGCCGTCCGGGAAAGATAACGTCGCGAAAGCTTTTTCCCCCACTGCCGCCTTCTTTGTTCAGAATAAGGATATCCTGCTTTTCGAATCTTATTCCAATGCCGTTGAAAATCATGGGCCAACGCCAGCAGCATTGCCAGCCGTTGCCGCCACTCTACCGATCGATCCTTGATCAGACAGACCATAGTGCGGCGCAGTTCTTCCAGATCCTCCATCAAGTCAGCCGCCGGCTCGTCCCATTCCTTTTTCCTCTGTCTTTTAGCAATTACAATCCTCTCTTTTTCTTTCCACATTCCCTGTGTCTGATCAGTCAAAATCAATCGTGCCGCCTCCGGACAGGATAGAGAAAGCATCACTTCCTGCAACGATCCATAATCCTCCCGATGTCTCGGATATTCCCGGCAGCTTTTACACATTCCTTTTCGCCCCAGCTCTTTATATATATCGCAAAAACCTTCCTTGTTTAAAAAAGCACATGCCCTGCCCTTCATACGGAAACACCTGTCTTTATGTTTGATTCCCCAAAAAAGGCGCCCTCCGAAGGCTCCTTTTACTTGAAGGTATTTCCGGTAGCTTTTGGGGTCAATTGGAATATGCCAGCCCTTGCAACAGGTATCCTCGCACTCCGCCCCCGTGCAGATAAACTGATTAAAACATGCCTGTATATGATATTTCATTTCCGTATCCTTTCTCCGAGAAGAAAAAAGGCACCGCAGAATCGATGTCATTATCTTTGATCCACCCCCACCTTTTTACATACATCGGCCAGGCAACACCGGCCGCAACAGGGCTTTGTTCTGGCAGTGCAGATTTCCCGTCCATGATACACGAGCCGATGGCAGAAATCGCTTCCCTCTTCTGGCGGTATCAGCTTCCACAAAGCCATCTCCACCTTTTTAGGTTCTTTGATTCCATCCACCAGCCCCATCCGGTTTACCAGGCGGATACAATGCGTATCCGTCACAATCGCCGGCTTTCCAAATACGTCTCCCATAATTAAATTAGCGCTTTTTCTTCCTACTCCCGGAAGCCTTAAGATCGCATCAAAATCCTCCGGAATCCTTCCCCCATACTCATCCCGCAGCATTTTCATACAAGCGCTGATATCCCTTGCCTTGCTATGTCCCAGGCCACAGGGCCGGACAATCTCCTCAATCTCCTCCACCGGCGCTTCTGCCAGGGCTTCTACATCCGGATATTTCTTATATAGCCCTTCCACTACCACATTGACCCTCGCATCCGTACATTGGGCAGCCAAACGCACACTCACCAGCAATTTCCATGCCTGATCATAATCCAGGGTGCAGCCGGCATCCGGATATTCTTTCTTCAACCGCTCAATAATCTCCAGGGCCCGTTGTTTCTTTGTCATCTTCCTCCTGCTCCTTTTCTTTTGTCCAAATAACTCCTTTTTCCTTTCCCTCCGGACAGGCTTCTAACTTTTCACTCTCCCTTGCGTATCCTCTCAATCTCTTCGATCAAAAGCCGCATATTTTCGATCAGAGAATCAAACACTCCATATTCATAAAGACGCATTCCCAGAATCCCCAGAGGTACTGCCAGAATCATTCCGGAAATCCCCCGCAGCTTAAATCCCAGATACAAAAAAAATAATGTCCACAATGGCGGCAATCCCATAGAATCCCCCACAAGCTTTGGCTGAGCCATTTGCCTGGCCACCTGACTGACCACATAAAGCAATGCCAATCCTGCCGCCAACATATACTCTCCCGACAAAAGCTTCACCGCTGCCCAGGGCAGCAGCACGGTCCCCGTACCAAAAAGCGGCAAAAAATCAAGTATTGCTATCAACAACGCCAGCAAAAGCCCATACCGGATCCCCAGCACCACAAAACCTGCCAGGAGAATTAACGCCACCATGAACATAATCTTAAACTGTGCTAAAAAATATCCGCTTATCAGTTGCCTGAGATCCCTTTGCAGCTTTTGATAATAACGGCCGCCGCCTTCCGGCAGATACTTTTTCCAAAACTCCAGAATTCTTTCCCTCTCTGCCAGAAAAAAGTAGGAGGAAAGTATGGTTACCACCACATTGACCATCGCATTGGGAATCTTCATGGCCACGTTCCCCGCCACCTCCACAGTAGGAGATGCCACCTTTTGCAGCAGCAGGCCAATCATCTGTTCGACATTGCCGGTAAAATCATGCCATACCTGAGTCACGTGAGAAGGCAGAAAACGATAGAGCTCATCAAAACGCTGGAAAAACTCCTCAAGCACCGTCGAAACAGCGGCGTACATTTCCGGGAGATCCTTCACCAGACCAAACGCCTGAATCAAAAGACGGGACACCAAAAAATATCCTAATCCTATCACCAACGCCAGGGCCGCCACCACAATCAGTACCGAGCCATGCTTACGGACCAGCTTTACCCGCCTCTCCAGGAAACGTACCAATGGATTGGCCAGCATCGCAATCAGCCATCCCACGACAAAAGGCATAAAATACCCCAACACCTTGGGAACTACGATACATACCAGCAATATCCCTGCCAGAGGGATCAGAATATTCAAAAGAATTCTCGCATATTTTCTTATGCTTTCCATCTGTCAAGATATTCCTCCAAAAATGCAAACAATTCCTCCATTTCTTCCTCTGTGCCTATCGAAATACGCAAGTAATTATTCAGCCGCGGCTGTTCAAAATACCGGACATAGATCTGCTTTTTACGCAATGCCTCAAATAATTCCTTTGCCGGCACCTGCTTATGGGCAGCAAAAATAAAATTCGACATGGAATCCGGATATATGAACCCCAGTTCATGCAGACGTACTTTCGCCTTCTCTCTGGTAGCAATGATTTTTTTCAAAGTGTTTTGAAAATATGCCTCATCTCTTACCGCCTCCGCCCCCAAAACCAGAGAAGGCAGATTCATAGTATAAGAGTTATAAGAATATTTTACATCATTCAATGCCCGGATCAGTGCCGGACTGCCAATGCCAAAGCCAATCCGCAAACCAGCCATGGAACGGGATTTGCTGAAAGTCTGCACCACCAGCAAATTCTCATACTGTCTCAAAAGGGACAATGCTGTTTCTCCGCCAAAATCAATATATGCTTCGTCAACAATGACAATCACATCCGAATTATAGCGAACGATCTCTTCCACCTGCCCCAGTGAAAGCAAAAGCCCGGTAGGTGCATTGGGATTGGGAAATATCACTCCTCCGTTCTCCCTAAAGTAGTCCTGAGGATGAATGCAGAAATTCTCATCCAAGGCCACTGTCTCATAAGGGATGCCAAACAAATCCGCCCATACCTTATAAAAAGAATAGCTGACATCCGGAAACAAAACCGGCTTCTTCGAATTAAAAAAGGTCAAAAATGCCATTGCCAGCACATCATCAGAACCGACTCCCACAAACACCTGATCCCGTCCTACGCCATAATAATCTGCCAGGCAATCCGTCAAGGCCGACGCCGACGGATCCGGATACTTTCTCAGCCTGTCATAATCCATCTCCTGCAATGCCCGTTTCACTCCCGGCGCCGGAGGATACGGATTTTCATTGGTATTTAATTTAATCAGCCGTTCTCCCTTTGGCTGTTCACCGGGCACATAAGGAACTACCCGTCTGATATTTGCCTCCCAAGCCTTCATGTCTTATCCTCCCATCAGTCCATATTCTTTTGCCAGACTCTGAAATGCTGCCATTGACCGCTCTATCTGTTCATAGGATACGCAATAAGCAATGCGGACATACCCCGGACAGGCAAAAGAACTTCCCGGTACCAGCAGCAACCGGTATTTCTCCGCCTGGCTACAGAATTCTTTCTCGTCAGCAATCGGCGATTTCATAAAAAGATAGAATGCGCCTTGCGGACGGACGCAAAAGAATCCGCATGCCTTTAACCCTTCATACAATAAATTACGGTTGCGATCATAAGCCGCCAGATTTACGGCTGCATTTTTTTCGATGCAACGTTTAATCACTCTCTGCATTAAAGAAGGGGCATTCACACTGCCCAAAACCCGATTGGCAATTGTCGCTGCCGCAAAGACAGCCTCACTGTCCTTTAATTCATCCGGAATCACCAGATAGCCAATCCGTTCTCCCGGAAGTGATAACGACTTGCTGTAGGAATAGCAAACCACCGTATTCTCATAATACCTGGTCACATAGGGAACCTTCACTCCGTCGTAAGCCAGCTCCCGGTACGGCTCATCAGAAATCAACATGATATTTTGATGAAGCTCCTGCCCCTTTTGCCTCAAAACCCCTGCCATTTGTTTCAGGGTTTCCTCTGAATAGACAACTCCAGTCGGATTGTTCGGCGTATTGATCAGCACCGCCTTCGTCCTGGCAGTGATCTTTTTTGCCAGCTCTGCCAGATCCGGCTGAAAATCTATGAAATTCGGCGGGATCACCACCAAATTCCCATCATAATTTCGCACGTAATTGCCATATTCCACAAAGTAGGGCGCAAATGTAATCACTTCGTCTCCCGGATCCAGGATCGTTTTTAAAATTACATTCAATCCGCTGGCGGCTCCCACAGTCATCAAAATATTATTGGCTCCAAAAGATGTGCCAAACCGTGTGTTTAGAGAATCTGCAATCGTCCCTCTTACGTCCTCATAACCGGCGTTGCTCATATAACCATGCACAAAGGTCGATTCTTCCTCTTCCAAAATCTCCAAAATCGACTCCTTTACTGTCTCCGGAGCCGGAACATTGGGATTTCCCAGACTAAAGTCGTAGACGTTCTCCGAGCCGTAAATCGCCGCCAGGCGTTTTCCCTCTTCAAACATCTGCCGGATCACGGAATTGTTTTCCACCAATGGCTTCATTTTTGCTGAAATCATATCAGTCACCTCCATTTTTCAACCAAAGCACATCCCATTACCGGCGATGCTCGTTTAAATAATAATATACTGCCATCAAACCGGTAAGAATCAGGTAAAACCAGGTGGTTGTGTTGCTGAACCAGGTGGTGAAAAAAGAGAGCATCAGATAAGCACCCATCTGGGCATAGAGCAGATACCCCATCGGATTACGCATCTCCCGCAGCTTAAGCACCAGCAGGTATGCTACCAACCCCAGCACGCAGGAAAACACCAGCACTCCCAACCAGCCAAAATCATAATAGGCATCATAAAACAAGGTCAACGTAGTCAGTTCTTTCTTATCTACATAAATCGGGAAATTGATCAATTGCGGAAAAGCAAATTTCAACCCTGTCAATGCCCATAGTGGAAATAATCCGCGCACTCCAAAGGTATGGCGCGGAAGCGCTTCTACCAGACAATTAAAATTGTCATAATTATTGGCAATATACATATAAGGCTGAGTAATAAAAATCGGCATACTGCTATATTTCATCTCAAATATTCCATTCAAATATTCCACATCATGACTCCTGGCCACCGTCAAAACCAGATATACCGGCACAATCACGCCGATTAAGCCAATCAGATACAGAGGATGAAATCGTTTCTGCAGAGAAATATAGGTAAATCCGGCCAGTATTACCGCAAATACAAACTGAAAACGTGATACACACAGGATGGGAATAATCAAAGAAATCCCGGTCATCAAGGCAGCCAACAGCATCCTTTGCTCGCTTCCTCTTCCCCGTTCCATATGAAAATACAGCACTGCCAGAGACGGCACCAAAACACAGGAGACTGTGATATAGTGAATGCCTGTCAGATGAAACTCCGAATAGGCATGAGGCACTCCCCGGACAAACAGCGGGACATATCCCAATACCACCGCCTCAGTCACAAAGGCCAGTAAAGAAACGGCAGCCAGGATGCACACCATCTGAAACATCGGTTTGGGATTGCCGGCAAAGCTCCGCCAACGGCTATGGCTGTCATATCCGGTGCCGTACAGACGGCTCAGCATCTCAAAAACCGTCCAGAACCCTACAAACGCCAATGCCATGCAAATCCATGTCATCAGCATCCAGTCCTGCTGCAGGCGGCTCAGCTTCAGACATGCCAGCCCCTGGCCACCTACCCAGAACAAGGAAAACAATCCCCGAAGATGAATCAGATTCTCAAAACGGCGATAATCCTTCAGATACAGCCATAAAGCAGCCAAAAGAAGTAAAAGCCCTGACAAATAATAATGTTCTCCCTGTGCCAGAAAATAACTGCCTATATAAGCGACCAGATAAACTATCATAGTTTCACCCATCCTATCCTTATGTCTCTTTTTATTGCAGCTGCCTTTCACTTCCCGCCTGCGGAAATGGCTGCTGAACGCCAAAGCGTACAGCAGCCATAACGTCTATCCTCGTGAAGGCAGAAGCATCAAAGTCCTGCAACAAACTCACGCATATAGTCTTCTACTTCTTTCGTAGTCGCAAAGCTCATCGCTTTCTCCGCCACGCTTTGCAGCTCTTCTGTACTCAGGCTAGTAATCAGCTTTCTGGAATACAAAATGGCGGAGGCGCTCATACTGAACTCATTCAGCCCAAATGCCAGCAGTAGAGGAATCATCATCGGATCACTGGCCGCCTCGCCGCACATCCCCACCATAATTCCCTCTTCCCGGGCACAGGTGATAATCCGTTTGATACTTCGAAGCACTGCCGGATTGAAGGTCGAGTACAGATAAGAAATCTTATCGTTTCCTCTATCTACAGACATCGTATATTGCGTCAAATCATTCGTCCCGATGCTGAAGAAATCCACTTCCTTTGCAAAAATATCCGCAATCAGGGAAGCGGCAGCGGTCTCTACCATAATCCCTACCTGAATATCTTTATTATAAGCGATCCCCTGCCGGTCCAGCTCCAGCTTCAACTCATCAATCAGCATTTTTGCTTCCCGATATTCATCAATACAAGTCACCAGAGGAATCATAATCTTGATATTGCCGTAAGCACTGGCCCGCAACAGAGCCCGCAGCTGCGGTTTGTAGATATCCTCCTTACGATCCAGGCAAAGGCGGATCGCCCGATATCCCAGGAACGGATTCTCATCCTTCTCCAGTCCCATATAGGGGATCTCCTTATCTCCGCCGATATCTAATGTACGGATAATCACCGGCTTGCCGGCCAGGGCCTCTGCCACCTTCTTATAAGCCTCAAACTGCTCATCCTCCGTGGGCATGGAATTGCGATCCATAAACAGAAACTCTGTGCGGAACAGGCCCACGCCTTCTCCGTCGTACTGCAATACCTTTTCTACATCCTTGGGTTTACCGATATTGGCTACCAACTCTACGGTCACCCCGTCTTTCGTGACTGTGGGCTTGCCGATATATTGTTCCAGCTCTTTTTTCTCTGCCAGAAAAGCATCTCTCTTGGCCGAATACTCCGCCGTAATCCCGGCATCCGGATTCACATAGACGATACCGGTATCACCGTCCAAAACCACGGCATCGCCGTTCTTTACCTGTTTCAAAAAATCACTTACCGCTACTACTGCCGGAATTTCCAGTGCCCGGGCCAAAATCGCACTGTGAGAGGTTTTTCCTCCGAGTTCCGTCACAATACCGGCCACATTTTTAGGATTGATACCTGCCGTCATCGACGGGGTCAAATCCTTCGCCACAAGAATACTGCCTTCCGGAAGAGAGGCAATGTCCACGGACTCTACATTCAACAGCACTCTCTGCATCCGGGTCTTGATATCACGCATATCTGTGGCGCGCTGTTGCATCAGCTCGTCGTCCATTCCCGCAAATACATTCGCATACATCGTGCACACCATCTCAACGGCAAATTCACTGCAGATGCTCTCCCCTTTTATGGTGCTCTCGATCTCTCCGGTCAGCGCCGGATCCATGAGGAGCATCAGATGCCCCTGCAGAATCTCCGCCTCCTTCTCCCCTACGCGAGTGGCCAGATCCGCCGCCAATACTTCTGTATCCTTCATTGTCTTGTCCAGCGCTCCCTTAAAACGCGTGACCTCGGCTTCCACATCGACGATCGTTTTCTTCTCAATCGCCAGCTCCGCTTCCTCTACAATCACAGCAGTCCCGATACCGATGCCGGAAGAAGCATTTGTTCCCTTAAACATAGCAAATTCCTCCTTATTAATTATTATGTAACAATTTGGCCGTGCTTCCCGTCTATACTATCCTAAGATACACTGCCAAATCGGACATTCACTCCCCCAAACCGCTTTCCACCAGCCGGATCATCGCCGCAAGCGCTTCCTCTTCGTCCGGCCCTTCACAGATAAACTCAATCTCATCTCCACATTTGATACAGGCACCCAGCACACTCAATACACTCTTCGCATTAGTCAAAGTGTTACGAGACATAAATTTAACCGATGACTGATATTTGATTGCTTCATTGCACAGCATACCGGTTGGACGCAGATGCAAGCCAGACGCGTTTTTTATTATAATGTTTCTGCTAACCACTTTATCCCTCTTTTCATTTTCTGAATGCGCTACTCTGATGCCTTAGGTTCCTCTGTCGTTCCCTGAATCACCGTGCCGGAACCACCTCCGGCCTCCAATGCTTCTTCCGTATAGCCCGGCCCCAGAACAGAAGGCGATTTCGTTTCTGCGCTCTCTGCCTGCGTAGTCTCCTCTGTAGTTTCCGGAGGCTGTGTTCCCGCATCTATCACACCGCTGCGCGATATTACTTCGATCTCAACCGCCGGCTGAGAAACAACCACAAATCGATCGCTCTCCTCAAAGTCCAGATATACCGTATGATTCCCGCCGCCCAGTCCTTCAAGGTTTAAAGATGCACCCAGATCTTCCCCGGACAATGCTTCCAGCTCCTCTGCCAGCCCGCGGATCCTCACCTCAATCCGGCCCGGTTCCATACGGTAATCGAAATCATCACTTTCTCCGGTTATCCTGATATCGCCCTCTGTCAGTTCTAGAGTCTTTGCCGTCAATGCCTCCACACATAAACGAATCTCCACATTGGGATCCTCGGTCCCGGCAAGCATCACTCCCTCTGGCAAAAATTCCCGAATATCTACTGTCACAATCCGATCCTCAGTGGCCCCGTCAACATTCAGGACAGATGACGGGATTCTAACCGTATTGACAGCAGCCATCCCTGAATGCGCCCCTGTCACCGATACACTGCGCCGGGAACATTCCACCCCTGTATAACGGTAGCCCTGCGCCACCTCTCCCGACACTTCAAAATCCAAAGACAGCTCTTTTATTTTATCTACCAATACCTGATAGCCCACACCGGTTTCATCTACATCGGTACGGACGCGGTCATCCACATCAAGCTCATTGCCATTGGCATCATAAAACACCAGATTGGTATGTCCTTCAAAATCAGCGTTTGGCTTTTCCGCCTGGATCCTTACCCCAATCTGGCTGATCAGCCCCACCTGAGACATCGGCCCCTCTACCGTCACAATATCCGGGGTAAGAGTAACCTTTCCCAAAACATAACCATTGGCCGCCTCTCCCCGCAGATCAGTCTGCAGCTCAAACGGCTTGCTCTGCAGCTCTTCTGTCGTCACCCGTACCACTCCCGGGCGCGGGACAACATTCTCATAAATATCACTGTTATTCAGCACCTCAACCTTCACCGGCACCGACCCCGTTACATCGTAGAGCTCAGACAAATCGATATATGCCCGGAAATCAGAAAGGCGAATCCGGTATTCGTCTCTGGTATGGACATCAAAGCTAACCGTTACCGTATTCTTGCCACTGATCTCATAAGCTCTTCTGGCCGCTGTCAGCACCTCGCTGTTTTCAATCTCCAGCGTCAGCTCCCGGCGGCGGTTTACCAGTGGATTGGAGACATTTACCACCACCAGCCAGATGATAAATGCTAAAAAGAGAGAAAGAATCTTCAATCCCAGATTATTACTTATCAGCCTTTCTTTCATTCTTCTTAATTCCCTTCCATATCTTAAAGCGATTTCCTCCGCTCTCCTCCTGTCTCTCCATCTGTTCCAGAGATTTCCGCAGCGTCTCGGCATCGCTGATGCGGCGCAGCATGCCGCCCTCTACTAAAGAAACCCGCCCGGTCTCTTCCGACACCACAATCGTCAGGCTATCTGTGACCTCACTGATCCCCACCGCCGCGCGATGGCGCGTTCCCAGATCCTTGCTGATCATCATATTATCCGAAAGCGGCAGATAACAGGTGGCAGCAGTTACCCGATTCCCGCGAATCACCACCGCTCCGTCGTGGAGCGGCGTGTTGTGTTCAAAAATATTGATCAGAAGCTGGCTGCTCACCAGGCCATTAATTTCGATTCCGGTACGTTCGGTTTCTTTCAACGGCATATTCCGTTCCAGGACGATCAACGCTCCTGTCTTAACCTTTGCCATCTCAAAAACGGCTTTCACAATCTCATTGGCCGTCCGCGCCGTAAATGCCGTGGCCTCTTTTCCATCGTCGAAATCCAGAATTCCGGAAAGCAGGTTCTGGCTCCCCAACTGTTCCAGCGCTTTCCGAAGCTCCGGCTGAAAAATAATCACCAGCGCTGTCACGGCAATTGTTGTGGTCTTTTCCAGCAGCCACAAAATTGTATTCAGCTTTAAAATCGCCGCCATCGCCGCAAACAGCCCGATCACCAGCAGCCCCTTAAGAAGCGTCCAGGCGCGGGTATTCATAATCCAGAATAAAATCTCGTATACCAAGAAGGCAATGATAATAATCTCAAATATATTGGAAAGGGTTATTCTCGGAAGGAAAGAAAACCAGGCTTGTATATTCCGCCCTATATCCTCCAACTGAAAAACACCAGTCATAATCTGGCCTCGCTTTCCCTGCGTCCGCTGCGTCGTGCCTTTTGCGGATTATTGATCCGCTGAACACGGACATCCGGCCGGGACACCACCACTTTCGGCACAGCTTTGACATAATACACGTAATCATCATCTTCAAACTGGGTATATTCCGTCCTGCTGTAATCCACAGCAAACACAAAGAAATGATAAATCCCGGCCATCAGAAGGGAAACTAAAGTTCCTATCAACAGCTCTTGCAATGGCATCTGCACGCCAAACAGATAATCCCCTGTAAACACCATGGCCATCTGGCTCACCGATCCAAAGACAATAGCCAGAATCCAGGCATAGTCCACTGAGAGCAGGCGAATCAAATACACCACCAAAATCCCCAGGGCACACACCGCGATCATCACCATCATTTCCTGGTTGGAAATCAGGCCGCGAATCAGCTGCACATACTTCTCTGTGATGTCTACAGCGGCATCGTTTGTCAACAATCCTGCATTCTGCTTGACATAAAGCATGATATAATACACGGCCACGCCACAACATACCGGGATCACTCCCGCCAGGCTGCCGGACAGCCCTGCGAGCAGCGGAATAACAAAGGGAATCCGCAACGCAAAAGCAATGGGTGTCAAAATCAGCCAGTAACTGTCTCTGGGCTGCAATCCATAATATAATAATGCGATCAGTACCAGAAAAACTCCTGCCAGAAGGGCAAACTCGAGCGAAACGGTATAAATATGCCCCAACAGCACGGCCCCTAAAAGAAAGCTGATCGCACCATAAGGAACAAACGCACACACTGCAGATAATCCCAGCATAATCAACGGATTTCTGAGTTTAGCTAAGTATCCCAGGTTTCCATTCATCAAAAGCAATGCTGCCAGGCTTACAGCAAACTTCATCAGCGCATCCACCGGCGCTGCGAATCTCCCGTAAAATGATTTTAATCTTTCTTTAATTTCGAGAAGTACGATCATGGCGGCCGCCCTCCTTTGACAATTCTCTGGCACGATTCTGAAACTCGTACCGCTTCTCCAGGCGTTTCAGCTTGGCCACATAGACTTTCATGCCTCGTTTTGAATATTCATATCTTTTGCGATATACCAGCCAGGTAATGATCAGATACAGAAAAAGCCCCGCGCCATACAAAAAAAACGCATGCTTTCCCGCCCCTATCAATTCACCGATGTCCAGCGTGTTCAACAATTGTTCCATATGATACAATACCCAAATCATCGCACATAACAAATAACAAATCGTGTAGGAAAAAAACGAACGGAACATATATCTGCTGATATAATCACTCCGGAAATAACGATTAACCGGAAAGATCCGTTTCCCCTCTCTTTTTTCAAACATTGCAATTCCGGTCATCAACTTAATCTTGTCCTCGTTCAGCATATTCTTTCCCCATCTGTCATTTAGTCCGTCATATCAAAGCATATAACTCTTCATGTTCGTGGATAGTATACCATATTTTGTTTTATTCGGCTACACTTCCTCGTATATTTTTTGCAAATATGCATATCATTTGTTCCGGTTACTATTTTGCTTTTCCCGGATATCAGCTCTTAATATGTATTGGCTGCATCGAGAAGCTTCACATTTAAGTATATCACAAAACGTTCGCCATGTAAAACATGGCGAACGCAAAATTATCGTCAAAATTCTCAATTTGCCCCTTATCCCCAAAAGGGGGCTTTGGGATTTTTATTCATCTACACTGTAATTCGGCGCTTCCTTTGTAATATGAATATCATGGGGATGGCTTTCCTTCAGCGCCGCTGCCGATATTCTCACAAACTTCCCGGTTTCCTGCAGGGTTCTGATATTACCGGCCCCGCAATATCCCATACCGGCACGCAGGCCTCCCAACATCTGAAATACCGTATCCTCCACCAGTCCCTTGTAGGCCACCCGGCCTTCCACACCTTCCGGAACCAGCTTCTTGGCATCAGACTGGAAATAACGGTCTTTACTGCCGTTCTCCATAGCCGCGATCGAACCCATCCCCCGATATACCTTATACTTTCTCCCCTGGTACAGTTCAAAGGTTCCCGGACTCTCATCGCAGCCGGCAAACATGCTTCCCATCATACATACATTGGCTCCCGCCGCAATCGCCTTGGTGATGTCTCCGGAATATTTGATCCCGCCGTCAGCTATAATCGGAATTCCATATTCCTTCGCCACCTCATAACAATTCATCACTGCCGTAATCTGCGGCACGCCAATTCCGGCTACCACACGAGTGGTACAGATCGAACCCGGGCCGATCCCCACTTTAACTGCATCTACGCCAGCTTCAATCAATGCTTTCGTAGCCTCGCCGGTCGCCACATTCCCGGCAATCACCGGCAGCTTCGGATATGCCTCTTTGATCATCCGTACACAATGAAGCACATTTTCCGAATGTCCGTGAGCAGAATCCAGAACCACTACATCCACTTTCGCCTTTACCAGAGCCGATACCCGCTCCAAAGCATTGGCAGTAATCCCGATAGCCGCCCCACAGAGCAGCCGTCCCTGTGCGTCCTTGGCAGACAAAGGATAGCGAATCTGCTTCTCGATATCTTTGATCGTAATCAATCCCTTCAGATTGAAATCATCATCTACGATCGGAAGCTTTTCTACTCTTGCCTTGGCAAGAATCTTCTTTGCCTCCATCAGCGTAATGCCTTCCTTTGCCGTAACCAGATGCTCGGAAGTCATACATTCTTTAATCTTTTTTGTAAAATCTTCTTCAAATTTCAGATCCCGATTGGTGATAATCCCTACCAGCTTACGGCCCTCCGTGATCGGTACTCCGGAAATCCGGAACTTTCCCATCAATTCGTCCGCATCCTTCAACGTATGCTCCGGTGAAAGAAAGAAGGGATCAGTAATCACACCATTCTCCGATCGCTTTACCTTATCCACTTCTTCTGCCTGCGCCTCGATTGACATGTTCTTGTGGATGATACCGATTCCCCCTTGCCGCGCCATGGCAATCGCCATCCGATGCTCCGTAACGGTATCCATCCCTGCACTCATCAGCGGAATATTCAGCTTGATGTCCCTGGTCAGATACGTGGTCAGATCCACCTGGTTGGGAATAACCTGCGAAAATGCCGGGATCAAAAGCACATCGTCAAAGGTAATACCGTCGCCAATAATCGTACCCATTCGTTTTCCCTCGCTTTCTTTGGTTTGTATAATATTTTTGTATTGTTTCCACTTATTAGTATCATAGTGTAGCAAATTTCTGTACGCTTGTCAAATACATTTTTCTCAAAAATCCGCGGGCGAAAATACATGGTGGGCTATCCTTCTGATGTGCAAAAAAAGTGTCTTAAAATCAGTTTTATTAAGGTAATATTTCTCGGAAGGTACGCTCTAGAGGAAAGAAGCCGCTGCAAGATAAGTCCCCTGCCATTTCCATATCCTGTGTTCGGACGGCCCACGTACATTCAGTCTGCCCTTAACGGACAAAGTCCGTCAACATCAGACAACATGTTCGTGGACAGCCGGACACTGGATAAGAGAAATGGCAGGGGACTTATCTTGCAGCGGCTTCTTTCCTCCAGGGCTGAAATGTCCTGTTTTTATGAATACTGCTCTGAGATGCAATTATGCGTTCCTACTGGACTACCTTTCTGGGGGCTGTCTGGCGGAAGCATTGCAGCATCTTCTCATCTGGCTCGAAAATAATTTGGATCGTCTCTGAACCGGTGCGGACTATCGCGGTATAGGTCTTGGCTCCCGGAAGCTGAGAAGAAAAATCTCTGGCCTTGGGATTGGAAGACTGATAATCCTTAAGCACATGAGAATCTGACGGCGCAATCACCTGAATATCATCCATCTTTCCTTCCCACGCTTTTTTGCGCTTTGATTTCCCCAAAATCTTGTCTATAGACAATGTCTTTTCCACATAAAGGTACTCAAATTCCACCCGGGAGTTGCGGTATAAAATATAACAGGCAAATCCGGACGCGAACATTAATATGATTCCGATTATGTTGGTGGTGAGCGCCAGAAAAACACAAAAAGCAGTGACGACGCCCATAACAATATTGACAATATTAGCATAAAACGGGATACGGCGTCTTACCAGACATTCGGCGTATGATTCATTCATAAGTGTTTGCTCCTTCTTCTTTGGGAGATTTATCGTTGCTCGTCAGACCAGGAACCTGATTTCTTCTCAATGTCATTAAGTTTAGTCCTGAGAATGCTCAGCCATGGAAAAAGGAGCGGAAAGAGGCGGGAAATGGTCTGCCTCTTTTGACTTTGCAGGGATTTAGAAGTCCTTAAATCCCTGAGTTTTACCTTGAAACGAAAATCCACTCTGTCTGAGCGAAGCGAGTTAGGGGATTTTCGTTT
>CAJUPI010000045.1 GCA_910588125.1 uncultured Lachnospiraceae bacterium
TAGAGCGTCGCATTGGTAGTGCGGAGGTCACGGGTCCGATTCCCGTCAGCAGCTGTCAGGAGTCCTTTGAGGAATCAAAGGACTTTTGTGATTTTATGGAAAATAGAGGTATTGGCGATAAGGTCTGAGCTGGTTTTGGAAAAGGATAAAGAAAAGAGGACGAGATGGGGAATAAAAATTTCTGGATTTTGTTGATCCTTTTACTGACCGGAATTGTTCTGGGGGGTTTTCTGGGCAGCCTGGCAGATGGCATCTCCTGGCTTTCCTGGTTGAATTTTGGACAGTCGTTCGGGCTGGACAGTCCGCTGGTTTTAAATTTGGGGATACTGGTGATCACTTTTGGCCTGTCGATTAAGATTACGCTGGCAAGTATGATTGGCGTGGCAGTGGCGTTGCTGGTATACCGGTACATATGATGGGTGCAGGGATGCAGCATAAAGAGGAAGTGTCCGTTTCACTATGCGGGATCCATGTATACATAAAGAAAACATAAGTTATGAACAAAAGGGGGAAATTTCATGAGTCTGGAAAAAATGTTTCATCTGAAGGAAAACCATACGGATGTAAAGACTGAGATTCTGGCCGGTATCACGACGTTTATGACAATGGCGTATATTTTGGCAGTCAATCCGAATATCTTAAGCGCAACGGGGATGGACAGCGGAGCTATATTTACAGCTACGGCGCTGGCATCGATGATAGCGACGCTTTTGATGGCGCTTTTTGCCAACTATCCGTTTGTACTGGCGCCGGGGATGGGTCTGAATGCCTATTTTGCATATACGGTAGTGTTGCAGATGGGTTATTCCTGGCAGACGGCTTTGGCGGCGGTGTTCATTGAAGGCGTTATTTTTGTTATTCTTTCTCTGACCAATGTGCGGGAAGCGATTTTTAATGCGATCCCCATGAATTTAAAACATGCGGTGTCTGTGGGAATCGGGATTTTTATTGCCTTTATCGGTATGCAGAATGCCAAGATCGTGGTAGACAGCGCCACGTTGGTCTCTCTTTATTCTTTTAAAGGTTCTGTGGAGGCAGGGAGCTTTTTTAGTGAGGGCATCACTGTGCTGTTGGCATTAGTCGGAATTCTGCTGACCGGGATTCTTTTGATAAAAAAGGTAAAGGGCAATATTCTCTGGGGAATCCTGATTACCTGGATTTTGGGGATTTTATGCCAGATAACAGGGCTTTATCAAGTGAATCCGGAGCTTGGCTGTTATAGCTTGCTGCCTGATTTTTCCGGCGGGGTTTCAGTTCCGAGCCTGGCGCCCACTTTGATGCAGTTGGATTTTAAGGGAATTCTGACATTAGATTTTTTTGTTGTGATGTTTGCATTTTTATTTGTCGATTTGTTTGATACTCTGGGAACTTTGATCGGCGTGGCTTCTAAAGCGGATATGTTGGACAGGGAAGGAAAGCTTCCCCGGATTCGCGGGGCTTTGCTGGCAGATGCCATAGGTACTTCCGTAGGGGCGGTACTGGGAACTTCGACTACCACGACATTTGTGGAGAGTGCTTCTGGGGTGGCAGAAGGCGGAAGAACCGGCCTTACGGCTGTTACGGCTGCCGTCCTGTTTGGGCTTTCCCTGTTTTTGTCTCCGATTTTCCTGGCCATTCCGTCCTTTGCTACGGCTCCGGCGCTGGTGATTGTAGGCTTCTTGATGATGACCTCCATTACCAAAATTGATTTTGCAGATTATACAGAGGCGATTCCTGCATATATTGCGATTATTGCCATGCCGTTTATGTACAGTATTTCCGAAGGGATTGCGATGGGAGTGATTTCTTATGTGGTGGTGAATCTGGTATCCGGAAATGGCTCCAAAAAGAGGATCAGCCCGTTGATGTATGTATTGGCATTGCTGTTTGTGGTGAAATATATTATGCTATAATTGAAACATGAAGCATGTGAGAAAATATCCATTGCCATAAAATGAGAATTATGATATAGTAGTGGCAGCTCAGGCAGGTCTGCGCGTTTATCGTGCTAACCGGGTGAAGGAACAATGGCATATAGTATGTAATGCGGCTGGGGAACCGGCCGCATTTGTTACATTGCAAATGGCCTTTTTGCTATGGCTGAATAATATCATAAATGCAGAGGTGAAAGGAAATGGAGTTACGGAAGAAATCCAAAACAGCGTATGAATTGGATATGTGCAGCGGACCTCTTTTTTCAAAACTGGTGGTGTTTGCGGTGCCGCTGATGTTATCCGGGATTTTACAGCTGCTGTTCAATGCGGCGGATATCATTGTGGTAGGACGCTATGCAGGGAGTGAATCTCTGGCGGCAGTAGGTTCTACCAGTTCACTGATCAATTTGCTGGTCAATGTATTTATCGGGCTTTCGGTGGGAGCTAATGTACTGGTGGCACAATATTTCGGAGCACATAGGATGAAGGATTTGGAAGAGACGGTACACACGGCAATGATGCTGGCAGTGATTGGCGGTATCGTGTTGATTGCCGTGGGTACTTTGCTGGCTGCCCCATTGCTGGAGCTTATGGGAACGCCGGAGGATGTCTTGCCGCTGTCAGTGCTCTATATGCAGATCTTTTTTGTGGGAATGCCAGCGACGTTGGCTTATAATTTTGGAAGTGCCGTTTTGCGGGCAGTAGGTGATACCCGGAGACCCCTTTACTATCTTTTGCTGGCCGGGATAGTCAATGTGATTTTGAATCTTTTCTTTGTAATTCAGCTTCATCTGGGAGTAGCCGGGGTAGCCTTGGCTACCGTGTTGTCCCAGTGCATTTCAGCAGCACTGATTATCCGCTGCCTGGCCACTTCCGATTCGCCGTATCGCTTGCGCCTGAGCGGTCTCAAACTGGTAAGGGGCAAGGTAGCTGCGATTGCCAGAATCGGCCTTCCAGCCGGACTGCAGGGGGCGATTTTTTCAATCTCCAATGTTCTGATTCAGTCGTCAGTCAATTCTTTTGGTTCTGTGGCGATGGCAGGCAATACGGCGGCTTCCAATATTGAAGGCTTTGTCTATACGTCGATGAACGCGGTATATCAGACGGCATTGAGCTTTACCAGCCAGAATTACGGGGCAAAAAACTTCAAGAGAATGACAAGGATTGAGTGGTATTGTCAGGGGTTGGTGATTCTGATCGGCCTGGTGATGGGAATTGGCGGAGTACTTTTGGGGACACAGCTGTTGGGGATCTATTCGTCCGATGCGCGGGTGATTGAGTATGGGATCAACCGTCTGCGCCTGGTGTGCGGACCTTATTTCTTGTGCGGGATGATGGAGGTTATGGTAGGGGCTTTGCGGGGAGTCGGCTGTTCCTTACTGCCAATGTTTGTATCTTTGACGGGCGCCTGTGCATTTCGTGTGGTATGGATTTTCACAGTATTTGCTGTGAGCCGTACTTTGCAGACTTTGTATATTTCGTATCCCGTATCCTGGGCAATTACATTTTTGGCACATACGATATGTTATGTGGCGGTTCGGCGGCAAATAGCAAAAAAGGAGGGGGATTCGATATGAAATTTAAGGAAAAGTGTATGCAGGAACTGGACGAAGGGGGATTGTTTGAAGATTCCGGCCATCGGACGCGTTTTAAGGAGCTTTTGGATTGTTATGGGGATTATCCGTTTTTCAGTAAAGGATTATGCAAATGTATGTATTTGTCCGCATGGGATGAGGAGCATTTTGCGATGATGTTGGGCATCCTGACAGAACTGACTTTAGGAAAAGAAAAGGATACTATGGAGATGCGGCTGCAGGGAGAGCAGATGGCCAGGGAGTATATGGCGGAGGAGAAGATAGGCGGAGATACCTATGTACTTCAGATGTCCAATGCTTTTTTGGATAACCGTGAATTTCATATGGCGGAAGGAGCCAAAATAGAGCCGGAATATGAATATATCCTCCGGCGGGGGCTGGCAGCGGCGGAGCGGATAGAGAGAGCCGCCACATGAGGAACCTGGCTTTACTTTACGCATCCCCCGGAGGGTTCATAGTACCCCCCTTTTATTCATAGTGGTGCCGGGAAAGCGGCATGGGGGGGACTATGAAAGTATCGAATCCTCATGGTCAATGCGGATAGCGCGAAGAATCCGGTGGATAATGGCGGCTCCGGCAAGGAGAGTCAGCAGATAGAGTAGATTAGCGGGTTGAATGCCCAGATGCAGGGCCAGGCTATGAAAAACCGGTTGGGAGCTGGGCGTGTAAGGAGAGATGTAGAACATATCGGCTCTTCCATGGCCGGGCGCCCATACATTAATGATCGTGGCAATGCAGCAAGAGAGGGCAAAGCAAGGAATCGTGTCTAAAAATCCACGGCGGCTGAGGTCAGAGCGGCCGTTGATGTAGATCAGCAGGCCAATCAGGATCAGCAGGCAATGCCACAGATAACCATGAAGAGTAAGAGTCCAGTGAATATGGCAAAAACCATCCGGTATAATCAGCGCGGCTATGCCACCCATCAGGCTATAATCCTGCATAAAGGTGTAGAGGGCGGTTTTTGTACGTCCGGAGGGTAGAAAAGGAATCATCAGGCACAGATACATGGGCAGGCTGCAGAGCTGAAAAGGGAAAAACCACCAGTCATAGCTCTGATGATTGATTCTATAAAAAAGAAATAATTGCTTGTATAATTCCGTGACGGCCAGAAGGATGCCGCTTAGAAACAGGATATGGCTGGTCGCCGTCTCCGGCAGGTCACGAAGTTGTGTAAAAATAGTTTTCTTCATAATAAGATAGTATACCATTATTTAAGAAAAAGAACAAGGAAGGACAGAAAATAGCATGGAAAACCAAAAACAGAGGCTTCGGGAGCTGGAGGTCGGGGAGATAGCAGAGGTTTATGAAAAACAGATGAAAAGAGATTTTCCGAAAAGTGAATTAAAGCCTCTGGCAGCAATCCTCTATATGTGGGAGAAAGGAAGCTATGACTGTCTGGGGTTTTATGAGGAGGATCGGATGACAGCTTATGCATTTTCGGTGAAGGATGTAGAAAAAGAATATCTTTTGCTGGATTATCTGGCTGTCTGTGAGGAATGCCGGGGAGCTGGCAACGGGAGCCGGTGCTTGAAGGAATTGAGCCGGTTTTACAGAAAACAGAAAGGAATATTGCTGGAATGTGAAAGCCTGGAGAGTACAAAGAGCACATCAGAGATAGAGTTAAGAACCCGGAGGATTCGTTTCTATGAAAGAAACGGCTGTGTGCGCTCCGGAGTGTGCTCCCGGGTGTTTGGCGTGGATTTTGAGATTTTGTATTTGCCTTTGCTGGAGAGGGATGCACATGTGGCTGATGAGCTGGAACGGCTGTACCGTCTGATGCTGCCGGAGGACAAGTATGAAAGATGGGTCCGCATCTGGGACAAGGAGTAGGAAAGCCGGGAATTAGGGCTTGTCAGAAGCAATGTGTTTCGCTATAATAAAAAGCGGAACCCTCGTTCTTAAGATGCTTTGGTGAAGAGAAGGAGGGATAGAAGCTTGAGTACTAAGGCAGATAATGCCGGAGGGATATTATGATACGTTTGGAACGGACCAGTGTGATGAATCTGGAGAATGCGATGCGGGGAGCCAGGAACCCGATGAACAGCTGGAACCGGATGGACAGTGGCTATGATGAGGAAGGCAGATATGTGCTGGGCCCGAATGACCTGGATCTGGCAGGGAGGCTGCGGAGAGCCGGGAGTGATCATCGGAAATTTATCCGGCAGATTTTTGTGTCCGTGGATATTACGGCTCCTTTGTATTGGTGGAAGGAGTATGACACTTATAAAGTGGCGACGGTAGCCAACTCTACCAGCACGATGCACCGGATTCACAGGAAGGCGTTTGAGATGGCAGATTTTAGCTGTGATCGGATGACGGATGGGACGCGGGAGTTTATGAAGACGGTGGTGGCGAGATTGGAGCAGATCCGGCTGCGATACCTGGAGACGAAGAATCGGCAGGACTGGTATGATTTGATTCAGCTTTTGCCATCCAGCTATAATCAGATGCGGACCTGTACGCTGAATTATGAGACATTGGTTAATATTTATTATGCCAGAAGAAATCATAAGCTGGAGGAATGGCATAAGTTTTGTGATTGGGTTGAGACGTTGCCTTATGCCAGAGAACTGATTCTTGGCGAGGACGACGGCACTGGAATGGTTACGAAATGATACGGAAAGCAGGAGGGCAGAAATGTACCGGATTTTAAGAACTGAGAAGCTGGCGGAAAAGATTTTTTTGATGGAGGTTGAGGCGCCACGGGTGGCGAAGTCTTGTCAGCCCGGAGAGTTTATTATTGTAAAAATGGATGATAAGGGGGAGCGGATACCCCTGACTATTTGTGATTATAACAGGGAAGCAGGAACTGTGACAATCGTTTTTCAGATAGTGGGGGCTTCTACACAGCGAATGGCGGAGCTGAAAGCAGGAGAAGCTTTTCAGGATTTTGTAGGTCCTTTAGGGCAGCCGTCCGAGTTTGTAAAGGAAGACTTCCAGAAAGTGAAGGCCAGGAAGTATCTGTTTGTAGCCGGCGGGGTCGGCACGGCTCCGGTATATCCGCAGGTGAAGTGGATGCGGGAGCATGGTATGGATGTAGATGTGATTGTAGGCGCTAAGACGAAGGATTTGCTGATTCTGGAAGAAGAGATGAAGGCGATGGCCGGAAACCTGTACATAACAACCGATGATGGCTCCTATGGCCGAAAGGGTATGGTGACGGAAGTGATTCGGGATCTGGTGGAGAATCAGGGGCAGCGTTATGACATCTGTGTGGCGATTGGACCCATGATTATGATGAAGTTTGTCTGCCTCTTGACGAAGGAACTGGGGCTTCCGACGATTGTCAGTATGAACCCGGTGATGGTGGATGGCACTGGAATGTGTGGTGCCTGCCGGCTGAGTGTGGGCGGCGAGGTAAAGTTTGCCTGTGTTGACGGGCCGGAATTTGACGGACATTTGGTGGATTTTGATGAAGCGATGAAACGGCAGCAGATTTATAAGACCGAGGAAGGGCGTGCTATGCTGCGCCTTGCAGAAGGCGAGACTCATCACGGCGGCTGTGGACATTGTAGCTGAACAGGGAAATCGCAATGAAGATGAGTGAATAGGCGACGGAGGAAAGCGATCATGGACATATTAAAAAAGATACCAGTACGGGAACAGGATGCCAAGGTGCGGGCAACGAATTTTGAAGAGGTCTGTTACGGATATAATGACAAGGAGGCGCAGGAGGAGGCATCCCGCTGCCTGAAATGTAAAAATGCCAAATGTATGGGAGGGTGCCCGGTTTCCATTGATATTCCAGGATTTATCCGCGAGGTGGACGCGGGAGATTTTGAGGCGGCGGCGAACGTGATTGCCGAGGCTTCGGCATTGCCGGCAGTCTGCGGCCGGGTATGCCCGCAGGAGTCCCAGTGTGAAGGACAATGCATACGCGGAATCAAAGGAGAACCGATCTCGATCGGAAAGCTGGAACGATTTGTAGCGGATTGGTCCAGAGAGCATGGCTTTGTGCCGAAGGTGGCAAAGGAAAAGAATGGCAGGCGGGTGGCAGTGGTAGGTTCCGGCCCGGCTGGCCTGACTTGTGCCGGAGATCTGGCCAAAATGGGTTATGATGTGACGATATTCGAGGCTCTTCATGAGCCGGGAGGTGTGTTGACCTATGGGATTCCAGAGTTTCGTCTTCCCAAGGAGACTGTGGTCCGGACGGAGATTGAGAATGTCAAAAAGCTGGGCGTGAAGATTGAGACGGATGTGATTATCGGCAAATCGGTGACTATCGATGAGTTGATGGAGGAAGAAGGCTATGAAGCCGTGTTCATCGGTTCGGGAGCCGGGCTGCCGAAATTTATGGGTATCCCTGGTGAAAATGCCAACGGAGTATTCTCAGCCAACGAATATCTGACCCGCAGCAATCTAATGAAGGCGTTTCGGGAAGATTATGACACGCCGATTGTGGCTGGCAAGAGGGTGGCGGTAGTCGGCGGCGGCAATGTGGCTATGGATGCGGCCCGGACAGCGCTGCGTCTGGGAGCAGAGGTATTCATCGTGTATCGCAGGAGCGAAGCGGAGCTGCCGGCCCGAGTGGAAGAAGTACATCATGCCAAAGAGGAGGGGGTAGAGTTTCATCTGTTGACCAATCCGGTAGAGATTTTGACCGATGAGAAGGGATGGGTCACAGGGATGACGGTTCGCAAGATGGAGCTGGGAGAACCGGATGAATCCGGCAGGAGACGTCCAGTGGAGGTGCCCGGTTCGGACTATACCATTGAGGTGGATACAGTGATCATGTCTCTTGGCACCTCTCCGAACCCGCTGATATCTTCTACTACCGAAGGATTGGAAGTCAACCGCCGTAAATGCATCGTGGCGGAGGCAGAGAATGGGCAGACCTCGCGTCCGGGCGTATTTGCCGGCGGTGACGCAGTGACCGGAGCGGCTACCGTGATTCTGGCAATGGAGGCAGGAAAGCATGGAGCGAAGGGGATTCATGAATATCTGAGCGGAAAGGAATAAGGGCAGGATTCCCGGTCTGTGCAGGCAGGCGGGAGGAATCGATTTTTGGCTGCCGGTTATTTATAAGAGAGCAGGAAAAGGTTTTTGCTGTCAGGAGAGGATTCCGGCAGCAGGAACCTTTTGAAGTCTGAGGTGGAAAGACAGAGGGAAAAAATGAAACGTCACATTGATTTACTGCATGGAAGAATTTTGCGTTCTCTGACGGGACTGGCATTGCCGATCATGGCGACTTCGCTGATACAGACAGCATACAATCTGACCGATATGGCATGGATTGGCCGGGTGGGAAGCGCGGCAGTGGCGGCGGTGGGAGCCGCCGGGATGTATACTTGGCTGTCTTCTGGGATTGTCACCTTGGCGCGGATGGGCGGACAGATCAAGGTGGCGCACAGCCTGGGAGAAGGAGAAATCAAAGAAGCGGTGGAATATGGCCGGGGAGCCGTTCAGCTTACCCTTCTTTTGGCATTGGCATTTGCACTGGTTGTCAATCTGTTTACCGGAAGGCTAATCGGTTTTTTTGGACTCAGCAGTGAGAAAATTGTTGGGGATGCGCAGATCTATCTGCGGATTACCGGCGGATTAATCGTATTTTCCTTTTTAAATCAGACGTTGACCGGAATGTTTACGGCAATCGGGGACAGTGGGACGCCTTTTTTAGCAAATGGTACGGGGTTGGTGATCAATATGGTGCTGGATCCTCTGTTGATTTTCGGAGTTGGTCCGTTCCCCCGGATGGAGGCGGCAGGGGCGGCGACGGCTACAGTAACAGCGCAGATGGCAGTGACGCTGGTGATGGTATGGCGGGCTTCACGGGATACGGTATTGTTTGACAAGCTTTGCCTGTGGAAGAGGACGGGTATGCGGTATTTCCAGATGATTTTAAAGCTGGGAGTGCCCTCTTCTCTACAAAGTATGCTATATTCGGGAATTTCGATGGTGCTGACACGGATGGTGGCGACCTGGGGCGATGCGGCGGTGGCTGTTCAGAGGGTTGGTGGCCAGGTGGAGTGCATTTCCTGGATGACGGCAGAAGGATTTGGCTCGGCGATGAATGCTTTTACCGGACAGAATTTTGGGGCGCGGCTCTATGATCGGGTAAAGAAAAGTTACCGGCTGGCGCTGATGGTGATTGGCCTTTGGGGAACTTTTACTTCCTGCCTGCTGGTTTTGGGAGCGGAACCGATTTTTCGGATTTTTATTCAGGAGGCGGACGTGGTGCCGATTGGCATCAGCTATCTGGTGATTCTGGGGATTGGCCAGATGCCGATGTGCGTGGAATTATTGACGGTAGGAGCCTTGCAGGGGCTGGGTAAGACGATGTCATGTTCGGTGATTACGATCATACTTACGGCGGCGCGAATTCCACTGGCGATTCTGTTGACCAGGACTGGGCTGGGGCTGGATGGCATCTGGTGGGCGCTTACGGCGACCAGTATCACAAAGGGAGTGGTTTATGTGGTATACTATTCATGGGTATTAAAAAATCTGTAGAAACTGAGGTGAGGGAGCTTGGAGAAAAAAAGCGGCAGGGCGAGAAAGAGGAAGGGCAGTATAACGGAGGATCGGATCAAGACGACGTTAAAGCTTAGCATGATACTTTTTGAGATTATGTTTTTTATCATTGTTTTCTGGTATCTGTGTTTTAATGTCTCCTTTTTACGTCAGAGTCCGCTGATGCGGTCTCTGGGGATTTTTACCGGGGTGGTTTATTTGTTCCTTTGTCCGATTGCTCCTTTTTGTGGGATTATCTGCGGGGGGATGGGGTACATGAGGCTGAGGAAGCTGATAGCAGAACAAGAGAACGACTCCGGACTCAGGCGGTGGAAAAAGCTTGCTTTGATTGAGGTTTTGTTGGGAATCGTGATGGCACTGCCCTGTATGACACTTTTTTTGGGAGCTTGTTCCGGACAGATATAAAAGGAACAATCGTTATGAATTACAAGGAGGAGAAAAGCCATGGCTAAGATAATGACAAAAGAAGAAAAGTTCAAACAGATGATAGAGACGCCGGTAAACCGGTTGATTCCCAGGCTGGCGGTTCCGACGATTATCAGTATGCTGGTGACATCGATCTATAATATGGCAGATACCTTTTTTGTCAGTCAGATTGGCACCAGCGCGTCAGGGGCTGTGGGTGTGATCTTTTCTGCCATGGCGATGATCCAGGCGGTGGGATTTACCCTGGGAATGGGAAGCGGCAATAATATTTCCCGCGCGTTGGGGAACCGGGAGGAGGAACGGGCCAGCGTGTTTGCAGCGATGGCTTTTTTTACTGCCGGGATAATCGGACTTTTGTTTTTGCTGTTCGGAATGATGTTTTCCCGCCAGATGGTATATTTTCTGGGGGCGACGGAGACGATTGCGCCGTATGCCCAGGATTATGCACGTTATATTTTGATTGCAGCGCCATTTATGATGTGTTCCTTTGTAATGAACAATATTTTACGCGCACAGGGAAGTGCTATGTTGGCGATGGTGGGAATCACGACCGGTGGTATTTTGAATATGATTCTCGATCCAATTCTGATTTTTGGATTCGGGATGGGGATTTCTGGTGCGGCGATAGCGACGATGCTCAGCCAGATGATCAGCTTTTCTATTTTGCTGTATCAGTGCAATTCTCATGGGGATTGCATTAAGATCCAGCTTTCCTGTTTTCGCCCGAATCTGAAAATGTATGGGGAAATCCTTCACGCCGGATTGCCTTCCTTCTGCCGTCAGGGTCTGGCCAGTGTGGCGGCGGTTGTGCTTAATTTTGCCGCCGGGCCTTATGGAGATGCGGCGATAGCGGCAATGTCAATTGTCACCCGTTTTATGATGTTTATCAATTCCAGCCTGATTGGGTTCGGGCAGGGCTTCCAGCCAGTGTGCGGCTTTAATTTTGGCGCCAGACGCTATGACCGGGTGCTGGAGGCATATTGGTTCTGTGTAAAGGTGGCGGTGGTTATGCTGACGCTCTTCGGAACAGTGGCGTTCCTCTTTAGCCGTCCGATCATTACGGCATTCCGGAGAGAGGATCTACAGGTGATTGAGATCGGTACCCTGGCCTTGCGGCTGCAGCTTTTGACGATGCCGATCCAGGCTTGGGTTATTATGGTCAATATGTTGACACAATCGATCGGTTATGGATTTCGGGCTTCTTTAGTGGCGTTGGGACGGCAGGGGTTGTTTTTGATTCCTTCCCTGCTAATTTTTCCGCGCGTTTTCGGTGTGCTGGGAGTACAGATTTCACAGCCGCTGGCAGATGTGTTTACCTTTTTGCTGGCAACAGGGATTGTGCTGGGGGTGTTAAAGGAGCTGAAGCAGCTGCGGGAGGAGCAGGAGGGCAATAGTTGCGGGATATAACCCGAGAATACACGGCCATGGAAAAAGGAGCGGGAAGAGGTGGGAAATGGTCTGATGATTTTGACTTTGCAGGAATTCTTGATCCCGAAACCGGAAAAAGCGGCAGACCATTTTCCGCCGTTTCCTGCTCTTTCTTCCATGCCATCATCACCACCCATTTCCATTTGTATCTACTTTAGTTTTTAAATGGGTGATATATAGTCATAATCGGTAGAGCGGGTGTCATCCAAAAGGAATATAGTCATAGTATGAGGAATAAGCTGGTATGCTATCTATAGAAAGTTTTAGAAGGCGTTTTTATTATGGGAGAACATTTATTTGAGAGTAGAGAGAGGTCCTAGCTCCTGCAAGCACCCGTTTTTATAAGCGTTATGCGCTAATTTGCAAGCAGAAACTTCCTGACCTTTTCTAATCATATTTTGAAATATCATTCAAGCATATTTACATTGTCGAACCCTGGAAACTATGGTACAATCTCACTAAAGAAAGTCAGAGAGCAAAGGCGGCTAACCCTCCAATCATCAGAAAGGAGGGCTGACCATGGTTACATATGCTGAGTTATTTCAGTTTTGTATCTTCATTGTCGCCCTTGTTGGCCTGTGTTATACGGTCTTCAAGGGAAAAAATAGCCGCCACTACCGCAAATAGTGACGGCTGACCTCGTAAGAGGTTAAGTCAACATTGTTAGGGGTAGGCCGCTTCTCTGACTTTCCCCTTCTCTTTTACTATAGCACATCTGCCAAACGGTTGCAACCTCCATTTTTGGTATTTTATCACGCAAACAAGGGGGACAAAGCCCCCTTGAATGTTAAACCTTTTTATACAATCGAATCTTCTATTTTTTTGACCGGATCCGCCATTTTCTTTATCTTAGGAAGTAACAGCTTACCATAAAGCCATGTAAACAATTTTAAAATCTTATTGTATAAAAAGAAACGGCAGTAGCCCCCAAACTCCACCCAAACCCCTACAAGCGCAAGCGATATTCACAAGCGCTGGCAAGCGATACGCACCTATGCACAGACTGGTTTTCTATGTATCTAATGCATTTCCAATACGCAACTCATACGCAATTCCAAGAATTTTCTAAAAACTTACCCACACAACAAAAAAGAGTATCTATCTTTCGATAAATACTCCCTTTTGTAATGCTCCTTAACGTGCGCGAGAGGATTCGAACCCCCGACACCTTGGTCCGTAGCCAAGTGCTCTATCCAGCTGAGCTACGCACACATATTCTTTTCTGCTGCTAAACTAAACTTTGTTAACAACAGAAGTAATTCTACTCCATAATTTGTATTTTGTCAACTGTATTTTTAGGATTTTTGTACTTTTTGTATTTTACTGAAGTGAAATTCTCTTTATTATAGCAGATTTTTGAGGACTTGGCCAAAAGACTTATTGCAGGAAAATCAAGAAAGCATTTGACAAACTTAAAAGAGTATGATAAAGTAAAAAACTGTTACAAGAGAGGGTTTCGGGTCTGTCCTGGAACCTCTCTTTTTTTGGAAAACAGACAGTACGGGTGGTTTAAAAGCGAGACGCCCGGTGGCAAATAGATTTGGACAGGAAGGCTGGGGACAAATATGGAGACGACAAGATTTGAAGAACTGGGGCTAAATGAGAAAATCGTAAAGGCTATAACAGATATGGGATTTGAGGAGAGTACGCCGATTCAGGCAAAAGCAATTCCAGTACAGATGGAAGGGCAAGATATCATCGGACAGGCACAGACCGGCACTGGAAAGACGGCAGCATTCGGAATTCCGCTGCTGCAAAAGATGGACCCGAAAAATAAGAAGTTGCAGGCTCTGGTACTTTGCCCGACTAGAGAGCTGGCCATTCAAGTGGCAGAAGAGATTCGCAGTCTGGCAAAATATCTGCATGGAATTAAGGTATTGCCAATTTATGGAGGGCAGGATATCGGAAGGCAGATCCGTTCCCTGCGGGACGGTGCGCAGATAATCATCGGAACTCCGGGACGGGTGATGGATCATATGCGCCGCAAGACTGTGAAACCGGATCAGGTGCACACGGTGGTGATGGACGAGGCTGATGAGATGCTGAATATGGGTTTTCTGGAGGATATGGAGACAATTTTAGGACAGCTCCCCAAAGAGCGTCAGACGATTCTGTTTTCAGCGACCATGCCGGATGCCATCATGAAGATTGCCCGTACCTTTCAAAAGGAGCCGCAGGTAGTGCGGGTGGTGAAGAAGGAGCTGACGGTGCCGAAAGTGACGCAGTATTATTATGAGGTGAAGCCAAAGACGAAGGTAGAGGTAATGTGCCGATTGTTGGATCTGTACGCGCCGAAGCTTTCGGTGGCTTTCTGCAACACGAAGCGTCAGGTGGATGTCCTGGTGGAAGAGCTACAGGGCAGAGGATATTATGCGGAAGGGCTTCATGGAGATTTGAAGCAGGTACAGAGGGATCGGGTGATGAACAGCTTCCGCAATGGGCGGACAGAAATTCTGGTGGCTACGGATGTGGCGGCGAGAGGAATCGATGTTGATGATGTGGAGGCCGTGTTTAATTTTGATATTCCGCAGGATGATGAATATTATGTACACCGGATCGGAAGGACCGGCCGTGCAGGGCGGGAAGGGATAGCCTTCAGCCTGGTAGTGGGGCGGGAGGTTTATAAATTGCGGGATATCCAACGGTATTGTAAGACAAAAATCTTGCCGCAGGCGATCCCCTCTCTGGACGATATCACGGAGATTAAGGCGGAGAAGGTACTGGGGCAGGCAAAGGAAATTATCGAGGATATGGATTTGAGCCGGCTGATCCGCATTGTGGAAAAGAAGCTTTTAGAGGAGGATTATACATCCCTGGATCTGGCAGCGGCGTTACTGCGTCTGAATATGGGGGAGGAAAATCAGGATATTATTGATGATTATCGGGAGGCCCGATCGTTGGATGAGCTGGATTGGCATGGCAGAGGTGGCCGTAGCAGCAAAAATTATGCCGGAAGAGAGTCTGGCAGAAGCTATGGCAAAAGGCGCCTGGGAGGGGATACGGAAATGCACAGAGAGCATGGAAGAAGGAACCGGGCGGCGGAGATGGCGACTCTGTTTTTGAATGTGGGAAAGGATCAGCATGTAAAATCCGGTGATATCTTAGGAGCTGTGGCTGGCGAGAGCGGAATTCCGGGAAAATGGATTGGCAGCATCGATATGTATGACAAGTATACTTTTGTGGAGGTGCCGAAGGATTGTGCCGAGGAGGTCCTGGAATGCATGAAGCGGGCGAAGATTCGGGGGAAGAGTGTAAAGGCGGAACGGGCGAACCGGCGGGGATGAGAAAGCTCTGACGGAAATGGATCGCATTATGGGTTAGCAGCCCTCTATGGGAAAATGACCGATTATATAAAATTTTGTGTGAGATTGATTAAAAAGTGCTTGTAAAAAAGACGAATATGAGATAGAATAATTAAATAAATAGAAATAAGTCTTCAGGGCAGGGTGTAAGTCCCTACCGGCGGTATAGCCCGCGAGCCGAGAGGCTGACCTGGTGAGATTCCGGGGCCGACAGTATAGTCTGGATGGAAGAAGATGACGGATGCATAAGAAGATTTTTGCATCAGGTAGCAGACCGATAAGAAAAGCGTCAGATTTGCCGGGTCATGATTGCTCTGAAATGGGATTCCGTTTCAGGGCGTTTTATTTTTGGCGAAGAAGGGATGGGAGCAGGCCGTAAAAGCGGTGGGCGAAGATCCCGAAAGAGATCGGTTTGACGGAGCGAGCCGCCAGATACCCTGTGGATGAATTCCGCAGGGTATTTTTGATTCTATGAGAAAGTGCGTCTTATCGGACAAAAACCTTCCAGGGGTTTGCACTACGCGCATAAGGAACATGGTTGTTGTCGCAACAGTGCCTGGTGCGAATGTGCGTCAGGATTTCTTTAATAAAGGTGAAAAGGGGAAATGGAAGTGACGGATCAGGATTTTATGAGACGGGCTATCGAGCTGGCGGAGCGGGGGAGGGGATGGACAAACCCGAATCCGGTGGTAGGGGCAGTAATTGTAAAGGACGGGCGGATCATTGGTGAAGGATACCATGCCTGCTTTGGCGGACTTCATGCGGAGCGCAATGCGATTGCATCCTTGACGGAACCGGCGCGGGGGGCGGTGATGTATGTGACGCTTGAACCCTGCTGCCATTATGGAAAGACGCCACCGTGTACGGAAGCGATTTTGGAGCAGGGGATTGCGCGGGTGGTCGTTGGTTCGCGGGATCCGAATCCCAAGGTAGCAGGAAAGGGATCGGCGCTTTTGCGGGAGGCGGGAGTGATCGTGGAAGAAGATTTTCTGCGAAGAGAATGTGATCGTCTGAATCCGGTGTTTTTTCATTACATCACAAACGGTACTCCTTATGTAGTGATGAAGTATGCCATGACTGTGGACGGAAAGATTGCCACCCGCACCGGAGCTTCCCAATGGATCACCGGGGAGAAGGCCCGTGAGCAGGTGCACAGGCTGCGCCACCAGTATATGGGAATCATGGCGGGGATCGGTACTGTGCTGGCGGATGATCCGTTGCTGAATGTGCGGCTGGAGGGAAAGAAAAGCCCGGTGCGGATTATCTGTGACAGTCGTCTGCGTTTGCCGCCAGACAGTCAAATTTGCCGGACGGCAAAGCAATATCCGACGATCGTGGCGCATGCCGCCGGGAGCCGGGAAGCGGCAGCGCGTCTGGAGCAGCTGGGAATCCAGGTAGTAGCTATACCGGATGAGGCGGGGCGGGTTGATTTGAAACGGCTGATGCGGTTCTTGGGAAAACAGGGGCTGGACAGTATTTTGCTGGAGGGTGGCGGAGAGCTGAATGAGAGTGCATTGCAGGCGGGAATCGTGCAGGAGGCCAAGGTGTTTGTGGCGCCGAAGATTTTTGGGGGAGGAGAAGCAAAGACACCGGTGACAGGCAGAGGAGTAGCATTGCCTGGTGAGGCGAGGATGCTCTCGCTGGAGGCAATGTCTCAGGTTGGGGAAGATTTGCTGTTGGAATACCGGGTTAGAGAGGAGGCGTGAGCATGTTTACCGGGATCATAGAGGAGCTGGGGCAGATTCGGCAGATTGCGCTGCAAGGAAGTTCAGGGCAGATTGTTATCCGGGCAAAGAAGGTGTTGGAAGGGACACAGCTAGGAGATAGCATTGCTGTAAATGGGATCTGCCTGACAGTAGTTTCGTTGCAGGAGGATGGATTTACGGCGGATGTGATGGCAGAGACGATTCGTCGGAGCAGTTTAGGACACGGAAGGCCGGGAGAATTGGTGAATTTGGAGCGGGCCATGCCAGCTACGGGACGATTTGGCGGACATCTGGTGTCCGGGCATATCGATGGCACTGGGAAAATCCGCTCATGTCGGAGGGAGGAAAATGCCGTTTGGGTGACGGTGGAGACAGAGCCGGAGATTTTGCGCTTGATTGTGGAGAAAGGTTCCATTGCCATCGACGGGATTAGCTTGACGGTGGCGGCGGTAGGAGAAGGCTGGTTTCAGGTATCTATTATTCCACACACGGGAGAGGAGACGACGCTTTTGAAAAAAAGGCCGGGAGATCAGGTAAACCTGGAGAATGACATTATCGGGAAATATGTGGAAAGATTGTTGGGGCTTTCCGGAACAGGCCGTGAAGAAACCGGAAATAGAAAAGGAAGCCTTACCATGGAGTTTTTAAAAGAATGCGGGATATAGAGGAGGAGAAATGTGATGGAGTATAAGTACAATAGTATTGAGGAGGCACTGACCGATCTGCGTGACGGAAAGATTATTCTGGTTACGGATGATCCGGATCGGGAGAATGAGGGGGACATGATCTGTGCGGCGGAATTTGCCACCCAGGAGAATATCAATTTTATGGCCTGCCATGCCAAGGGACTCATCTGTACACCGATGAGCGCGGAATTTGCCGCAAGGCTGGGATTGCCGCCGATGGTAGCAGAAAATACAGACAATCATCAAACAGCGTTCACCGTGTCGATCGACCATGTGGATACCACAACAGGAATTTCGGCGGCGGAGCGTTCGTACACGATGATGAAGTGCGCGGCCAGCGACACAAAGCCGGAGGATTTCCGCAGGCCGGGCCACGTATTCCCGCTGATTGCCAGAAGAGGCGGCGTGCTGGTACGCAATGGACATACTGAGGCAACCGTGGATCTGTGCCGGCTGGCAGGGCTGAAGGAATGTGGAATCTGCTGTGAGATCATGGAGGAGGACGGCACCATGATGCGCACAAAGAATTTGTGGAAGATGGCGGAGGAATATGGGCTGAAATTCATTACTGTCAAGGAACTGCAGGATTACTGCCGTATACATGAAAAGCATGTGGTGCGAGAGGCGTGTGCGGATATGCCGACGCAGTACGGCCATTTTCAGATCTATGGTTATGTCAATGACATTTCCGGAGAGCATCATGTGGCATTGGTCAAGGGAGAGATCGGAGATGGAGAAAATGTGCTTTGCCGGGTGCATTCGGAATGCTTGACCGGGGATACCTTTGGCTCAATGCGGTGTGACTGCGGAAAACAGTTGCAGACAGCAATGAAGCAGATTGAGGAGGAGGGGCGTGGAATTGTGCTGTATATGCGTCAGGAAGGACGCGGGATCGGCCTGATCAATAAACTGAAGGCTTATGAACTGCAGGAGCAGGGATATGATACAGTGGAAGCCAATGTGAAGCTGGGTTTTGCACCGGATCTGCGGGAATATTGGATTGGAGCCCAGATCCTTACGGATCTGGGAGTAAAATCTTTACGTCTTCTGACCAACAATCCGGAGAAGGTCTATGGAATCGGTGATTTTGGCCTGGAAATCCGTGAGCGGGTACCGATTGAGATTGATTTACAGCCTTTTGATGAATTTTATATGCGCACGAAGCAAGTAAAAATGGGGCATATTTTTCATCGTATCCTGTGATAATATGAAAATTCGAGAAAAATAAAATTAAGGAGGAAATAAAAATGAAAGAAATTCGTGTGTTGGAAGGAAAGGTAGTAGCACCAGAGGGAATGCAGGTGGCAATTGTGGCATCGCGTTTTAATGAGATCATTGTGAATAAGCTGTTAGGGGGCGCCGTAGACGGCCTGGTGCGTCATGGGGTAGAAGAAGAAAATATCACAGCAGCCTGGGTCCCGGGAGCTTTTGAAATTCCGGTGGCAGCGGCAAAGCTGGCGAAGTCAGGAAAGTATGATGCGGTAATCTGCGTTGGTGCGGTGATTCGCGGAGATACCACCCATTATGATTATGTTTGCAGCGAGGTGTCAAAGGGAATTGCCCAGGTCGGGCTGTCTACCGGAGTGCCGGTTCTGTTCGGCGTGATTACCACGGAGAATATTGAACAGGCGATTGCCCGTGCCGGTAGCAAGGCAGGGAATAAAGGGTATGATTGCGCTTTATCAGCGATTGAGATGGTAAATCTGATGGGGCAGATGTAAGAGGAGGGATCAAAAGTCCGCAGCCAGGAAGAGGCTTTAGCCCTCTTTCAGCTGCGGATTTTTTGGCCGGATAATTTCTCAGATCCGTTATTCACTGTCTGCCAGTTCTTCCCAGAGGGCATAAAGAGTCTCGAGCTGGCTGGCGATCTCTTCTTTTTCCTGGTTTAATTCCATTAGCCTGGCCATGTCAGTATAGATTTCTTCTTGCTGAAGCAATTCATCGAGTTCATGCTCACGAGTTTCCAGCCGGTGAATTTCGTCCTCGGTTTTTTTTAGGTCATTTTGACGTTTGCGGATGCGGGCCTGCTCTTCTTTCTGGGCTTTCCAATCCTGTTTGATGCTGGATTCGGATGGGGCAGGAGGCGTGGAAAGATTATACTGGCCAGGGGCGGTTGCTTTACCTGAGGCGTCAGCCCGGGAGAGAGCAGCTGCTTTTCCGGTATTTGTGTCAGGAACGTATAATTCCGTCATGGCTTCTCTTTTTTCAAGGTAATAGTCGTAGTTTCCGATATAGTTGATCAGAGTCTGCCCGGTCAGCTCCAGAATCCGGGTTGCTGTCTGATTGATAAAATAGCGGTCATGAGACACATAAAATACGGTGCCGGTATAGCTTTGCAGGGCATTTTCCAGGATCTCCTTAGAGGTGATGTCCAAATGGTTGGTAGGTTCGTCGAGAATCAGGAAATTGGCCTCGGATAGCATCAGCTTGGCCAAGGATACCCGGCCACGCTCGCCGCCGCTTAAATCAGATATGCGTTTAAACACATCATCGCCGGTAAATAAAAATGCGGCAAGAATGTTGCGGACCTGGGTGTTGGTCAGATTCGGATAGGCATCCTGGACCTCCTCGAAGGCTGTCTTTTCCATATGAAGGACATGATGTTCCTGGTCGTAGTAGCCGATGTGGACCTTTGAGCCTAAAGTGATCGTGCCGCTGTCAGCGGGCAGCATACCGTTGATCAGTTTTAAAATGGTAGTCTTGCCAGTGCCGTTGTTGCCGATCAGAGCTACGCGTTCGCCTCGTTTGATATCGATATCCACATGGGAAAACAAGTGGTTGCTGCCAAACGATTTGCCAAGATTGCGGATAGTCAGTACATCATTGCCACTTAAAATATTGGGTTCCAGCTCAATGCGCATCTCGTCACGGATCTCGGCCGGTTTTTCTAAAATATCAATCTTGGCAAGCATTTTTTCCCGGCTTTCCGCGCGTTTGATGGATTTTTCCCGGTTGAAGGACTTTAATTTGGTGATGACCTCTTCCTGGTGGCGGATCTCCTGCTGCTGGTTCATCCATGCTTTCAGCTGGGCGGCCCGCAGCATGGCCTTCTTTTCACTGTAGGCGGTGTAGTTGCCGAGATAGACGCTGCAGCGGCCTTGCTCCAGCTCTATGATTTTGCCGACAACACGGTTTAAGAAATAGCGGTCATGGGCGACGATGATGACAGCGCCATCGTAGCTTTTCAGATAGCTCTCCAGCCAGGCAATGGATTCCATATCAAGATGGTTGGTGGGCTCGTCCAACAGAATAATATCCGGACGGGATAAAAGCAGTTTTCCTAAGGAGATTCGCGTCTTTTGGCCACCGGATAAAGTTGAGATTGGTTTGTCAAATTCTTCTTCGGAAAAGCCGAGCCCTTTGAGAACACCAACGATTTCACTCTGCCAGGCGTAGCCGTTTTCCAGCTCGAAGGTGTGGTTTAAGCGGCTGTAGGCAGAAAGCATCTGTTCCAGCCTTTCGCCGGAGGCGTCCTTCATCTGCAGCTCCAGGGTGCGGAGTTGCTGTTCCATTTCGATGACCGGGCGCTTAACTTCGCGCAGCTCTTCATAGAGAGAACGGCCGCTTTCTAAATCTTGATGCTGGGCGAGGTAGCCCATAGTCTTGTTCTTGGAGAGAGTGACTTCTCCGCTGTCGGCGGCCAACTCGCCCACGATGATCTTGAGCAGGGTGGATTTGCCGGCGCCGTTGATGCCGACGATAGCCGTCTTTTCGTGATCTTCTATATGAAAGGATACTTCGGACAGAATTTGATCGGTACCGAAGGCTTTGCTGATGCGATTGCAAGATAATATCATATGTTTGCTCCGTTTCTGAAATGTTGTGTAAATTTTAGTATAATATAAGTAAGAGGATTTTTCAATTGCAGGCATCTGCTTTTTCATAAAAAGGGATTTTGAAATGGATTCTCAGGCGGCAGAATATAAGCGGCAGAACACAAAAAGTCGCCAGCCAGCTCATTTGCTTGCGGAAATAAAAGAGCCTCTGCATAAAATGCAGAGGCCCTCATTGCCGAAGTTTTAATTTTGAACCTGTTTTTCCTAAAGCTTTTTAAAAAGAATTACTGTACCCAAACGCCATCGGCATTTACGGTATAGCCGTCAGGAGTCGTGGTGCTGACTGCCATAGTACCGTCGGCACTTAAGTAATACCAGTTATTATTATACTGGAGCCACTGATTGGCATACATAGCGCCGTCAGCTCCCAGCCAGTACCACTGGTTGTTATAGAGATACCAGTTGTTCTCTATCATATCGCCTGTCGGCTGCAAGAAGTACCATTTGCCGGCAACGGAAACCCAGCCAGTCATCATATAACCGGTTGCGTCAAAGTAATACCACTTGTTGTTGATGCGTCCCCAGCTGTTTGCCGGATAGCCGCCGTTTGTAAGAGAGAACCACCATCTCTGATTGGCATCCAGAATCCAGCTTCCGGAGAGATTGGCAACACCGGTACCGGATGTACGGTTGCCGCCGCCACCACCGCCACCACCGCTGCCGGTGTGGATGCGCTCATTGGTGAATTCAAGCTCAAAGAGACTGAAATGGGTTACAGTCACTTCAATAAAGAAATTGCCAGCGACTGATTTGTCAATCACGTACTGTTTTACGCGATCATTTTCGTGTTTCAGATTTGCGTAGCTGTTATCGCCGATGTTGGACGGAACGGGAATCCGGAAGGTGAAGCGTCCCTTACTTACATTGTTCAGAGGCATTCCGGTTACGTTTTCATTATCAGCAAGATGCGCCGGTTTCCAGTACAGGCTGATATCATAGCTTACCTTCTTGACAACCGGTACATACAGACCGTTTTCATCAGTGCTATAGTCCATCTCTACACTCTGTACGGTCTGCAGAGGATAGACAGTTCCGTCAATATCCGGAATGTCCGGATTGAAGTCGGAAGGCTTAGCGCCATCTAGATTCAAACTGGTGGAGCCTTCTTTAGCAACCTCCTTATTGGCAACAATATTATCCAGAGCTTCTGCTGCAGCAGCATGTGTGTCTGCTACCAGCTGTTCCGGATCCTGACCCTCCGGCAGATCTGCCGGAACGTCCGGAAGCACAGTATCAGCATTGTCGACATTGACAGCAGGCTTGCCTTCGGTGACGGTTATTTCTTCCTGTGGCTCATAAACGGTTACATGAAGATCCACTTTGGAATTTTCCAGATAGAAGGTAATGGTAACATTACCGGTATTTCCGCCTAATACGGTGATCTCACCGGTTACATCATCATAAGTAAAAGCATTCAGAACACCGCCGTCCGTATCCGGGCTGTAATTGTGGCCGATACAGAAAAGAACGTCCTCAACGGTCATCCAGCTGTTTTCGCCTAACTTTAATGCGGCAGATAAGGTGGTGGTTGCTTCTTCCCCTGGCTTAATCGTCAGAATATCATTAGAAAGAGTCAGGACAGCATCTTCTACCATGACGGAAATCGTCGCGATAGGCTGCTCCATATTATCCTTAAAATAAGCCTGCAGCTCGGTAATTCCGCTTCCTACGGCTTCGAGGGTCACCTCTTCTGTGCCATCGCCGGCAAGAACGGCAATAACATTCTCGTCCTTTGCCTGATAGACCACATCAGAAATATTTCCTGCACCGGGGAACAAGGACAGATGAGCCGATGCTTTATTGCCTTTCCAGAGGCGATTATCGATCATATCGAAAAGAGCCTTATCGGTTTCGGCAATTACAGTTACATGAAGAGTTGCAATCGGCTCTTCTGTATTATTTGAGAAGTAAGCATGGATGTCAGTCTCGCCAATTGCGATTCCCTGAATCACTACTTCTGCAACGCCGTCTTTGGATGAAACGAGAGCTATCTTTTCATCATCCGAACGGTAAATAACATCAGAAATGTTACCCGTTGCATTGGGAGTGAGTACCAGTGTCCAGGCGTCACTCTGATTTGGTCGGAGGACAAGTCCCGCACTTTCTTCTCCGGCCGGATTTTGGAAGTAAGCTTGCTTAGATGGATCGATCTCACTGTTTACAGTTACCAGAATGGAATCTCTTAAAGTCAGGTCATCATCAATAGAAACCACTACTTCATATGGTTCTGAAGAGGGGGTATCGGTAATAGTGCCCTGAATATCAAAGTTTCCCTTTAAATCCACGGTTACCTGAGGATCTTCTGTGAACAGACCCTTATGATCTACTTTAATCCAGCCTGCCAGATCGGATGCATCGGCATTAGACATAGATGCAATACTCCAGTTACTGCCGCTGGCGGCAACAAGATCAACATAACCATGAATCGTGTAATCGGCACTGGCATCTACCGTATCACTTTCCTTTTCGATGGTAACACGCGTTGCCTGCCAGCCGGACGGAGTAGCTTTCCGTGCAGAAAAGAAGCTTTCCCACTCAGTATCCTCATCTACAATTGCATCCACATAATCCGGATCATAATTTGTCGCTGCGATAGCGGACAGGGATCCCAGAGGCTGCAATGCCATCAGTGTAACCAGGACAGTGCTTACTACCTGTTTATACTGCTTAAAACATTTTTTCATACGAGTTCCTCCTAGATTTACTTCGGCAATAGTAAAACCTTTACAGTTCAATGAACAGAAAATGGCATCACAAATAGTAAAACCAGAAGGTGTTCGGTTCTGAACCGCCATATGTATAGATTTTCAACAAAACCTCCTCTCCTGGCATACTTGTGGTAGTTCACTGAACCTATGCCACTAATTATAGTAATATACAAAATCACAATCAAGAGATGACAGTATCTATTGTTTTCCAAAACTGTATCTTTAGTGTAGATCTGGAAGAAAAATCCTGGGGGGGGGTATTTTGTAAAAATCAGAATAAAATGAAAAAACTCTTGACATTTTGGCCATTGAAGAGTATAGTACTAAGTGCTGTGAGAGCAGCAGACAGGAAAGTAGGTATCCACCTCACCTTGGCACGAGTAAGTGACCCGGGTTCATAGCGGAGAGGCACAGACAAATGATCGGGAGTCCGTGCGTTCCCAGTGATTTTTCAGAGGGTGGATAGAGTAATTCTATCTACTTTTTTTGTGCAGGAAAGCAGATCATGTTTTATCTTGAAAGATGGAGGTGTACGACAATTAGCGAGTTAATGATTAACGAACAGATTAGAGATAAGGAAGTTCGGTTGATTGGCGAGGATGGGCAGCAGCTGGGGATCATGTCAGCCAGAGAGGCTTATAAGCTGGCTTTGGAGGCGGAACTGGACCTGGTGAAGATTGCTCCGACGGCGAAGCCGCCGGTTTGTAAGATTATCGATTACGGCAAGTATCGTTATGAACTGGCGAGAAAGGAAAAAGAAGCCAAGAAAAAGCAGCGAGTGATCGAGGTCAAGGAAGTGCGGCTGTCTCCCAACATTGACACCAATGATTTGAACACCAAGATGGGTGCTGCACGCAAGTTCCTGGAGAAGGGAGATAAGGTCAAGGTGACCCTTCGTTTCCGCGGCCGCGAGATGGCGCATATGTCCAAGTCCAGGTATATCCTGGATGATTTCGCGGAGAATCTGAAGGATATTGCGGTTGTTGATAAACCTTCCAAGGTTGAGGGAAGAACCATGGTCATGTTTTTGTCTGCGAAAAAGTAAATGAGAAGCGAAGATTAAGGAGGAAATATCATGCCTAAGTTAAAGACAAGCAGAGCGGCTGCGAAGCGTTTTAAAAAGACCGGTACTGGCAAACTGGTAAGAAGTAAAGCATATAAGTCCCATATTTTGACAAAGAAATCTACTAAGAGAAAAAGAAATCTCCGTAAAGATATCATTACCGATGCCACCAACGCAAAGGTGATGAAGAAGATTTTGCCGTACCTGTAAAACTGTGAGAGAAGGAGGAAGAACCGATGGCAAGAATTAAAGGCGGTATGAACGCAAAGAAGAAACATAACAGGGTCCTGAAGCTGGCGAAAGGTTACAGAGGCGCCCGTTCCAAACAGTATAGAATCGCGAAGCAGTCAGTGATGAGAGCATTGACCAGCTCCTATGCTGGACGGAAGGAGAGAAAGAGACAGTTCCGTCAGCTGTGGATTGCCCGGATTAATGCGGCAGCCAGAATCAATGGCCTGTCCTATAGCAAGTTTATGTATGGACTTAAGCTGGCTGGTGTGGAGATGAACCGTAAGGTATTGTCGGATATGGCAATCAATGATGCAGAGGGATTTGCTAAACTGGCTGAGTTGGCCAAGAGCAAAGTGGCATAAGAAATGGCATTTAGAAGCATATGCGCTGCCTGTTTGAGGCAGCGTTTTTTGCTTTATAAGAGATCGCATCATAAGATATGTTTCCTACTAATACAAAAACATTCTGCGTGGATGCGTACTACGCGCAAAGAAAGATGGCTGCTTTTGCAGCCACATTCCAGTGCGAGTTTGCGTCAGGACGTATCTACGGCGCTGAACCGTGTGTTCCCTTGTCCACTGAGGGTATAATTTTAGAAAAGAAAAACAGCTCAAAATCAAACATTTAAGAATGATTCTGAGCTGCCTGCTGCAGAAGATGGGAGTCGAACCCACAAGGTATTGCTACCACACGGACCTGAACC